>CAZBTI010000038.1:0-14050 GCA_964494395.1 uncultured Acidimicrobiales bacterium | reverse complement strand
GTGGGGTGTTCTAGCCCACGTTCGGTGGGGTGTTATTGCTGAGCCAGTTCGAGAAGTCTGATACAGAGTTCGCCGGAGTGTCCCGTGGAAGGGTGACCCACAAGCTTGGCGTCCAGCTCTCGGTCGCCCGGTGGTACTTGCCGATGCCCGGGCCAGGAACTTGGGTGCCTTGCCCACCCGTGGTGTTGTAGTAGTCGACGCCGCATTGGAACAGCACGCGGACTTGAGAAAGGTCTACGGTCTGACCGTCTGGCTGTTGGAGGCGGACTTCGCTCGTAAGAAACTCGGCGGTTTGGCCTGGAGCTGGCGCCTCACGTTGTGCGGCCCAGAAGTGCATCATCAGCGCAGCAGGGTTCCACGGTGCGGAGAAGCTGCCGTCGGCTTCCCTCCGCCATTCGATGAGGCCGTGTGACCCGGAGGTGAACGGGTTTATGTTTGAGCCTCCGGCAGTACCCAAGTAACCACCGTGGTTTCCGCCGGTGAGGTCGACGTCGAAGCCCTTCTGCCAGCTGTTATTGGCGAACTGATAGTACGCGCCCTCACGCACGTTGACTCGGAATGGAACAGGCGGCGTGTGACCCTGTTCGGGGATGACGGCACAACGGAACTCTGCAAAGCGGGAACTTCCGGTACCGAGTTGGCCCCAGACGGAGTTGCGAGTCGGCCCCTGAGCCCAGTTCCAACCTTGGTTGAGCGCGAGTGGAGCGTCATGGCGCCCCATTGGTGACTCTTCGTTTGGGTTTGATCCATCACCAGCAGAGATGGTGCCTTCGATGACTTGGGCAATGCTGTAGCGGCCAGGTGTCCCGACAGCGCGGGCTGGCGGAGAAGTCGTCGTCGTAGGCGCAGTGGTTGTGGGCGCAGTGGTCGTGGTCGTGGTTGTGGTCGTGCTGCTTGTCGTACTCGTGGATGAAGTTGTCGACGACGTGGATGAGGTCGAAGATGTCGAAGAACTGCCGGTATCGCTCGGAGCTGAAGTTGCTGGGGGTTGCGACGTCGTTGGAGTGGTAGTCGTGGGAGCTGTAGGGGGCACGGTCGGGTCTGGGGTAGCAGGTGTGCCTGAGTCAGGTGCCGGCTCGCTCGTTGGCTGTGGGGGAGGGAGCAGCGCTGCAGTGCCGTTCACGTCGTAGCGGAACGACCCTGAACAGCGGAGCCACTCGGTATTGGATCCCCCAGAAGCGCAGCGTCCTACCCAAATGCCGTCTGCGCGGGTGCTCGGATCTTCCGATTCAAAGCGTTCGCCATCGACCTGGAGGTAGTCGATACGCGCGTCGCGTGGACCATCGTCGTTGAGGAAATGTACTTCGGCATCGGTGATTTGAGCGTTCGCCGGTAGTGCGTGGGTGAAGTCCTGCCATTGTTGGCTGAGCGTTTCCGTGGCGACTGTTTGCCCGTTGATTCGGATCTGGATCTGCTCGGTGCCGGTGGCTCCTTGTGCCCGAACCGAAACTTGTGTCGGTGGTGTCACGGGCGTTGGGTTAGGTGCGATGACGATGGGGGTATCGGTTGGCGCAGAACCGGCGGGAACATCGTAGGTAAACGAACCGCGGCAGTGCAGCGTCTCAGATACCGATGCCCGCTCCCGGCAACCTTCGCCGTCCACAAAGGAGCCGGTTGACATCGTGCTGGGCGATTCGGACTGCAGAACGATTCCGCCGACGTCGACGTGATCGATGACGAGGTCACGATCCATCCCAGTGTCGTTGAGGAACGTGACCTCGACCGTCGTGACCTCGATTGGTTGATCGGTGGTGAACACATAGTCATCTGGCGTGGTCGAGACTCCCCATCGGGCGACCTCTTCGCCGTTGATTCGTAGAGCAAGTTCTTCTGCGCCGCTCGTGCCGTGTGCGCGGACGAGTACCTGACTCGCCTGCGCTGCGGCGGCCGGGGTTGGCCGGGTCAGCAAGGAGGTCACGCCGAGGATGGCGGCGAGCGTTAACGTGAGCGCGACAATGCTCGCAGGCCGACGTGACGGAGTGAAGTCCCCACCACGTAGTGCGCGCACAGGGGACGCGAGAGCGTTGCGAGTGGTGAATAGTGATTGAGAAAACGCAGAGCGTGAAATCATGGCGCCTGTGACACTAATGTTACGAAACGTCATCTGCTACATCGGCGACGTAAGTTCTTACATTTCTGACGAAAGTTCTTACATTTATGATGTGCCGTCCTCTTCGACTCGAGGTCTGGCATTTGCGAATTCTGGATGGAGATTTGCGCTGAATCCTTTATTTGTCAGTACCTCGTGTCGACTATTGACTAGCAGCGAATTCGGCGGAAGCTGATTTGTACCTATCGAAGAATGAATGGAACCGAGGTTCTGACAGTGGTGAAGGCGAAAGACCTCCAAACAGTGCGATCAAGGGTTGGAGTGCACTTCGACAAGAACGGCAACGTGCGCAACCAGGCGCTTCGTGCCGTCCTTTGCGTTTCACTGACCGAAGCACATCAGGGCAACGTCAGCGAGATCGACATCGTCGCCAGTGGCAACGAGTTCATCGTGACAGACGATGGCCCAGGGTTGTCGTTGGACGCTCTGCCAGGGCGCAAGCCAATGGCTCAAGAAATCATGTCGCTTCTCGGCGGCTGCGGTGAGCACAAACCGCATCCCCAGTACGCCGACCTTCTCTGTGCGACGAGCATCGCCGAGGTTGCGGCGATCTCCTGCGAAGCATCTCTGGCCACAATGATCAACGGTGTTGCATGGGCCCAGAAATATTCATTTGGCGAACCCTCTGCTGATTTCAAGCAAGTGAACCGAACCTCACCGGGGAATCGGTTCCGCTTCGACCTCGACAAGCGCTACGTTAGTGGCGGCAAGTTCGACTTCGATGCGCTCGACAAGGAGATCCGATCTATTGGACTCAAACTCGAAGGCACTGAGATCACGTACCGGGAGAAATAGATCGGGTGGAAGATTGGCGCTCATTCCCTGAGCGAGGCGTCTTTGCGAACCGAACCCTGAATCTACGAAGTGTGCCCGTCGTTGGTTACGACATGGACTACACCTTGATCCACTACCGCTCAGCGGAGTGGGAAGGCGCGGTCTTCACTCATGCACGCAAGGCGCTTACGACGAGAGGGCTGCCGGTCGATGAGTGCACGTTTGACCCTAGCCGCTTCACGGTCGGACTCGCGTTCGACCTCGAGCTAGGCAATGTGCTCAAAGCCACTCGCTTCGGCCGAGTAGTCCGCGCCCAACACGGCGAAGAATTGCTCACCTTTGAGCAGCAGCGCCGAACATACGCATCGACGATCGTCGAGTTGTCGTCGCCCCGCTTCCGGTTCATGAACACGCTGTTCGAGTTGAGTCGTGCAAGCCTCTTCACCCAATTGGTCGAACTGCACGACCAAAGTCCGCTTCCCGGCATGCGTTCCTACGCGGACATTTACGACGCTGTCGATGAGGCCCTCGGCGTTGCCCACAACGGGGGAGCAATGAAGGACGAAATCATCGCGGACAAGGATCGTTTCGTAGAACTCGACCCCGATATGGCAGCCACCCTGCAAGAACAGCGCTTAGCCGGTAAGAGGCTTGTCCTGATCACGAACTCTGACTGGGCATACACCCGAGAGATGATGCCCTATTGCTTCGATAGATACATCGAGGGTCAGGACACTTGGCGAAGCCTGTTCGACCTTGTCATCGTGTCGGCGAATAAGCCCGGATTCTTCGTGCATCCGAATCCCATCTATCGGGTGGTCGACGAGGAAGAATCGCTATTGCTCCCTCATCAAGGACCGCTCGAATCGGGTCACGTCTACTTCGGAGGCAATGCGCGTCTGGTCGAAGAGTGGTTTGGTTCTGACAGTGATGAACCGCTCTATGTCGGCGATCATCTCTTTGGTGATGTTCACGTTTCCAAGGACGTCTTGCGCTGGCGGACAGCCCTCATCGCCCGCGAGCTCGAGACCGAGATCACCGATGCGATGGACTTTGCGGAGAACCAGTCTCTACTCGAGATGTTGATGGCCGAGAAGATTGCCGTCGACCGAACTCAGGCACAGCTACGGCTTGCAAAGGCGTCGGGTGGTGGGAGCGATGTGCAGTCGGACTACAACAACGTCACCGCACGGGCCTCACGACTCGACGACAAGATCTCGCCCCTCGCGAAAGCTGCGGGCGAACTCGGAAATCCGATTTGGGGGCCATTGATGCGCGCTGGCAACGACAAAAGCCTGTTCGCGCGTCAAGTCGAACGGTATGCCGACGTCTACACCTCGCGGGTCTCGAACTTCCGTGCAGAGACGCCATATGCGTACCTCCGCGCGGCACGAGGTTCGCTTCCACACGACCTCGCCGCTGGATTCGACCACGCTGGCGAAGCATTGTTCGAGACGTAAAGCACCTACTCTCTGGCAATGCATCCCGGACACAACACGAGCAATCCTCCAGGGATGGCCAGCGAAGAGTTCGATGTCGTGATCATCGGAGCTGGTATTTCTGGCATCAGCGCTGCGTACCACCTATCGACGCTCTGTCCAGGCCGGTCGTTTGCGATGCTCGAACAGCGAGAGGACCTCGGCGGAACGTGGGACCTCTTTCGCTATCCGGGCGTTCGATCCGACAGTGACATGCACACCCTCGGCTTTCGTTTCTTCCCCTGGGTACGTGAGGAATCTATAGCTGAAGGCGATGCAATTCTCGAGTACCTGAACGAGGCGGTCGACCGCTTCGATATTCGTCGCCGCATCCGTTTCGGTCAGAAGGTCACCAGCGCCGAGTGGTCCTCGGAGGCGGCGCGGTGGACGCTCACGGTCGAGACGGCCGGCGACCAGCGTACCGTTACCTGCAGCGTGCTTTTCGCGTGCGCTGGCTATTACAGCTATACGTCCGGCCACACACCCGAGTTCCCCGGTATTGATGGCTTTGCGGGCTCGGTTGTTCACCCACAGTTTTGGCCAGATGACCTGGACGTCACGAACGCGAACGTCGCGGTGATTGGTTCAGGTGCGACGGCGGTGACTATCGTTCCCGCACTCGCGAAAACAGCGAAGCACGTAACCATGCTGCAACGGTCGGCCACGTACATGGTGAGCAGCCCCAACACAGACTCGTTCGCGATCCGGCTTCGGGAGTGGCTACCGGATCGATTCGCATACTCGATCACACGAGCCCGAAATATCTCCCGTGATCAACTCGTCTACCTGCTCAGTCGCCGAGCACCGGAGGTCTTGCGAAAGGAGCTCCTTCGTCGCATGCGCGAACACGTTGGTGACGAGATGACCGCGCAGCACTTCACCCCCACTTATGCGCCTTGGGATCAGCGGCTCTGTCTCGTTCCCAACAGCGACTTCTTCGACGCGGTGAACTCGGATAGGGCATCGGTGGTCACCGATACGATCGACCGCATTACCCACTCGGGCGTTCAATTGGCGAGTGGAGACCACATCGATGCCGACGTGATCGTCACCGCGACCGGGCTGACCCTGGCCTTGGTCGGCGGGATCGAAGTATCGGTCGATGGTCGAGCGGTCGACTTTGCTGACACGGTGAGCTACCGGGGCGCTGGATATAGCGGGGTGCCCAACTTGTTCTCCACGTTTGGCTACGTGAACGCGTCGTGGACCCTGCGCGCGGACATGGTGAGCCGTTACGTTTGCCGGGTGCTCAACGAAATGAGCAAGGCCGGAGTAACGACGTGCACACCCACGCTTCGAGAGGTTGATATCGGTGCGCCGCGATCGGGATGGGTCGATGACTTTTCGGCCGGATACCTCCAGCGCATGCTCCCGAACCTTCCGGCACAGCTGGATCACGATCCTTGGCGTAACCACCAGAACTTCCTCCGAGATCAAAAGAGTCTCCTGTATTCGCCAATCGACGATGGAGTCCTCCTCTTGCGGTAGAGCACCTCACTATGCTCTGGTCCCATGGCTCACGCACTGCAACGAATCGTCATCGGCGACGACCCCGATTCCTGGCGCTCCGCCGGTTTCTCCGTACTCGACAACGAGATGGTCTTCGGGAAGACCGTCGTTGAGCTGGCGGGCACAGCGAATGGCCGGGGAGTCCTCGGTTGGGCGATCGAGGGGGTGACCTCAAATATCGAGTCCATCACTTCGATTGCACCGTCGGGCACAACACTCGCTGTCGAGCAGCGAACGGGCCTCGACAACACAAACGCGGTGTTCGCAATCGATCACGTCGTTATTGAAACGGGAGACCTCGACAGGACCGTTGCTGCCTTTACTGAAGTTGGGATAAAGGAGCGGCGCCAAGGTCAGATGACGACGCCGCTTGGCGAGCGTCGTCAGAGCTTCTTGTGGGCTGGACGAGTGATCATCGAGATCGTGGCTCCAGTAACTGCCGACCCCAACGTCGCGATGAGGGTCTGGGGTCTCGCACTGGTCAGCGCCAATCTGGCGACGACGAGCCATGTGCTGGCCGAAAATATGTCCGAACCGCGCGACGCCGTGCAGCCGGGGCGCAAGATCGCGACCATCGACACGTCAGCGCTCGATATCTCGGTCCCCCTCGTGGTGATGAGCCCGCACGTGGCGGAACTTCTCTAACAGGCCTAGAGACGCTCGCTAGCTTCGTTCGGTGGTGATGGCTCGCACGGAGCGGGTCGCCGGAAGTTCGCTGATCTTCGCAATCACCACATCGGGAATCGGTGTGGTCGTCGAAATGGCGAGCAATGCCGGGCCGTTGGACGCTCCGCCTTCTGTGGAGGACCTGCCGAAGTGCATGTCGTCGATATTTATCTTCGCTTCGCCGAAGATCGTTCCGACACTACCGATAACGCCTGGGGCATCGTTGTTCAGGATCAATAGGAGGTGCTCTGATGACGGCAGATCGATGGTGATGCCATCGACCGAAATGATGCGCGCATCTCCCGAAGGCAGGTTGACCGTTCCCGCAATCGAACGACCCTCGCCGGTGATCTTGATTCCGTTGAGCAAGTTCGTCGGTGTCTTGGTGCTGCATCGAGCGTTGACGTTGAGGCCGGCGACTCGAGCGGCCGCTTGAGCATTCACGAAGCTCACCGACGTGTCGGAGCGGCCAGCGAGAAGTCCCTTCGTGGCGGCAAGTTCGAGCATTGAGCAATCACTACCGCCAATCTCTCCGGCGAAAACGATCTCGACGTTCGTGAGCGGGCCGTCGACCAGGTTGGAGAACATGGAACCGAGTTGCTCGGCCAGCGGAAGGAAAGGCTGAACTTCCTCGTTCATTGCCTTGGCCGCGATGTTCACGGCGAACGGAACGAACTCGCCTTCAAGTGCGAGACGGACCTGCTCTGCGGTGACTTCGCCGGCTCGGTCTTGAGCCTCCGAGGTACTGGCTCCGAGGTGTGGTGTGACAACGACCCCAGGGACGCCGAACAGGGGAGAGTCGGTTTTTGGTTCGACATCGAAGACATCGATCGCTGCGCCGGCAATGACGCCATCGCTGATGGCGTCGGCGAGGTCCTGCTCGTTGACGATCCCACCGCGTGCGACATTGATGACCCGCAGGTTGGGCTTCGCAAGCTTTAGGCGCTCGGCATTGATCATGTCGACGGTTTCCGGAGTGCGAGCAATATGGAGCGTCAGGAAGTCGGCTTCGCCGATCAACTCGTCGAGGCTCATGATTTCAACGCCCAATTCCGTTGCGCGCTCTGGGGATACGAACGGGTCGTGGCCGACCAGACGCATACCGAAGGCCTTGGCGCGCTGAGCGACGAGGCCGCCGATGTTACCGAGGCCAATGATGCCGAGCGTCTTGTCGAGTAGTTCCACGCCGCCCCACTGGGATCGCTCCCATCGGCCATCGACAAGAGCCACGTGCGCTTGTGGGACGTTTCGGGCCATCGAGAGGAGCATGGCCATGGTGTGTTCTGCCGCAGACACTGCGTTCGAGGTTGGAGCGTTCGCCACCATCACCCCACCGTTGGTAGCAGCCTCGGTGTCGACGTTATCGAGCCCGACTCCCGCTCGGCCAACGATCATGAGTTCGTCGGCTGCAGCAAGCACCTCCTCAGTGATCTGCGTTGCTGAGCGGATGATGATGCCTTGGGCACCTTTGACCGCCTCGAGCAGCTGCTCGGGTGAGAGATCGAGCTGAATGTCGACTTCGTGTCCCGCTTTTCGAAGGAGTTCGAGCCCTCGTTCGGCGAGCTTTTCCGTGATGAGTACGCGTGCCATGACTCGACCATAGACCGATTGGACACCCGGTTCACTACCGTTGCATCAATCGTGACCACTGCCACGTCGACAGCGCGATAGATGTGCGAACTTATGCGTCCTCAGCTGCGAGTTTGTCGGCAACGACTTCTTCGCGGCGGACGCCGAGGAGGAAGAGGATTGCATCGAGGTGAGGGGTACTCAGCGTGGCATCAGCGGCCTCGCGCACCACTTGTTTGGCACAAAAGGCAACGCCGAGGCCAGCTGCGGCCAACATGTCGAGGTCGTTCGCTCCGTCGCCGACTGCGACCACCTGCTCGACATCGATGTCCTCGAGCGCCGCGAGCTCGGTGAGGAGGCGTGCCTTGGCTGCACGATCGATGATTTGACCAGTGAGCTCACCCGTGAGGACACCCCGTTTGTGTTCAAGTTCGTTGGCAAACGCGTGGTCCAAGCCGAGCTCGTCTTTCAGGCGGTCGGTAAACGAAACGAATCCGCCGCTGACGATGGCGATTTTGTAGCCCAGGTGTTTGAGGGTGCGAATGAAGGTCTCCGCGCCGTCGGTGAGCGAGAGTTGTTCGTAGGCATGGTCGATAATCTCGACCGGTTGTCCTGCAAGAAGAGCCGCGCGTCGGCGGAGCGACTCTTCGAAGTCGAGTTTGCCGGCCATTGCTGCTTCAGTGATGGCGGCGCACTCTTCGCCGACGCCGGCTTGAGCTGCAAGTAGGTCGATCATTTCGTTTTGGATGAGTGTCGAATCGACGTCGAGTACAACGAGGCGTTGTGCTCGACGCCGTAGGCCCGCCTTCTGAACAGCGACGTCGAACCGGGAGTTGCCCGATGCGGTGTCCATGAGCGAGCCGCGCATCTCCTCGAGGTGGCCGCCATGGACTTCGAATTCATAACACCACACCGGCGTTCTCGCGAGGCGACGGATGCGCTCGATGTTTCCGTCGCACTTCGAGATGGCCGCAGTAACCGACTCGAGTTCGTTGGGCCCGAGGTCGGGGCCGATCACCGACACGACGAGCGAGGGGAGCGAAATGTTGGGGGCCGCGTCGACGAGATCGAAGTCGACGTCGAGTCCGCGTTCCCAGCCCAAGAGAAGGATGTCCTTCAGCCCGTCCTTGCCCGCAGGCACGTCGACGACGATCTCCAGGGTGATCTTGCCTCGCACCACGATCTGTTCGACGTCGTGGACAGCAGCATCTGCGTCGGCGAGAAGGCTCATCGCAGCGGTGGTGATGCCGGTCTGATCGGGCCCGCTAATGCGGATAAGAATCGTTTCGCGGAGAGTCACGTATCCACGCTAACGAGCGTCGGGTGGATCCAGTGAAGGAAGTGACCGCTTTTGCACGACGAGGCGGGCGGCGATGAGGCCGGCGATGAACCCAAAGAGGTGTCCCTCCCAGGAGATTCCTGCGGTGGGAACGAAGCTCACCAAGATTGTTCCGCCGTAGAACACGAGAGCGATGACCCCTGCGAGGATGCCGAGTGGTCGCTTCTCGCGAAGCGCTGCTGCGATGAGAAAACCGAGCATGCCGAACACCCAGCCACTCGCGCCGATGTGATTTTCGTTGGTTCCAATTGCGAAGGCCCACACGAGGAGACCGCCGACAGCGATGATGATTGCGCTGGCGCTGATGTAGCGGGAACGGCCGCCTGTGAGAATGAGTAGGCTCAGGACGCCGAAGGGAATGGAGTTGGAAATGAGGTGGGGGAAACCGGCATGGAGAAAGGGAGACCAGATAACTCCGTCGAGCCCAGCGCTCCTTCGTGGGAGAATCCCATTGCCTTGGAGCCGATCGCTGAGGGCGAAGGTGTCGACGATCTCGATACCCCACATGAGGGCGAGGAGCCCTGCAACGAGCACGACGCTCGAACCTGCGTTGCGCGCGAGCGACGCAAGGCCGCCGGATTCTGCAGCGGCGCCCGAGTCTCCGAGGCTCATAGCTCGAGAACCTCGGCTAAATCGCTGAGATGATCGAGGTCTTTGAGATCGAGGAACTGGAAGTACATTCGAGTGCAACCCACCTTTTCGAATTCATCGAGACGATTCCTTGCCTCTTCAAAGGTACCGGCAACTCCGTTCTGGCGCAGTTCACTAGTCTCACGTCCAATCGCCGCTGCCCGTCGGGCAAAGTCCGCTTCGCTCGCTCCGGTGGCCACCACCTGGACGGCTGACCAGACGAGTGTCTCGGGGTCGCGCTCACGAGTCTCGCAGGCCTCAACGGTCGGACCGGTTGCTTCTGCCCACTCCTGTGGAGAGTGAAACGGAACGTTGAACTCCGACGCATACCGACTCGCCAAACTGGGTGTGCGCCGCTTGCCAGTGCCACCGATGATGATCGGTGGAGTAGGGCGCTGCCACGGCTTCGGGAGGGCGGGGCAGTCCGTCAGTCGGTAGTGCTCGCCGGCAAAGTCGAAGGTCTCGCCTTCTGGTGTGGTCCAGATGCCTTTGATGATGTCGAGGCCCTCTTCGAGGCGGTCGAAGCGTTCGACGGTGGGTGGGAAGGCAATGCCGTAAGACGCATGCTCCACTTCAGACCATCCGGCGCCGATTCCGAGTTCGATGCGTCCTCCACTCATGTGATCGACCTGCGCCACTTGAATCGCGAGCTGGCCCGGGTTTCGGAAGGTGATCGGCGACACCAAAGTTCCGAGGCGAATTCGTTCGGTGTCACGAGCGAGCCCGGCGAGCGTTACCCACGCATCGAGGGGCCCTGGTAGACCGCTGATGTGGTCACCCATCTTTTGGTAGTGATCGGAGGTGAAGAAGCCGTTGAAGCCGAGGTCCTCAGCTCGAAGAGCGAACGCGAGGACATCGCTGTACGTCGTGCCCTGCTGAGGTTCGATGAAGATACGTGCGTCCATAGGTTCGCACGCTAGCGCTTGCACCACGTGTGAACGCTAAGCAGCGAGTATCTGCGCCTCGATGCGTTGTGCAGTCGCTGCGACTCGGGTTCCGAGTTCGTCTCGATCGAGGCCATCGGGGAACCGGAAGGCAGGTCCGTGGATATGCAGCGCCACTCTGGTCCGGCCATTGGGCCCAGCGATCGGCGCCGCCACCGAATTGATGTCTTCGGTGAACTCCTGAAACACCCACACGTAGCCGTCTTCGCGAATCGTTCGGAACCGGTCGCGCAACAGGTCGGGGTCGGTCACGGTCTTGTTGGTGTAGGTGGTGAGTTCTTGGTCGAGGAACGCGTTCTGGGTGGCTCGACTCGAGTAGGCCAAGATCGCAAGCCCGGCGGGTACCGCATGCGCTGGCGTTGGCTCGTTCGTCCAGTCACGAACGACGACTGAACTCGCTGGGTCATCGACCTGGAGGAGGGTGCGGACGACCTGACCGTCGAACTGGTTGATCCCCACGGCCTCGCCGGTGAGTTCCATGAGTTCGAGCATGTGCGGGCGCGCGATCTCGAGTGCGTCCTTGCCCGGACGCAGCGTGCTGGCCAGTTCGCCGATACCTTTACCGAGTTCGTAGGTCCCGTCGTCAAGCTGAGCGACAGCTCGCTCGAATTCCAGGCTGGAAAGCAAGCGTGAGACGGTGCTCTTCGGAAGCCCGGTTCGTTCGCTGAGGTCGGTGACACCTGATGCGCCGAGCGACAACGCCCGCAGAATTGAGAATGCCCGTTCGATAGATTGCACGCCTGCCATGGTCCGAATTGTACCACGATGCGGAACCGGACTGTTTCACAATGTGGAACAGCTCACCACTGAATCTTGTCAAAGGTCGCCCATAGGCGGCGGGCCTGGCGCGGGTTGGTTGCCTGGACGAAGCCAATCTTTCCTTCGAGATGGGCTCGGTACTGCGGGTGCGACGAACGGTTGGCGACCGAGGGACCTTTGGTCGCGGCCTCGTGGACTTCGGCTCTCAGCCGGTCGAGGTCGCGCCTATGGAGATTGAGGTGTGTGTTCACGACTAAACCCGTCAGTACTTGGCGCTGGTGACTGCGCCGGACGCGTGTCTTTGAGTGATTTGGTCGGAACCCTTCGTTTGCCACGATGTCGCCCGCCAAGGCAACCAAGCGATCGACCTCATCATGAGAAGTCGTATTTCCTGAGAACGCCAGGTCGTCCGCGTAGCGGGTGTAGCGGGCATCAAAGCGCGACGCCAGCGCCTGCAATCGGGTATCTAGCGAGAACGCAGCCAAGTTCGCGAGCGCTGGAGACGAGGGCGCCCCCTGCGGCAGGTGCGGTCCACGAAGTTGAGCGACGAATTCGGCGTCTCTCGCAAGGTATCGACCGGCTTGGGCGAGTACCGGTGGGGGAGTCGCGTTGGTGCACAAGCCGGTCAGTAATTGTGCGACCGCCGCCGGATAGCCAGCGGCCCGAAAGATCGCTCGAATCCGAGTCGCAGAAATCGATGGGAAGAAGTTGCGTAGATCGAGGCGCACCACCCATTCACGACCGGTGTGTGGTGAGGCGTAGCTGTGAATCGATCGGCGGTGGCGAAATCCATGCGCAGCGTCGTGCGCCGGAATGTAATTGAGAATCTGGCGAAGGATCCAACGTTGCATCGCTTTGAGATTTTGCTTCGGGGCTTCGACGAGTCGACGCCCTCCGGACGCCTTATCGATCCACCGGTAGTCGTAGTGGCGAAGGTTCTCGTCGGTGGCGCTACGTTCGAGTGATCTCATATCGGCAAACCAGAGCAATGACGCATCGTCCAGTTGCAGGGCCGCGGCCAAAGCTGTCGGGTCGTGAAGTGGCCGAACAGGCCAGCGAGCCTCATCCATCGTCGGCTGCGGACGTCCCTCCGGTGGTCCACCCCAGCCTGAAACAGGCTCTGCCCCCATAAGCCACGGCCGAATCTGCTGGGCCTCTCCCTGGCCTACCAACGTTGTGAGTTGGCCCTCGATAAGCATCTCGAAACGGCGCGGTCGGGTAACGGGGTCATCAGGAAACATCAGTGCCTGTTCGGCAATGGCCAAGAGCCAACCACTCTCGGGAAGACCGAGATCGTGGGCGGCCCGACCAGCCATCAAGGCGGGTGACCACACACCGTCGCGAAACGCATACGCGATGGTCTTCGCGATCGGTATCAGCCGTTCGACATCAGGAGAGCTAGGCAACGGAACGCTTCGACTGTGCGTGTTGTAGGTGCGGCCTCGCAGGCGGAGCCTGCTGCACCGCAGCTGGTGCGATGGCTAGTTGCCATTGCGCCCCCAGGGGTGCCCTGGAGTGGATTTGAGAAGTCGCGGATGCAAGCATCTGCCTCCCCGTTTCCTGGCTCGAAGCGTCCCGCTGCCGTTGTCGGCGAGAATAGTGCGCGAGTTCGGTTCTCACAATCCGTTCGCGGCTCTGAGCAACGGGAGGCGAATTACGCGCGGCAGCCGAAGCGTCTACGGTAGTAATTGTGAAGAAGCGAAACGTGTATGCAGTTGCTTTGGCATTGGTCCTGAGCGCTTGTGGTGGGTCCTCGGGCAGTGACGTTGTTGTGCAGGTTGGTGATCGAGTCGTCGACGAGGACACCTTCTTCGCAGCGTTTGTGGCGCGGGAAGGCCCTGATTTTGAGTTTGAGGGCTCGCTTCCTGAAGACGACGCGATCCGTTGGGCGGAGTTTGTAGTCAACGGGTTGGCTGTGCAGCAGGCACTCGAGGTGGGTGATCTGAATTCCGAGCTATCCCGGGAGTTGACCACCGACATGCTTGGCCGCGCGATCGACGCCGGTCGGATGGCCGAACTCGCAACGGAGTCCGACGAGTTTCAGCTGATCGTGGACGTGCTTGCGCCGACTCAGCTGGTTCTCACCGACGCACAACAGGCGGCGCTCGACGAGAACCGCGCCGACTTCGTTGCCGAAGCCGAAGTAGCAGACTGGCTAGGGACCCTCAACACCGAGACCGGCGAGATCACCCCGCCGAACTAGCGATCTAACCAAGTTGGTCCGTCACCTTCGCCGCCATCCGTGCGAAGCCCGAAGGCTCTGTTGCATGAC
>CAZBTI010000037.1:18777-27663 GCA_964494395.1 uncultured Acidimicrobiales bacterium | reverse complement strand
CACCCACAGGTTGATACCCGACTCGGTCGCGGCCTTGTGGAGGTAAGCGAAAGCAGTATCCGAAAACTATCGAAGTACCGACGGCAGGGGCTTGCTGTGCACGATTACCAACCGGTCGGTTGTGCGGGTGATGGCCACATAAAGCAGACCGAGGCCATGGGACTGTTCGAGGATCTGTGCTGGCTCGACAACCACGACCCCATCGAACTCCATGCCCTTTGACGCTCCCGGCGTGTGCACTCGGATGCGTGCATCATCCATGTCACTGTCGAGTTCGATCGGGTCGACGCTCAGAATTGCGACCGTCCCTCCGGCCAACTCCTGGGCGAGCCTTCGTGCTTCGTCGAGCGCTGATCGTTGGACATCGTCGACTCGTTTGATCTCGACGGCATGACCCGATGCGCGGATGGCGATCGGCTGGGAGAGCGTCGGATCGATTTCACTGAGGATCTTCGCAGCGAACGGCGTGACCTCTTCGGGCGACCGGTAGTTGGTCGACAAATCGAACCTGGCAACGTCGCCGAACTCTGCGGGAAGGAGGTCTTCCCACGATCCGGCCTCGCCTGTCGTTCTTTGCGCAACGTCGCCGACGATGGTCATCGAATGGCCGCGGGCTCGTCGGCCGATCATGCGCCACTGCATCGGCGTAAGGTCTTGGGCCTCGTCGATGATGACGTGGCCGAACCTCCACGAGCGCTCCCCCTTGGAGCGCTCCTCGATCGTCATCGTGTCGGCGAGTTCGAAGTAATCGTCGGCTTCGAGTTCGGCGATCGGGAAACCGTCAGGGTCCGAGACAATCTCGCCCGTTACTTCGTCGCGCAGGGGGAAGTTGAGGTGCTTTTCTTTCTTCAGCGCCGAGCCAACGGCGTGTTCATCTATACCCATTCATCCTCCTCCCCTTCTCGCCACTCGTCGTAGCTCTCGATCTCGACTTCGCCGGGCTCGGGATCGAGCTTCTCCTCGTCATCGACGCCATCGATGTCCGGGTCGTCCCCACGCTTCTCGTCGACGGTGAACACGTCGTCCTCGTCGGCGAACTCGTGCTCCATGTCGGTCTCGACATCGGTGGCTTCGGAAACATCGCCGAGCAGCCACAGCAACTCATCGAGCAACGGCACGTCGCTTCGGGCCCAACGTCGACGCCACAACTCCTTCTCTCGTTCCCGCGGCCGGTACAAGAGCTCGGCGGTCGCCTCGTCGAAACCGGCATGTTCCCCGGCACGCTGGAGCAACGCCTTCGACCCGAAGAGATCGTTCAGCATCTGCTCGGGGCTGAGGACGGGCCAGTGCCTCTCGAGGAAGAGTCGAATGTCGGGTGAGTTGGCCAGCGACGAGCGCACCTCATCACGTCCACCAAACCCAGGCTCGTGAGCCTCACGAGAGACGTGCTCGACCAACATCTGTCGCAGCACCCCCGCACCGGCGTTGTGCGTCGCCTGACGGTTGGCGAGGGTGACGTAGCGGTCGAGGTCGGCCATCGAAACGATCACGCGCAGGCTGCCGTACCAGACGGTAAGCGCCTCTTTCGGTTGACGCCGACGCATCGACACCGCCGACGCGAGCAGCTTTGCCATGCCGGCGCTGCCCTTGATCTGCGCATGGGCGACAGATTCGTCGGGGTCGGTGAGAACGCCGGGGAAGAGCCGATCGGCGGTGACCGACACCACGCCGCTCTCACCGAGCGACGGCAGTACGTCGCTGATGTAGGTGAGGAACTCCGGGCTCGGGCCGACGATCAGCACACCGGTCTCGGCGAGGGCTGCCCGATCGGCGTAGAGCAAGTATGCAGCTCGGTGGAGCGCCACGACCGTCTTGCCCGTTCCCGGACCGCCCTGCACGAGAAGCGGGCCTTTGGCCGAGGCTCGAATCACCGCGTCCTGCTCGGCCTGAATTGTGGCAACGACGCTTTGCATTCGACCGTCGCTCTTGGCCGCAAGTACCGAAAGCAAGGCAGCTTCGCCCCGCAACGCCGTGTGCTCCGAGATCGAATCGGGGTCGAACACCTCGTCGCTGTAGTTCGTCAGTTCGCTACCCGTGTAATGCAGATGGCGGCGGTGCGAAACGCCTAGCGGTTCGAGCGGCGTGGCCCGATAGAACGGTTCGGCGGCTGGAGCTCGCCAGTCGATCAGGTAGACGTCGTCCCCATCGATCACGCTCATGCGCCCGATGTAGTCGGTGCCCCACTCGTTCGTCGTCAGGCGCCCGAACGCGAGCGCATCTCCGGCAGCTTCGAGTTCACGGACGCGTTTCCACGCGAGCAGCGTGCGCCCGGCCGCGGCACGCGCTGTCGCAGCTTCGACCGCAGCTTCGGAGTCTTCATCGCCGACTTCGGCCTCGGTCTCTCTCGGGCCCTCCTCGGAAAGAAAGGACGCTTCATCGGCGAGTCCCGTGGCGTATCGACGAGCCGATTCGATGTGGTCGAGATGAGCCTGCTGAATTCGCTCTACCGCTACCTGTTCACGCGCTAGTTCCTCGGCAGAGGCCAGCTCCGGGGTGGTGAGGTCTGGGGTGGTGAGCGCGTCGGTCACCCTTCTAGGAAACCACTTTTGGCTCGAATTGCCGCCACCTCGACCTGAAACTCACCAGATTCGGGATTTGTACAGGAAAACCGACCGTGGCGGTCTCTAGGCCTGCACAAATCCCGTGGAAGACTCGGCGCATGAAAATTGGATTCATCGGTCTTGGAAATGTTGGTGGAAAGCTCGCAGGTTCGGTGCTGCGAAATGGTCACGAACTGATGGTCAGGGACCTCGACGAGGCTGCGGCTCAACCTTTCCTCGACGCTGGAGCGACGTGGGCGGACTCGCCCAAAGAGATGGCCGAGGCATGCGACGTGGTCATTACCTGCCTGCCATCTCCTGCTGCGTGCGCGGCGGTACTTGAAGCTCACGACGGGCTTCTCGGCGGGCTCGGCCCAGGCAAGGTCTGGATGGAGATGAGCACGACCGACGAGGCCGAGGTCAGGCGACTGGCACAAAAGGTGCTCGACGTTGGGGCCGAACCCGTCGACTGCCCTGTCTCTGGTGGTTGCCACCGCGCCGCCACCGGCAACATCGCAATCCTCGCTGGCTGCGAACGGAGCACCTTCGAAAAAGTCTTGCCGGTGCTCACAACGCTTGGCCGTCGGGTTCTGCACACCGGCGACGTCGGTAGCGCGTCGATGCTCAAGGTCATGACCAACTACCTCGCCACCGCAAACCTTCTTACCGTTTGCGAAGCCCTCGTCACTTCCGCAGCTGCCGGCATGGACCTCAACACCACCTACGAAGCCATCGCTATCTCGAGCGGGAACTCGTTCGTCCACGAAACCGAGGGTCAGGTCATCTTGAACGGCAGCCGCGACATCAACTTCACAATGGACCTCGTGAAAAAGGACATCGGCCTGTTCCAAGAGATTGCCGAACGCCACGACGTCCCCCTCGAGATCAGCCCACTGATGATCGAAATCTTCAACGACGGCATCGAACGATTCGGCGAGCGAGAGTGGTCGCCGAACATCATCAAGCGCCTCGAAGAAGCGACGGGCCTCAGCATTCTCGCTCCCGGCTTCCCTGCCGAAATGACCGACGACGAACCCGAGGAACCGGGTTATGAGGTCATTGCGAAGGGACGGAGCTGAGATGTCGGCGACGCCACTACGCCCCGAAGAGATTGAGGAACAACGCGCCATCACCCCCGGGACAGCGAGCGTTGCCCACTTCAACCACGCAGGAAGTTCGCTGCCGACCCAAGCCGTGCTCGATACCCAGCTCGACTATCTCACCCAAGAGGCAACGATCGGTGGCTACGAAACGGCCGGGTTGACCCTCGAGGCTCACGACGCGGTGTACGACTCGATCGCTGCGCTCATCGGAGCGAGTCGGGAGGAAATTTCGAGGGCCGAGCATGCTACGGCGGCGTGGAATGCTGCTTTCTGGTCACTTCCGATGGAACAAGGCCAGCGCATCGTGACCGTCGAAGCCGAGTACGGCGCGAATGCCGTGGCGTTTCTCCGTGCAAAGGAGCGCTTCGGCGTCACGATCGAGGTGGTCCCGAGCAGCCCGACCGGCGGAGTCGACCTCGATGCAATGGCTGCCACCCTCGCCGACGATGTTGCTGTGGTCGCGCTCACCCACGTTCCGACGAACGGCGGGCTCATCAACCCAGCAGCCGAAGTGGGAGCGCTCACGAAGAAGGCGGGAATCCCCTACCTGCTCGATGCATGTCAGTCGGCGGGCCAACTCGTGCTCGACGTTGACGATCTCAACTGCGACTTTCTGTCGGTCACCAGCCGCAAGTATGTGCGTGGACCACGAGGGTCTGGATTTCTCTACGTGTCATCGGGGATCCTGCCTCGGCTCAAGCCAGACCAGCCCGATCATCACGGTGCACCTTGGGTAGAGGCCGATCGCTACGAGTTGCGAGACGACGCTCGACGCTTCGAACACTGGGAATTCAATCATGCCGCCTGGCATGGGTTGGGGGCGGCGGTCGACCATGCAGCGACGGTGGGCATGGACCGCATCGAGGTCACGGTCGAGGAACGGGCGACAGAACTGCGCTCCGCACTCGCCGAGCACGGGTTCTCCACATTCGATGTGGGAGCGCAACAGTCAGGAATCGTCACCACCACGATCGGCGGAATCAACCCCGCCGAAGTGAAAGCGTTGCTGGCCGAGCGATCGATCAACGTGTCGGTGACCACGCCAGATTCGACGTGGTGGGACGCACTAGAGCGTGGCCTCTCAGAGATGATTCGAGCGTCGGTGCACTACCTCACAACTCGAGATGAGATCGACCAGCTCGTCGAAGCAATGGTCGAGATCCGTAACTTGAAGACAGGCTCTCCCGCCTGACGGGTTCTAGCTCTGATCGAGCCAGCGACGCGCTTTATGATCACCTTCGGTATCGGTAGACACGAAGACGGCGAACCGTTCGTCGAATTCAACATCCTCGGTTTCAAGGCTCTGTGCGAGCGCTTCATAGTGCTGCACACGTTCGGATGATTCGAAGACATCTGCGGTCTCATCGAAGAACAGCGCCGAGTCGTCGATAGCGACCGAGCCTTCAACCCGGTCGAGACCGAGTTCGCTCCGCAGTGCACTCTCGTCCTTACGAAGACGGTCGATCTTCTTTTCAAGCTTTGCAAGCTCGTCCTGGCGATCGCTGATTTCGGACGACGTGAGTGTCTCGACATCGGAGAGATCGATCATCTCATCGCTTTCGATGGTGGCGGTTGCGGTCTTCTTTGAAAGCTTGCGTGCTCTCGAGGTGCGCTGACGGGATTTCATACAATGCCTATCGACCAGCTGAGGACGCACATGAGTCTTTCGACTCAGAAAGTGGGTCATTCGACCTAGCCTGTGGTTATGGCTTCACCAACCGGATCTGTCGTACTGGCAACTGTTGAGCTCGGACCACAGTGGCCGACGCTCGATCCCTTTCTGTTCTGCGCGCACCACGATGATGAATATCCCGCCGGCGACGGATCGCTTGGACCAGCAGCGTCACTTGGTGGTCGTGCCATCGGACAGGACTTCAGCGACAAGGACGGCTGGAGCATGTATCACGGCTCGACCGTTCCCGGCTTCCCTCAGCATCCGCATCGTGGCTTTGAGACCATCACCTATTGCCGTCATGGCTACATCGACCATTCCGATTCGATGGGCGCGACGGCGCGATTTGGCCGCGGCGATGTCCAGTGGATGACCGCTGGCGGCGGCGTGGTTCATGCGGAGATGTTCCCGTTGATCAACACCGATGAGGGCAACCTCACCGAACTGTTTCAGATCTGGTTAAACCTTCCAGCGGCCGACAAGATGGTCGACGCCTATTTCACGATGTTCTGGGATGAGCATGTCCCGAGGGTGGAGCTTCCAGGAGGCGGCGTGGTCACCGTGTTGGCCGGGTCGTTGGATGGCGCCACCCCACAGTCGCCACCGCCGAACTCGTGGGCTGCCCGGGACGAAGCACACATTGGGCTCTGGCACATCGTGTTGCCAGCCGGGGCATCATGGACGATCCCCGCGACCGCTGCGACGAGCGGTCGAATGCTCTACCTGTTCGAGGGTGACGAGCTGACAGTGGATGGAACGTCGTATTCGAAGGACACCGGTATGCAATTGGTGCCCGATGCCGACATCACGATCACCTCGGGCAATGAGGAGACCGAGGTGATGCTGATGCAAGGAACGCCGATCGGCGAGCCGGTCGCTCGATATGGCCCGTTCGTGATGAACACAAAGGTCGAGATTCAACAAGCGTTCGAGGATTATCAGCGCACCCAGTTCGGAGGTTGGCCGTGGGAGTCAGACGACCCAACCCACGCCCCCCACGACGACCGTTTCGCCATCCACGCAGACGGAACAAAGGACACCCCACCAGCAACGTTCTAGCTTCCGAGGCAAGCAAAGCAAGCAAACCGGAGCGTCAAGCAGGACAAAGGAAGCGCCAGCAGCCGGAGCGAAGCGAACGGCCGGCCCGAGCGAGCCGAGAGCGGGAGAAATGCCTGAAGTCTGATTCAGGCAAAATCGTTTCCCTGCCTGAATCAGACTTCAGGCCACAATTCAGTGCCTTCGTTGAATTGGCTCCAGGCGAACCAGAAGGACTGGTGACCAACGATGTCGTTGCCGTCTGCATCGACGGCTTTGACACCGCTGCCGCTGAGTTCAAGAGTGATGCCGTCAACTTCGACCGTCTCGCCGTTTTCGAGGGCAGCGATTGCGGAGTTCACATGGAAGGCGAGTGGGGTGCCGTCTTCTTGGATGATGCCGAGGACGTCTTCTTGGATGTCGAGGCGGGGATCGACGTCGCCGATCGGGAAGATTGGGCCGCCAGCGTCGCGGCCGCTACGGAAGTCGAAGTCGCGTCCGAGTGCGAGCTCTTCAACGAGAACATCGGTGCCGGGATTTTCTTCGACCCATGCACCCCAGGTAGAGGTGACCACGGTGTGTTGTTCGAGTTGGATGCCCGCTTCGAGGTGCGGACCAGATTGTGCGTCGCCGAGGAAGGTGTCGTAGACCGAGCCGGAGTTGAGCTCGTACATGACCTTGTTCGAACGGATGAGCAGACCGGAGGTGCGCAGGATCGGGCGCTCGTCGAGCCCATCTACGTTGTCGGTGAACCAGACCTGAGCCGATCCACAAAGCGTGCAGTATGGCAGAGCAAAATCACGGCCGCCGAGGGTGTCGTTGACCATCTCGCGGACCTCCATAGTCCGTCGAGGGTAAGCCCGTGCTTCTCCGTTAATGACGACGCCGAAGATGACATCGTCGTCTTCGAGCCACGTTGCATCTTCGGCGGACTGGGTCTCGGGGTTGTCAACTGCGGGAATGCAGTTACAGGTGGTGCCAGGGGTTTCGTTGTAGGGCTGGTCGTCGATGCGAACACCGCCCCATGAAACGAAGCGCCAGTCGATGGGGCTTGCTGGATCGAAGAACGGCTCCCAGTCGATGAGGACCGAAGTGAAGATTGCTCGCTTCTGGTCGATATAGCCGGTTGGCTCCGGGATGTCCCAAGCAATGAGACGGTCGGTGAGATCGCCCCAGTCGCTGCCGACGAAGCTGTCGCCGAGGAGAGTGTTTGCAGCAATCGAAATTGCGGTGATGCGATCCGGGTTACGGCTGAAGCGCAGGATGTCGGAGAGCGTCCACGCAACACGGGGGTCGCCGCTCTCGCCGAGGAAGGCGATCGCGTCGAGCTGTTCTGGGGTGAAGGTCGACTCGTCGACGTCGCTGCTGGTGACTAGAGCCAGTGCTTCGGCGACCTCAGGGCTGACATCACCTTCTGGCACCTCGGGTGCGGGGCCGAAGTCGATGGGGGCGCCGACAGGAAGTTCGAACTCGATCGGAGCGCCGGGCTCGGCGGATTCTTCAGTGCTCTCGGCGTCGGATTCAACCGCCGGTTCGCTGTTGATATCGGAGGTCGCGCTGTCGGTGGCTGATGAACACGCGGTGGCTACGACGGACAGACCTACGAACGCACTCAAGACTTTTCCCATCCTGTAATTATGGATGACCGCCGTTCTGGCGGAGGACTCATCACAGCATTCGTTTCTCAGGTTGTCACAAGTCCGCGCGGGGTCTTCAGGGCCGAGCACACTACGATCCCGGCATGGAAATGTTGTTCGGCCTCCCCGCACACCCTCTCATTACGCACTTCCCCGTGGTGGCCGTGCCGCTGATCTCGATCGCGGCGATCTTCCTTGTTCTTCGCCCCAGCAAGATTGAGGGTCACGCCTTGTTGGTCGCTGGCTTTTCGATCCTGACGGCCATATCGACGATTCTCGCTGCTTCCAGTGGTGAAGCGTTCGCCGAACTCGTGGGAAGTGGCGACGCAATCGATAAGCATCGCCAGCTCGGCGAAACGCTTCGTTTGATTTCCGTCGTGCAAGCGGTTTCGATCACGGCGATGCTCGCTGTGCACAAAAAGGGCGCATCGAAGGTGGTGGGTGCGGCTCTCTCAGCCGCGGTCGTCATCACTTCGGTACTTGCGCTGATCTGGGTGATCCGAACCGGCCACGAAGGCGCCTCCCAAACGTGGGGATTCTTTACTTCCTAATCACTTTGGGTCATCGAGTCGAAGAATCCCTTTCAACTGGCTGACCTGAAGGCATAATGTTCGTCAGCACAGGTGGCCTGTTTTCGCTACGAGACCACCGAATCTAGGAGCCAGCCTCATGAAAATTCGATTCCTCATTCCTCTCCTTCTCTTTGCACTGATCGCCGCTGCATGCGGTGGCGCAGAGACTCTCGTCGAAGATGTCAGCGACATCATGGAAGATGCCGTCGAAGAAACTGTCGAGGAGAACTCCGACATCGTCGGCGACGACGATGCCGAAGAGCCAGCGGACGAGGCTGAGGGCGAAGAAGAAGCCATGGAAGACGAGGAAGAGGTCGTCGAAGAAGA
>CAZBTI010000037.1:0-18677 GCA_964494395.1 uncultured Acidimicrobiales bacterium | reverse complement strand
GCAGAAGAAGACCCTCCAGCCGAGGAAGAACCTGCTGAAGAGGTCGAGGGCGCAGTCGCTACCGAGATCGATGGTCAGGCACTGTACGAATCGAACTGCACTCGTTGCCACGGAGCCGAAGGCCAGGGCGGTCGTGGACCGAGCTTGCAAGGCATTGCTGTTGAACAACCCGACCAAACCGATGGCATCAACCAGGTGATTAACGGTGGCGGCGGCATGCCTGCATTTGGCGAAAGTCTGACCATCGAAGAGATCGAAGCCACGATCGACTACATCTGGGAAACCTTCTAAGTTTCCCCCTCACGGTCACGGCGTGGCCATCTGATAGAAAACCTGCCGTGAACGGCAACTTTTTCGACCTTCTGCGAACACATTGGGCGGTTGCACTCGATCGCGAGTTCTTGGTGCCCGCGGCCGGCGTACCCATCACGTACCGCGAGATGGACGAACGGTCAGCGAAGTTCGCAGCGGTCCTGCGCGGCCGCGGGGTACATCCGGGAGATCGGATCGTTGTGCAGATCGAAAAGTCGGTCGATGCTGTCGCGATCTATCTCGCCTGTCTGCGGGTCGGCGCGATCTACGTTCCGTTGAATACGGCGTACACCGTGTCAGAAGTCGAGTATTTCATCACCGATGCGGCACCAGCGGTGGTCATCACCGAGTCGAACATCGCCGAACTCGTCGCCGAGGCCCAAGTGGTCGAACCGTGGTTCGGCGTCGAGACCCGACTGGCCGACGATCTCGCAGCGATGGTGTACACGAGTGGCACGACCGGGCGCTCCAAAGGAGCGATGTTGACCCATGCAAATCTCACTTCGAACGCCCTGACCCTGCACGCGATTTGGCGGTTCACGCCAGGGGACGTGCTTCTCCACGTGTTGCCGATCTACCACGTACACGGCCTGTTCGTTGCGCTTCACACCGCGATGCTGAATGCGAGCACCGTTCTCTTCCAAAGCAAATTCGATGTTGAGGAAACGTTCGAGTTGCTCGGCGAAGCCACTGTCATGATGGGCGTCCCTACGCATTACATCCGCCTACTCGCCCACCCGGACTTCGATTCGAAGATGTGCTCGAACATGCGGCTCTTTACGTCAGGGTCTGCGCCGATGACCGAAGCGGTCCATCACGCATTCACCGAACAAACTGGGCACACGATCTTGGAGCGGTACGGGATGTCGGAGTGCGGCATGATTACCTCCAACCCATACGAGGGAGACCGCATCCCTGGAACGGTCGGATTTCCGCTCCCGGCTGTTCGCATTCGTGTGGTGGCGGACGGTGCAGACGTTGGCCCCGGCGAGGTTGGTGTTGTTCAGGTCATCGGCCCAAACGTCTTTGCCGGCTATTGGCGTCAGGAGGACAAGACCGAAGCCGCGCACGACGGTGAATGGTTTATCACCGGCGATGTCGGATCGATCGATGAAGAAGGTCGACTGACCCTCGAAGGCCGTTCGGGCGACATGATCATCTCTGGAGGTTTAAACATCTACCCAAGAGAGATCGAGATGATTCTCGATGACTGTCCCGGGGTCCACGAGTCGGCCGTCGTTGGTACTCCCGACCTCGACTTTGGCGAGAACGTCGTTGCCTTCGTCGTCGCCGACGGGACGACGAAGGTCGATAGCGAAGGACTGACCGCAGAGATGCAGACCAAGCTTGCTGGTTTCAAGGTTCCTCGGTCGATCGTTTTCATCGATGAGCTCCCCAGAAATTCGATGGGCAAAGTCCAGAAATCCGTCCTTCGGAAGATCGACTAGGCGAATCGTGGCAATCGGCTCAAGATTCAATACGGCGATCCGATATTTAGTAAGTGGAACGCCGAATAGCTCGCCGATATGTGACCGACATGGTCTTAGATGTTTGGATACCCCGTTCGGGGTCTCTTGGACGTGCCAAGACTGCTGAGGTTCCAGTGGGAGACATGTCGCTCTTTGGCGCTGCGGTATACGCCAAGAAGTCTGACAGCCTTGCACGCGGCAAGGTCGTTCAAGTCACCATCGATGACGAGACCACCACGGCGATTGTTCGCTCTGAAGCTCCTCTTGAAGACACAAAGCAGATCCGTTACGGCTTGGAATTTATCCAGCCGACCGAAGCCTTCCTCGACAAGATCACCGAGGTCACCGAGAACGCACGCCGCATGCTCGGAGAAGAAGTGAGCGAAGAGCAGCTCTGGCTCCGCTCGAGCTAAGCGACGCAGATACCGTTCGCGCTAACGCGAAACGGCAAGAAAACGCTACCTTTTGAGTTGTGTGGCTCCCATGGCAATTTGGCCTCGGACTCGCCGTTGCGTTCTTCTTCGTAGCGACCCGTACCGAGCGTTCCGCCCCGAAGGTTCACGCGCTCTCAAACGAGGCTGCGATCATCTCCGTGCTCTATGCGTTGTGGCAGCTCGCGGGCCAGCTTTCGCTGATCGGCATCGACGGGGCGCTCGAACGAGGCGCACAGCTTTGGCAACTTGAGCGAGCGCTGTTTCTTCCCAACGAACTCACCCTGCAGAACTGGATGCTCCCGTCGTCGTTCTGGACCCAGTTCGCAAATCTGTACTACGCCATTGCCCACGTCGTCGTTATGGGTATCTTCCTCGTGTGGCTGTTTCTACGCCACCGCGACGCGTACTCGACGTGGCGAAACGCACTCGCTCTCGTCACTGGTATGTCGCTACTTATTCAACTCATACCCGTAGCTCCACCAAGACTCACCGATGAGACCGGCATGATCGATACCGGCCTGCAATACGGCCAATCCGTCTACGGAGTCCTCGGGCGAGGAATCGCCGGCCAACTCCAAGCAATGCCATCGATTCACGTCGCCTGGGCAGCGCTCATTGGCTGGGCGGTATGGACAGCATCGACCAGCAGGTGGCGCTGGATCGGACCAGCCCACTTCGCCATCACCTTCATGGTCGTCGCGCTCACCGGCAACCACTATTGGCTCGATGGTCTTGCCGCAATGGCTCTCCTCGTTGGCGCCCGCCGGGCGGGCGAGCGCATCGCCGGCTGGACTCAGGAGCGCAGCAGGGTCATCGAACCCACAAACGTCGCCATTCCAGTCTCGTGAAGAATTGGCTCTTGGCCTTTGGCTGCTCAATCGCGCTCTTCGGCTGTTCATCATCTGACGATGTCGCCGTCGAAGAGGTGACGAGCAACCCTGCGGCTGAAACCACGACGATCGAAGAAGAACGCTCTGCAAGTTCGCCGAGTACCCAAGCTCCCGCCGACACAACAGCGAGCACAGCCACAGCATCGAGCACCCTGGCACCAAGCACGAGTACGACTAGCACAACGACAACCGCCGCGCCGACGACAACGACGACGACGACGCCTACAGACGCACCAGCTATTGGGGTGCTCACTGGAGCGCAACGCCTCGCCAACTCAGACTTCGAACAGTTCGCCGGCCAGCGCCTAGGGCTCATTGCTCACCAGAACTCCATCGTCGACAGCGGCCACCTCAGCAGTGCGATCGCCGACTCAGAAAATGTCGAGCTCGCTGCGCTCTTCGGACCCGAACACGGCGTCCGAGGCGATGCCGATGCCGGCGTCCTCGTCAACGATGAAATCGACCCGGTCACCGGCGCACCGGTGTTCAGCCTGTTCGGACCGACGCGAAAACCCACGCCAGCATCGCTCGCGAACGTCGATGTTCTGTTGTACGACCTGCAAGACGTCGGCACCCGTTACTACACCTACATCTCGACGATGGGCCTCGCAATGCAAGCCGCTGCCGAGGCGGGTATCCCCTTCGTAGTACTCGATCGGCCGAACCCGCTCGGCGGACAAATAGGCGGTGATGTGCTCGACCAGGCCAACAGTTCCTTTGTTGGCCAATATGCAATCCCCGACGTATACGGCCTCACTAGCGGGGAACTCGCCAACTTCATCATCACCAATAATGCGCTCGCCGGAATCTCCGGGCTCGAACTCGAAATCATCGAACTCGACGGCTGGGATCACTCGCAGGTCTGGGAAGACACCGATCTCGAGTGGATTCCGCCGAGTCCAGCAATCGCTGACGTCGACGCAGCCACGCTTTACCCGGCAACCATCTACTTCGAGGCAACAAACCTGAGCTACGGGCGGGGAACCACCACGCCATTTCAGATCATCGGCGCACCATGGCTCGATGCCGTTGCAGCGGCTACTGAACTGAATGCTCGACAGCTTCCTGGCGTCAACTTCGTCAGCACCGAGATCACTCCGGACTTCCTCCCGGGCGTCACGGTCGAGCCGGCCTTCCTTGGTCAGACCATTCCCGCGGTACAACTCGTTGTCGACGACGCCACGTCGATTCGGGCCACCGAAGTCGGCGTTCACTTGCTGGACGTTATGTTTGCAGCTGCGGCGAATGCTGGAGTTGATCCACTCTCAAGGCCCGACTGGCTCGACCAGCTGTCCGGCAGCTCACGCCTACGTTCGGCGTTGACATCGAACATCGATGCCGAGACGATCGTGTCACAGCAACTCGAATCTCGAGCTGCGATCATTCCTCTTCTAGAAGCCGCTCGCCTCTACGAGTAGGCGGTTCTGAAGCTAGGAGTTCGCCGCCGTAGTGCTGATCGGCTTCGAACCCAGCACGTCGTAGACCTTGCCCGAGAACACATAGATCGCAATGCTGTTCAGTGCAGCACTGACAAACCAGATGACATACGCCCAAGTGTTCGACTCGATGAACTCGATTCCGACGAGGCTGACAGCTAGTGAGATCAGAACGCTGAACGGTGCGGTGATGAACGTGGCGTAGGTTCCCTCTTCAAGCAGGAACTCATCTGCCTCGATGTCGATGCTCACCAAAAACGCGAACACGAAAAACACGAGATAGATCATGACGGTCAGTAGCGCGTTGCGGTTCACTCCCATATGTCTAACTTACGGTCGAAACCCCCGTCGAAATTAGTAAAACAGGCAACATTCACTCGCGATTCACAACTACTGTGACAATCGGCAGAGGTGTCCTCACGCCTCGTAGTCTTTACAGCTGAGCCCCAGCAGCGTCTTTTGAGGCCAAGTATTTCTCGAGTTTGTCGGCGCCCCGATCCCCGAAGAGAATCTCCGATACCTCAGCAAGACCGTCACCTTCGCGAATTCGCTCATTTCTGACCACGAGGTCGATCTTCGACCGGCGAAGCATGAAATCTTC
Source organism: uncultured Acidimicrobiales bacterium (assembly GCA_964494395.1). Classification (GTDB taxonomy): domain Bacteria; phylum Actinomycetota; class Acidimicrobiia; order Acidimicrobiales; family SHLQ01; genus SHLQ01. The sequence continues at coordinate 13,535 of CAZBTI010000037.1, read as the reverse complement.
GAGGTGAGTGACCATCTCGTGTCGGGCTGCATGGTGTAGTTCGACTCGGATGTAATCGGCCGAAGCCAAAATGTCCTCGCCCATCGTCGAGTCCTCCCGAATCTCGTCGAGCATTGCAAACGCCCGACGGCCGTAGCGACGCCACAGGCGTTCGCTCAATGGCTCGACGCCCTTCTTGTGTCGCAAGTCGTCGAGCTTCATGCGCTTCGCCTGGCCCATGAAGTCGGCACGAACCTGTGCTGTTGGTTCACCGAACCAATCGCCGAGATCAGGTTGGAGTACAAAGCCCAGCTTTTCGACTTCGTCGGCAACCTCTTCGCCGACGTTGAGACAATCGGTGATCTTGCCGCCGAAGATCGTAACGATCCGGCGTTCGATATCGAGATCGATCTCGTGCTTTCGTGAGAGTGTCGTCCAGTCGATCTCTTCCCGGTCGTCCCCGTCGTTGAGCACGACGAGCGGTCGGACGCCGCACCGTTCAGCGATGATGTCATTGGTCGTGAGCGGCGATTCGAGGTCGAGGCGATCGTTGATCTGTTCCAACAGGAACTCGCGATCCTCGACGGTCACTTCGGTGAACGGGGTCTGCACGCGTGTGTCAGTGGTGCCAATGACCGAACGCCGGCCCATCGGAATGACATAAAAGAGACGTTGCGTATCGTCGAAAAAGGCGAGGACGCGCTCGTTCTCGGTGAGCTGTGGCACAACGAGATGTATGCCCTTCGAGTACACGATTCGGTGTTCGGTCTGGTTCTCCCATTTTGCGTTCAATTCGTCGACGAACGGGCCGGCCGCATTGATAATGGCCTTCGCGGTGAGGTTCAGCGGAGTATCCGACTCCAGGTCGCGGAGCTCAACGTTCCAATTAGCCCCATGCTGTTCAGCCGATGTGAGCTCGACATAGTTCGCCGCGGTTGCCCCAGCTTCGAGTGCTTGGCGAACGAAGTTGAATACAAACCGGCTGTCGTTATCGCGCAAGTAGGCGTCGTAGTACTCGATGCCGCCGCGCACGCTGTCGATCTTGACTACCGGCTCCTGTTCCTTGATCTCCTGAGGACCCAGAAACTGGGGTCGGTGCGTCTGGAAGTTGCCGATCGCCCAGTATGCCGAACTGCCGAGGGCGGCGAGCCAGGGCGGGAACGGCGACGTCTGGTCCATGGCCGCGAGGAAACCGAGCTCGGTGATATTCGACGGATAGGCCTTCAGCAGGCGGTTGCGGCTCAGCGAGAGCTTACGCACCAGGTTCAGTTCATAGTTGCTGAGGTACTTGAATCCGCCCCATGCCAGATTGGATGACGACGAGCTCGTAAAGCCAGCCCAATCCCCTCGGTCGACGATCGCTACATTGAGGCCTCGCCCGGCGAGGGCGGCCGCGGATACAGCTCCGTTGATCCCGCCCCCGACAATCAGAACGTCAAACGTCCCGCCATCGAGTCTGGAAACGTTTGCATTGCGCAATTCCATATGGTTCACACTACCTGTGTGCGACAATCCCGCAATGACCTCCCCTAGCCTGTCCCCATGAACGAACCGGTATCGATCTTCGAAGCTGTCGGTGGAACCCCATGGTTTGAAGGACTCATCGAGCGCTTCTACGACGCAGTCGAAACCGATCTGCTCCTTCGGCCAATGTATCCAGACGACCTCACCGAGGCCCGTGAACACATGACGCTGTTCCTCCAGCAGTACTGGGGAGGACCCACTACCTATTCCAACGAGCGCGGCCACCCTCGCCTTCGGATGCGCCATGCACCCTTCGTCATCACCAGCGCCGAAAAGGATGCCTGGCTCAAACACATGCTCGCCGCAGTCCGCAGCGGCGATCTGCACCCCGAGATTGAGCAACGGATGGTCGACTACTTCGAAAACGCCGCCCAACACCTCATCAACCACTAACTCAAAAGATTTGTACAGGCTGACAGACCTGACGGTCAGTGGGCCTGTACAAATCTCTAAACGGAGGAGGCCACCGCTGGGCGGTGGCCTCTTCACTCGATGGCGATGGTGGTCAGGCCCGGCGTCGATCCGGGGACCTACCGCTTTTCAGGCGGTCGCTCTGCCAACTGAGCTACCTGACCAAACTTGATTGTCGACTCCACAAGGTTTGCGGAAACCGATGCTGCAACGAAGTTGCAGATGTAATTGCTTGCGGTCCCGACGAGATTTGAACTCGCGACCTCCGCCTTGACAGGGCGGCGTGAACTCCTGACTTCACCACGGGACCTAACTATCCACTCTTCCCGAAGGCCGAGCGGAGAACAGATTACCGCTGTTGAACGAGTAATCCACGCGATCCCAGCCTTCTCTTTTGGAGACGGCCAGAAATTTTCAGGAGTGGGCGAGCTGCACGACTCCAGAGCCGGAGATGATCTCACCGATCTGGACTGCTGGGTGACCGTGTTCGAGCAGCAGGTCGCAGACGCCTTCGACCTCTTCCTGAGGCACGACGAGCGTCATGCCAATGCCCATATTGAAGGTCCGGAACATCTCGTCTGTCGCAACTCCACCGAGCCGCTGGAGCTCACCAAAGATCGGTGGCACACCCCATGTCGTCGTGTCGATCTGGGCGTCGGCGTTGCTCGGAAGCACCCGGTTGAGGTTGCCGGGTAACCCACCGCCGGTGATATGTGCGACGGCGCGAACATCGAATTCTTTGGCTGCGGCGAGTACTGCCGGCGTGTAGATGACCGATGGTTCGAGCAAGACGTCGGCGACGGTCGAGTCGGCACCGTCCCACGCTGGATCGTCGGGGCTCTTACCGGCCATTTCAAACATGATCTTACGGACGAGGGAGAACCCGTTCGAGCGCAGGTTTGGTGAAGCGATGCCAACGATTGCGTCGCCCACCTCTACGTTTTCGCCCGTGATGACGTCGTCGCGGCGAACCGCACCGACAGAGAAGCCGACAAGATCGAATTCTCCTGGTTCCATCACTCCGGGATGCTCGGCCATCTCTCCGCCGACGAGGGCGCAGTTGGCCTGTCGACAGCCGTTAGCCACTCCACCCACAAGCGCTTCCATCTGTTCGGAATCGAGAGCACCGACCGACACGTAGTCGAGGAAGAACAACGGCTCGGCGCCCTGGCACACCAAGTCGTCGACGCACATTGCAACGAGGTCGATCCCGATCGAGTCGAAGCGACCGGTCATGGTCGCGACGAGCGCTTTTGTTCCAACGCCATCGGTAGCCGAGACGAGCATCGAGCCTTCGTGGTTCGCAGCAGCGAGATCGAACAGGCCACCGAAACCACCGATACCCCCGGTCACGCCAGGTCGGTCTGTAGAGGCCACCAACGGCTTGATGCGTTCAACCGCATCTTCCCCTGCAAGAATATCGACACCAGCGTCCTTATAACTCGCTGTTGGCGTCGACTGTTCGTTCGTGCTCATGAAGTCCCCTAGCAGCTGCCCCGCGTCAGGAGAACAGCGTGTCGTTTGCAGTTGTTTCGCGGTCGCCCTCTATCGACTTCGCGATCGTGCTCTCGCTATGACGTTCTTCGCCTGACTCGAGCACGTTCTTTGAAAGATTGACCGGAATCTCGATTGGATAGTTCCCTGTCAAGCACGCGTCGCAGAAGCCTGCGTTTACCGCTCCGATAGAGTCCACCATCGCATCGAGTTGCAGGTACGAGATCGAATCGCAACCGATGTATTCACGGATCTCGTCGACGGTGAGGTTGGCTGCGAGCAGTTCGCTTCTCGTACCTGTATCCATGCCATAGAAGCAGGGCCAGCGATACGGAGGTGAGGAGATTCGGAGATGAACCTCTTTCGCTCCGGCTTCGCGAAGCATCGCCACCATGGCCTTTGTGGTCGTACCTCGGACGATCGAGTCGTCGACAACCACGAGACGCTTACCAGCGATGTTTTCGGCCAGCGGGTTGAGCTTCATCTTTACTCCAAGGGCGCGAAGCTCTTGGTTTGGGGCAATGAAAGTGCGGCCGATGTAACGGTTCTTCACCAGACCCTGACCGAAGGGAATGCCGCTCTCTTTGGCAAAGCCCTCGGCGGCGGGGATCCCAGACTCGGGCACGCCCATGACGAGGTCGGCCTCGACAGGTGCTTGGACGGCGAGGTTCTCCCCCATCCGTACACGGGCCTGATGGACGTTCTGGCCGTAGAGACGAGTGTCGGGTCGAGCAAAGTACACGAACTCGAAAATGCAGAGCTTCGGATCGACAACCTCGTCGTCGAATGGGCGAAGCGACGTGACGCCGTTCTCGTCGATGATCACCATCTCGCCTGGATCGAGCTCACGAACAAAGGTCGCACCGACCACATCGAACGCAGGATTCTCCGACGCCAGAACCCACCCGCCATCGTCGAGACGGCCGAGCGAAAGAGGACGGAACCCATTGGGGTCACGAACACCGATGATCTGGCGTTGGTCCATCACCGAGAAGCAGAATGCTCCCTTCAGCTTTGGCAGTACTTCCGACATGGCGTGCAGGAGTGGATTGTTGGCGTCTTTCGAAGCGCCGAACATCTCTCGGGCGACGAGTTCGCCAACGAGGTCCGAGTCGCTCGCCACCGTGCCGGGCAGCATCCCCGCGTCGCTGGCGAGTTCTTCGGTGTTGACTAAGTTGCCGTTGTGGCCGAGAGCGAACTGCAGGTCACCGCTTCCCCGATAGATCGGCTGGGCGTTACGCCACTGCGAATGACCAGTTGTCGAATAGCGAGTCTGGCCAACGGCGATATCGCCGGGAAGCGAGCTCAGCGCGCGATCATCGAAGACGTTTGAGACGAGGCCCATCTCCTTGACGACCATGACGTCTTCAAGGTTGCTCACCGCCATGCCAGCAGATTCTTGGCCGCGATGTTGCAAGGCATACAGGCCAAGGTAAGTAAGGTGAGCAACCATTCGACCGGGCGCGTAGACCCCGAAGATTCCGCACATTAAAACCAGCTCCTGAGCCGCTGCTGCGCCAGAGGCGAACTCACGTCGCTCGTCCCTCGCTCCTGGCAAGAGCTGTCGAGCGTCATAGAGCGCTCATTGCGTTTGGGAGTTTGGTGCGGAAGATTTCTTCTGCTTCGGCCAGCGATCCTTCGACAAGTCCCTTGAAGGAGATCTGATCGCCTTGGGCCAAGCCCAGACGCGTGAACGGAACGCCCATCGACTCGGCCATGTTCTCGACCATCGCCATGTTGTCTGGAGCAACACCGACGATGACGCGCGACGGTGCTTCGGAGAACAGTTGATCGTGGTCCTTGATGCGAGCAGCAATAACGCCAACCCCACCGGCAATCGCCATCTCGCTGATAGCCAAACCGAGGCCTCCAGCACCGATGTCGTGGACGGCTGAGACAATTCCACCCGAGACAAGTTTGCGAGTTACCTCTGTAACGCGCAGGTGCATCTCGTAGTCGAGTTCGGGAAGGTCGCCACCTTGGGCGCCCTTTCGGCGAGCCCAAAGCGAACCGCCGAGACCAGAGCCCTCAGGGCCGAGGACGATAATGCGGTGCCCCTCGGTCAACGCCATGCCCGGGGGAACGTGTTCGATCTGTTCGGTCATGCCGAGCGTGCCAACGACTGGAGTTGGATCGATGTTCTTGCCGTTGGCCTCGTTGTAGAGGCTGACGTTGCCGCCGACCACGGGCACATTGAACGCAGTACACGCTTCGGCCATACCGTCGACCGCTTGGCTGAACTGCCACATCGTGACCGGGTGTTCAGGGTTCCCAAAGTTTAGGTTGTTGACGAGTGCGAGCGGCTTCGCTCCGACACAGGCCAAGTTCAGAACCGATTCGGCCACGGTCATCGCCGCGCCGCGGAACGGATTGACGATGCACCAATGGTGGTTCCCATCGGTAGTGAGGCCGATGCCCCGACCAGTGTCCTCGTTCGTCGTTGGGTGCTTGAGTCGGAGCAACGTTGCGTCGTTGCCGGGACCGACCACCGTGTTCAAGAACAGCTGACTGTCGTACTGGTTGTGAACCCACGAGGTGTCCATCAAGAGATCGGTGAGGTCAGCCCAGAGATCGGCTGGAGCGTCGAGGGTTGCTGGGTCGATTTCCCCCGAACGGTCGGGCTCTTCCATGGGCCGGTTATACAGCGGCGCTGCGTCGTGCAGCGATGAGGCGGGGATGTTGGCAAGCTCTTCACCCTCCCAACCATCGAGAATGCGAAGTGCTCCACCCTCAACGACCTTGCCGACCACCGATGCTTGGACCTCCCACTTGGCGCACAGCTCAAGAACCCGATCGACACCGTCGGGTTCGACGATGGCGAGCATGCGCTCCTGGCTCTCGCTGGTCATCACCTCGAAGGGTTCCATGCCTTCTTGACGACGGTGTACCGCCGTGACATCAACGTCCATACCCATGCCGCCGCGAGAGGCGGTCTCTGAGGTGGCGCACACAAAGCCGGCGCCACCGAGGTCTTGAATGCCGACGACGAGGCCCTCGTTCAAGAGTTCGAGACACGCTTCGATGAGGCGCTTCTCTTCGTAAGGATCACCGACCTGCACGCTCGGACGCTTGGCACTCTCGTCTTGAGAGTCGTCGAAACCAGCCGATGCGAGAACGCTCACGCCGCCGATACCGTCACGACCGGTCGACGAACCGAAGAGCACCGCAACGTTGCCAACGCCGGTGGCCTCACCAAGAACCAAGCGCTCGGTAGGCATAGTGCCGAGGCAGAACACGTTGACGAGCGGATTGCCAGCGTAGGTCTCGTCGAAGATCGTCTCTCCCCCCACGGTCGGCACACCGACCGAATTGCCGTATCCGGAGATCCCACTTACGACGCCTTCAGCAATCCAGCGACTGCGAGCATCATCGATCGGGCCGAACCGGAGTGGATCCATCAGAGCGATCGGGCGAGCGCCCATCGTAAAGATGTCACGCAAGATGCCACCAGCGCCAGTGGCTGCGCCCTGATAGGGCTCAATCGCCGACGGATGGTTGTGACTCTCGATGCGGAACGCACCGGCGATGCCGTCGCCGAGGTCGACGACGCCGGCGTTCTCTCCAGGCCCGACGAGAACCCAAGGCGCTTCGGTGGGAAGGCGCTTCAGGTGAATACGAGAAGACTTATACGAACAATGTTCAGACCACATCACCGAGTACATCGAAAGCTCGAGCGGGTTGGCCTCGCGGCCAAGAATCTCGTCGATCGATTCGGCTTCGTCGTCGGTCAGTCCAAGGGCGCGATGCAAAGGCTCAGCCATATAGATCAACCTAACGTCAGGGCGTCAGCAATCAGCTATCAGAAACTGTGACGTTCGCTCTTTACGCAGGTGTTTCGCCGAGGCGACGACCCGACTCTGCCTCGAAGACGTGCACGGGGCCATCAACCCCAATAGAGAGCGTGTCTCCACGAGTGGTTGAGGTCTCGCCATCGATACGTACGACAACCTTGATCTCATCACTCTCGTGCATGACCTGTAGATGGACGAACGCATCCGAACCGAGCTCTTCAACAACAACGACCTCGCCCTTGGCGCCATTGTCGATCAGACCAATGTGTTCTGGGCGGAGGCCCACGACAAAGCGCTTCTCGGACGACGTCTTGAGATCGGCCTGCACATCACTTGGGAGCGGTACGTTGTAGTCGCCGATCTTGAGATCGTCGCCATGGCGAGCGCTTTCGATAAGGTTCATCGCTGGCGAGCCAATGAAGCCAGCCACGAACAAGTTCGCTGGAGCGCTGTACAAGCGACGAGGGGTATCGACCTGCTGGAGGATGCCGTGGTCGAGCACCGCAACACGGTGGCCCATGGTCATTGCTTCGACCTGATCGTGTGTCACATAAACCGTGGTGACACCCAGGCGAGCCTGAAGGTCGACGAGCTCGGTACGGGTTTGTACACGAAGCTTGGCGTCGAGGTTCGAAAGCGGCTCATCCATGAGGAATACCTTCGGCTCGCGCACGATGGCACGGCCCATGGCAACACGCTGACGCTGACCGCCGGAGAGTGCCTTTGGCTTGCGGTCGAGGTACGGCGCGAGATCGAGGATCTCCGCTGCCTCTTCGACGCGCTTACGACGCTCGTCCTTTGGAACCTTCTGCTGCTTAAGTGCAAAGCCCATGTTTTCTGCCACGGTCATCTGTGGGTAGAGGGCGTAGTTCTGGAACACCATTGCAATGTCGCGGTCCTGGGGACGGACGAGTGAGACGTCGCGCCCGTCGATCAGGATGCGACCTTCGTTGACCGACTCGAGTCCCGCGAGCATGCGAAGCGCTGTCGACTTGCCAGATCCCGACGGACCAACGAGGACGAGAAGCTCGCCATCGATGATGTCAAGATCCACCTTGTCGACTGCACGAACTTCTTGGTTTGAACCGAATCCGTAGATACGGCTCGCCTTTTCATAGGTGACCTCAGCCACTATTTTCCTCCGTCCACACGTGGGTGGTAAAAATTCGAATCGTTACTTAATTGCGCCGAGCGCAAGGCCTCGGACAAGCCGCTTCTGAGCAACCCAACCGGCGAGAATAACTGGGATTGAGGCCAGGGTTGCTGCAGCGGACAGCTTGGCGAAGAACTGGCCACGTCCATCCACGGTACCGGTTACCCAGATGGGGACGGTTGCTGTGGATGCCGATGTGAGGTTGAGCCCGATGAAGAACTCGTTCCACGCAAAGATGAAGCTGAGCAACGCCGTCGCGGCGATGCCGGGCGACACGATCGGCAGGATGACTTCTCGTAGTTGCGACGATACCGACGCACCATCGATCTGTGCTGCTTCGATGAGCTCCTTTGGAACCTCATCGAAGAACGAGCGCATCATCCACACGCCGAGCGGAAGGTTGAAGGCGGTGTAGACGATGATCAGACCAAGTCGAGTTCCGCGAAGGCTATCCGCGTCACCGATGAACGGCGGGTACGGGATGCTGTCAGCGAAGAAGAAGAGTGGCACGATCGCCGCTGCAACAGGCAGGAACTTCGTCGAGATGAAGAAGAAGAGGACATCACGCCACTTCTCGACCGGGCGCACCGCTAACGAATAGGCAGCAGGAATGCCGAGCAGCAGTACGAGAAGCGTCGAGATAAGAACGACGACGATTGAGTTGGTAAACGCCTGAAGTGCCGAGAGCGAGCCAGCGAGATCTTCGGTGACTTCGCGATAGCGATCGAGCGACGGAGTGAAGAAGAACACCGGGTCGAGGCTCTGAGCGTCTTCCTCGGTCTTGAAGGAGGTGTGAACCATCCAGAAGATGGGGAAGAAGAAGAGCGCTGCGGCGCCCCACCCAACAATCCCAGCTCCAAATGAACTCCAGCGACTATTGAAGCCGACGATGTCATCATTTTTACCGCTCATACCGTGTCCTCCCCATCGAGTAGGCCAGACAGCACCCGAAGCGAGAATGTCGCCAAGATGATGGAGGCAATAACCACGACCACACCGAATGCGGACGCTTCACCGAACTGAAATGCACCGCCGATTGCACGCTGGTGTACGAAGAACGGAATGTTCTGCGCACCGAGCGCTCCACCGACGAGCTGGTCGACGGCATCGAAGGTTTGAATCAAGAAGATCGAGCTGAGCAGCGCGCCGAGTTCGATGTATGGACGAAGGTGCGGAAGGGTGATCTGAAAGAAGATCGCCCGGTTGCTCGCACCGTCTACACGTGCGGCTTCCAGAACCGATGGTGACTGGCTCTGTAGGCCAGCGATGAGGATCAACATAAGGAATGGGGTCCACTGCCAGATGAGGAACACCATCACGCTGAGCAAAGGGAACTGAGAGGTGAAGCCGATCGGCTCGTCGACTCCCAGCTCCAACAGGATGAAGTTGAAGAAGCCGAAACGGACGTCGAGAATACTGTTACGCCAGATCAGTGATGCCGCTACCGGCATGGTGAGGAACGGCGTAATAAGCAGGGTTCGCACGATGCCCTGCCCGAAGAACTTCTTGTCGAGCGCAATCGCTAGGCCAGTGCCCAGAATGGTGGAAATGAATGCGGTACCGAACGTGATCCAGAACGTGTTGACGATCGCACCACGGAAACGCGAGTTGGTGAAGATAGCCCCGTAGTTCTCGAGAAATACGAACTCGATCGGAGCTGGAGTGAGAAACGCCCAGTCGTTGAGTGAGATCCACAGCGCAACGATGAATGGGACTTGGGTGACAATGACCGTGAAGACCAGCGCTGGCAGGAGCGGAAGGCGTCGTAGCCATCGTTCCTTGCGTTCGGACTTCTTGATCTCTTCGGCATGAATCGTTGCGACGTCAACGTTCGAAATTTCAGTGGTCACTGAGCCTTTATCTCCCTCAACATGGTCCGCCGACCAAGGTACAGTACGAACACCGGGGAGCGAAATTGATTCGCTCCCCGGTGCCCGATTCTTTCAGTTTAGCTAGCAGAAACCTGCTATCTGGTACTTACTGGCTTACCTCTGAGGCGATTGCCTGGCAAGCGTCAAGTGCTTGGTCTACCGACTGTGAACCAGCGATAGCTGCAGAGATTTCCTGGGTGCAACGGGTACCGATGTCCTGGAACTCTGGGATACCAACGTACTGAACGCCTGGGAGACCTGGACGTTCTGTAAGTCCTGGCATCTCTGGGTTCGCTTCGTTGATCTGGTCAAGCACTACCTGAGCAAACGTCTCCGTCTCAGCAAGGTATGCAGGGTTCTCGTACGTCGAGGTACGTGATCCTGGAGGTGCAGCAGCCCAGCCGCCGTCACCGTTCTCGCCTGAAATCGTGATGAATTCTTCAGAGGTTGCCCAGCTGATGAACTCCCAAGCGGCTTCGGTGTTTTCGGTGTTCTCTGGGATCGCGAACGACCAGGTCCAGAGCCAACCAGCTGGAAGTCCAGCAGGTCCGGTAGGTGCAAGTGCAACGCCGAGGTCGTCACCAAGGTTTCCACCCTGGAGGAAGCCTGCAGCTACGGTTGCGTCGAACCACATGGCTGCGCCGCCGTCCTGCATGAGCTCGAGGCACTGAGGGAAGCTTGAGTTCGCAGCATCGTCCTCGCCTACACGTGTAACGAGGTCTACGTAGAACTCGGTAGCAGCGCGGAAGCCGGAGTCTGGCTGGTTGATCTGTGCTTCACCAGGGGTGCCATCATCGTTGGCCTCCCACCAGGTGCCACCAAAGGTGTTCACCACTGTGGTGAGAGATGCGCCGAGGTCGCCCCAGCCAGCAAGACCACGAAGGCAGATACCAGCAACTTCGTCGCTGTCAACCTGCTCTGCAATGTCTGCAATCTCTTCCCAGGTTGGAGCGGCAGGAACGGTGATTCCTGCTTCGTCCATGATGGCCTGGTTGAACATAAGGAACGAGGACTCTCCGTAGAACGGCACGCCGTAAAGCTCGCCGTCGAGGCTGAGTGCGCCGCGGATCGGATCGAGAAGATCGCCGAGGTTGTAGTCGGCGTCAGCTTCTGCAAGTGGCGTGAGGTCCTGGATCCAGCCGTTGACTCCACCGAACTGTGGTGCCTCGAATGGGCCGATCATGAATGCGTCGAACTCGTTCGAGCCGGTACCGGCGGCGAGGGTGACACGCTCACGAAGCTCCTGCTCTGGAAGCTCGAGGAAGTTGACCTCGATACCAGTATCAGCGGTGAAGAAGTCTGGCGTGAACTGCTGGATCTCGCCGGTGGCGCCGTTGTTTACAACAGCGACGGTGATGGATGAACCGGCGAGGTCGGGAGCGGCTGCAGCGTCGTCTCCTTCTTCTTCATCCTCCATCGCCTCCTCTTCATCTTCATCTTCCATGGCTTCTTCTTCTTCATCTTCCATGGCTTCTTCTTCTTCATCTTCCATGGCTTCTTCTTCATCGCCATCAACGGCGTCAGCGACATCGTCAGCTGCACCTTCGGCAGCATCGGTGACGCTATCTACGGTGCTACCGCAAGCGGCAGCGACCAAAGCAAACATGGCCATAACGGCCACGAGCTTGAGGCGGCCATTCGCCTCATTCTCTTTATTGTCTTTCACGGGGGTCCCCTTCATAAGTGTTCGACAACTTGTCCATGAGACGGTTGTCTCATCTGTCAACATATTGTTTTACATCTCTTCGAGCGGGAATAATCATCGCCCCCTGTTTCAAAACGTAAATGTTCACATCTTCCAATTTGTTCATCTCTTAATAGGCCTGTGTTCTCATAGGTTCCCGTAGCCTGCCTATATGGCTTCTGAGACCTTTGACACATTCCTAAGTTCTGCTTCTCTTGGCGAACTTTCCGCTGACTTAAAAGCACCCAAATATGATCGATCCGCGTTGACACCGTCGATCGTCCATATCGGTGTGGGTGGTTTCCACCGCGCACACCTAGCGGTCTACGTCGATCAACTCGCCCGAGCGGGAAACACCGATTGGGCCATTATCGGTACCGGCGTCATGCCCGGCGACTCCGCAATGAAAGACGCCCTTAGTGGCCAAGACCACCTCTATACCCTCGTCGAGCGCAGCGCCGCTGGCCACGACGCCTCAGTTATTGGCTCGATGATCGACTACATTCACGCCCACCCCGACCAGCAGGGCCTTATCGATGCAATCGCCGCACCGACGACCCAAATCGTTTCGCTCACCGTTACCGAAGGCGGCTACCCGCTCGACGACGCAACTGGAGAGTTCGACCCCAACTCGCCAAACGCTGGCCCCGGCTCGGCGTTCGCCGCCATCATTGCTGGTCTCACCAAGCGCATGACTGATGGCGTTGGCCCGGTCACCGTCCTGAGTTGCGACAACGTGATGGGCAACGGCGATGTCGCTGCTCTGGCAACCAAGTCAATGGCCGCCGACAACGCCGAGCTCGCCGCATGGATCGAAACCAACGTGAGCTTCCCCAACTCGATGGTCGATCGAATCACGCCCGCCACCACGCCAGCCGATCGTCAGTGGTTTGCTGACACCATCGGCATCGGCGACAACTGGCCAGTGGTGTGCGAGCCATTCATCCAATGGGTTATCGAAGATGACTACGCAGGCGAACGCCCGCCGTGGGAGACCCTCGACATCATCATCACCGAAGATGTTCGTCCGTTCGAACACATGAAGCTGCAGCTGCTCAACGCCGGTCACTCGGTTCTCGGATTCTCGGCTCACCTCTTCGAGATCGAACTCGTGCACGACGGTATGGCCGACCCCGACGTTCTTGCGTTCGTCGAGGCCTACCTCAATCGCGAAGCCAAGACCTCGCTTCATCCAGTTGAAGGCATGGACTTCGACGCCTACATCGACAGCCTGCTGGAGCGCTTCGCGAACCCGCAGGTGCGAGATCAGATCCTGCGCCTCGCAATGGACGGCACCAGCCGCATTCCAAAGTTCGTGCTGCCAACGCTTCGGACACATCTCGCTAACGGCGGACCGACCGAACTCGCTGCATTGTTCCTCGCTACGTGGTGCCAGGCACTTCTCGGCAAGAGCGATGCGGGCAACCCAATCGAACTCGGTCCCGACCCAATGCTCGAACAGGCCCAAGCCGCAGCCCAGGCCTCGGTCGAGAACCCGGCTGCGTTCCTCGACCTCGAGCCAACATTCGACGGCATTCGCGACAACGAGGCATTCGTTGCCAACTTTGTGTCAGCGCTGAACGACGTTCGCAACAACGGACTTCGCCCCACGCTGCAGGCAATTACGC
>CAZBTI010000036.1:13861-28417 GCA_964494395.1 uncultured Acidimicrobiales bacterium | reverse complement strand
TTACCGCAGCAATAGACAGCGCTTGTTTTGAGGACGCTTGCACAGCGTTCTCGACCTTGTCGCGCAGATCATCTCCGGGCCTCGACGCGCCGTAGAACTTGCCATACACATTGGCGATTTCGGCCACGCCAACATTGCCCGCAATTCTGGGCCTAGGTCTGCAGCGAGCGCATTAAGAAGCTGCTCCATCTCCTCGAGCGTGTGTGTACCATCGACGGCAACCGCCATGTTTCTGGCCTTGTCCGTGTCCCCTGGTGCCGACTTTGCCATATGACCCTTCCCACCTAGGCCTCTGGCAGTTGACTAGGAGCACTGGGCGGTGGCGGCTGGTTCCCTTTCCCCCGCTTCGAAATCTCAAGTGCGGTCCAGATGGTTGCACCTACCGGCCACGACCAGAAAAAGAAGAGAGAACGCGTTCCAGAAAAGATCTGGGATTGGAACGTAACCCAAGCTGGGGTCGTGAAGAGCACCACCATTCCAAGGACCCAAAGTCCGGTTAGTAGCACCGCTGTGAGCGCTTTCGTCATTCCCTTGATAGTAGCGCTCGTCGAGAACGCGGGATGCCCGGATTGTCCTCGTCAGTGCCATTCTCTTGTCGCGGCCCTTGTGAGATGCTGAGACGATGGATTTCAACGCCGCCCCCCGACTTGTTGGCGAGTTGGTCATCCTGCGCAGCCACATACGTCGTGATATCAGGAAACGAGCTTCGCTCGGTCGGCGGCGCGAAATCATCCGAGCTATGGGCGCCGACATCGACACCGACCTTTTGATGAGCCGTGGTGCTGCTCGTCGACATTTGAAACGTCGGTTCGGGCGAGGGCCTCATTGGGTGATCGCCGATCAACAAGACAATTTTCTCGGGCTCGTGCGGCTGGCGCCAATAGATATCAAGACAAAAACAGCCACTTTTGCAATCGCCATATTCGACCCGGAACGCCTTGGTCAAGGCCTCGGCACCGAAGCGACGAAGCTAGCCGTTGCCTACGGCTTCGCCGAACTCGAACTCGAGCGGATCAATCTGCAGGTCCTCGCCGATAACCATCGAGCCATCGCCGCGTACGAGAAAGCGGGATTCGTCACCGAGCAGCGAATAAAGCGACTAATAGGGCGAGACGGTCGATGCCTCGATGATCTCGTGATGACCATCACCGCAGCGCAGCGCTAGGGAGGGCATGCCGTACTCCGCCACCAAGAGGGAGCACGGTTCCAATAAATGTCGCGCAAGCCTTCTGAGCTGGAACCCTGGCACGGTGATTCCGAATTCGGTGACCTACCAGCTAGCGGAGATGGGAAAGTCGACGGGCGCTCCCCGAACCCGATGGTTGCACCCCTCTCGGTTGAACTCTCGACGAGACCTTGAATCGACTCCACCGCTGGTCCCCTCTACGATCTACAACCCTGATATTGGCGAGAGCATCCCCGACCGCTTTCGACTTGGCTACGGGCGCCACGGACTCGACGAAGGGCTTAACGTCATGACCAATCACTTACTCGCCACGACCCGATGATCAGCCTCTCCCGCGACCAGATCGCTGCGCTCCTCGACATCCGCTCCCTCGCCCCCTGTATCGAGGCGACCTACCGGGCATCCAGTGCCCGAGAGATCAACCTTCCCCAAGTTGGCCACATTGAGCTTCCCGAACGCAACGACGACTCCCACATCAAATTCGGTCAGCGACGAGGCGATCCGAGCTTCGTCATCAAAGTGGCGACGGGCTTCCCTGACACTCCCTCAGAAATCGGGCGAACCAGCAATGGCCTGTCCCTCGTTCTCTCGGCACACACCGGCGAAGTGCAAGCAATGCTGCACGACGAGATGCTGCTTACCGACGTTCGCACGGCCATCGGGTCGGCGATCGCAACCAGGGCTCTGACCCACCCTGATGCCACCCGCCTACTGATCGTTGGCACCGGCGCGCAAGCCGAACACCAGATCCAGGCCCATCGAGAACTTCTCAACCGACCCCTCGAAATCTCCGTGTGGGGCCGCTCTCCCGAGAAGGCAAAAGCCGTCGCAGAGCGCAACAACACTCAGCACGCCTCGGTACTGGCGGCTGCGTGCGCGACAGCCGACATCATCGTTACAGTCACCGCAGCCAGCAAACCACTGATCATGAACGACTGGATCGCGCCGGGCACACACATCACCGCAGTCGGTGCCGATGCTCCAGGAAAGCACGAACTCGACGCCGCGCTCATCGAGCGCGCCGACCACCTCGTTGCCGACAGTCCGCACCAATGCCTCCATCACGGCGACCTGTCGATCCTCTCCTCCGAACGGCACCAAGATGTTGTCGAACTCGGAACCGTGCTCGACTCGGGATTGACCCGAAGCCACGAGGCCGTAACGATCGTCGACCTCACAGGAACCGCCGCACAGGACATCGCTATCGCGCAATGGATCCTCGACGCGCGCTCAGCCGAGTAAATGTCAATACGGATCCGCATGATCGAAGCCAACGAGCAACGACCCGTTGCCCCTCGCTAGAGTCGCAGGCGTGGCACAAACTGAATCAACAATGAAGCTCGAACTTGGTGAGCCAGCGCCGGCATTCGAACTCCCCGACGTCCAAGGCAACACCTTCTCAACCTCGAACGCCGCCGGAAGTCCCCTGCTCGTGATGTTCATCTGCAACCACTGCCCGTACGTAAAGCACGTTGCGCCCGAACTCGCTCGCATCGGTGCGGACTACGCAGCCACTCCCCTGACCATCGTCGCCATTCAGAGCAACGATGTAGAGGAGTACCCCGACGACTCGCCCGAGAAGATGGTCGAAGAAGTCGAGTCTCGTGGGTATGAGTTCCCGTACTTGCACGATGCAGACCAATCGGTCGCCGCTGCGTACTCGGCGGCATGCACGCCAGACTTCTTTCTCTTCGACGCCGATCATCGACTCGCCTACCGGGGCCAACTCGACGAAACCCGCCCGATCCGGATTTCGTCCGGCGTCTACGACTCTTCGGAGAGCCCTCCCCACGGCGGCTATCTTCGAGCAGCAATCGATCGAGTGCTCGCCGGCGAACCTCCAGCACCAGACCAAGTGCCCTCACTCGGCTGCAACATCAAATGGAAGCCAGGCAACGAGCCCCATTACGCCATCTAGCACCACGCCGTCTCACGGCCGCTCAATCCAACTACTGCTTGACTGCGCTGGATGCAACCGACACTCTGAATGCATGGCATCAGTGCTCGACCGAGCGAGCACTCCTCGACCCTCAAGGGTTACGTGAAGCGCTTACTGAAACGGACGGTGTTGTACATCGCCATCTTGCTGGTGGCGGGCATCGCCGTGGGCGACTTCGTGGCGGGACTCGGATTCGCCGCCATCGCTCTAGCGCTCAACTTCTTCGTCTTCGATCGCCTAGCAAGCAGACTCGATAGCTAGCTGCAAAAGCATCGACACCTTCACGATGTGCGAACCGAGCTTCTGAGTAGTCACCGTTCCCCATAGGGTGAGCGGCGATGTTCTATGACCTGATCGTCGTGGGCGGCGGTGCCGCTGGGTTCTTCTCGGCCATCACCTGCGCGGAGAACTCGACCAAGTCGGTGTTGATCCTCGAAAAGACAAAGCAGGTCCTGCAGAAGGTCAAGATCTCGGGCGGCGGACGGTGCAATGTCACCCACGCGTGCTTCGATGCACGCGACCTCAGCACCCATTACCCCCGGGGCGAGAAGTCCTTGATCGGGCCGTTCAATCGCTTTGGGGCAACCGACACCGTCGAGTGGTTCGAGAGCCGAGGCGTTCACCTGAAGACCGAGGAGGACGGGCGGATGTTCCCGACCACCGACGACTCCCAAACCATCATCGACACCCTCATGCACGCGGCCCGCTCGGCCGGCATCACCATCCAAACCTCCGAAGGCGTGAGCTCGGTATCGGCCGATGAGGGCGGTTTCACTCTCACCACCGACTCTGGTCAGACCTATCGCTGCGCCAACCTTCTTCTCGCCACCGGGGGGACTCGGAGCGCGAGCGGAGCGAAACTCGCTTCGGGCCTCGGTCACCAACTCCAGCCCGCTACCCCATCGCTGTTCACCTTCAAGATCGCCCACCCGCTGCTCGACGGGCTCGCCGGGCTCTCGGTCGACGATGCCGAGGTCAAGATCCTCCAGAGCAAGCTCACCAGCGATGGGCCAGTTCTCATCACCCACTGGGGCCTCAGCGGTCCGGGCATCTTGAAAATCTCGGCGTGGGGAGCCAGGGAACTCGCCGAGAAGAACTATCGATTCGACATCACCGTGAACTGGCTGCCAAAGACCGACCCAGCCAGCGTCTTCGCCCACAAGCGAGCGAGCGAAGCAAAGCGCAAGCTGTCGGGGCAGAGTCCGTTCCCCGAGATCCCAAAGCGTCTGTGGCAACAAATGCTGCAGGTCGCCAACGTGGCCGACGAGACCATCTGGGCAGAGCTTCCGAAGAAGCAAACCGCCAAACTCGTCGAACTCTTGAGTGCATCCCCGTTCAGCGTTGATGGCAAGTCGATGAACAAAGCCGAGTTCGTTACGTGCGGCGGGGTGACGGCGAACGAGATCGACTTTCGCACAATGGAAAGCAAGAGTGTTCCCGGCCTCTACTTCGCCGGAGAGATCATCGACGTCGACGGCATCACCGGTGGTTTCAACTTCCAGAACGCGTGGACAAACGGCCATCACGCCGGAATGGCCATCGCCCATTCGTGAGCTGACTGGTAGCGTCCCCGAGCATGCGGATCATCTCGTTGTTGCCTTCAGCCACCGAAATCCTCTTCGAGCTGGGCCTCGGCGACCACGTGGTCGGGGTGACCTTCGAGTGCGACTTCCCCGAAGTTGCCAAGACCAAACGAATCGTGTCGACCTCAGCCCTTCCTGAAAACCTCACACCCGCCGAGATCGACGCTGTCGTAAAGGAGCGAATGGAGGCCGGAGAAGACCTCTACCGACTCGATCGCGGAGCCTTTGGCGACCTCGACCCCGACCTCGTCGTCACCCAAGACCTCTGCGCGGTGTGCGCTGTCGACGTCTCCGAAGTCGATGACGCGCTCGAGTTCCTTGCCTGCAGCGCCGACGTGCTCACGCTCGACCCAATGTCCCTACAAGAGGTGGTCGACTCGGTCGCCACCGTGGCGGGCCGCACCGAAACTGAAGATGTCGCGACAGAAATCATTGCAAATCTCGAAGAGCGGCTCGCCGCTGTTCGAAACGCCACCGGCGACGTTGACCGCCCGAAGGTGTTGGTGCTCGAGTGGACCGACCCCGCCTTCACCGCAGGACATTGGGTGCCCGACCTCGTTGAAGCTGCCGGTGGCACCTCGTTGCTCGGCAAACCGGGCGAGAACTCGGTGGGTGTCGAATGGGACACAATTCGAAGCTGCGAAGCCGACATTGTTGTGGTGTCCCCGTGCGGGTTCCGCCTCGACGGCTCGGCCGAGCTTGGCCAACAGGTGATCGCACAGGGCCATCTCCCGCCGAACGCCGCCGTATGGGCGGTGGACGCCGACGCCTTCATGGTTCGCCCTGGGCCGCGCGTGGTCGAGGGCGTCGAAGTGCTGTCGTCGATCTTTCATCCCGAGGTCTTCGGCGAACCCGACCCGACCAAAGCCCAGCGCCTGTCCCCGGTCTAGGGGCTACCCGATGACGAGCGCTTCGCTGAAGAACCCGTGGTTCGAGTCAGAAACGTTGCCTGCGGTCCGGGAACGAATCAACCAGATTCTGTAGGGCGGTTAGGCGGCAGTTGCCTCGTCGGCTTCAAGCGTGAGCATCTCGATGGGCACGCGCAGTGTCTTGACGGCGAGCCGGACTTCGGCCATGAAGAAGCCGAGTGACGCGAAGAGCAACAACATCGCAATGATGAAGCACACGGCGATCGGCGTCGCGAGTGACTCTGTGCCGGCGCCGAAGAGGAACAGCATCGGGACCATGATGCAGACCACGATGCTGGTGGCTACGCACAGACCGATCGACCGGTTGATGATGTCGACCCGTTGATCGAGCGAGCGGAGCTCGTTGATTGTTCGCTCCACATCGGCACCCGTTCCGGTCAGGCGTCGTTCCATAAGGACACGCGATCGATCGACCACGCGCGCAAGGCGGCCGGTAAACACGGTCATGAGACTCGCCGTGGCGACGAGCAAGAACACCGGCGCGAGGGCGCTCTGAATGGTTTCGGAAAGCACGAGAACCGCCTCCAATCTGCATAAGACGATACGAAAGTCTACCCGCCCCCGAGGGGCGCCTATTCCGGCCAGGGTCACCTCAGTCCAATTACCCTTCCGACCACTCAGTGTGGCATTCTCTGGTTGTCAGTCACAGGAGTTTCCCGACGACAGCGCCGTGTGGCAGGATCTCTGGTGGACTGGTGGGTGATCGTGTTTATGCGGGACATCTGAAAGTAGGAAAGCCAGTGACCCAATCCCCCAGCCGTCGGAAATTTCTCCAAGGCATGGCAGCAGGCGGAGCAATAGCGGTATCTCCGCTCGCCGCCACCTCGGTCGGAGCAGCCCCCAACGGTGGCCCCTATGGTTTCCTCCAGCCGGCCGACCAGAACGGTCTTCGGCTTCCACGAGGCTTCACGTCTCGCGTCGTTGCGCGCACAGGCGAGCAAGTCCGCAACACCGGCTTCACGTGGCACGCTGCCCCCGATGGCGGCGCCACCTTCCCAACATCTGATGGTGGTTGGATCTACGTCTCGAACGCCGAAATCGGCTTCGCCGCAGGCGGAGCATCGATGATCCGATTCAATCGCAACGGCGCCATTACCGACGCACGCACGATTCTGAGCGACACCTTCCGAAACTGCAGTGGTGGAGCTACCCCGTGGGGAACCTGGCTCAGCTGCGAAGAGATCTCCGGAAACGGTCGGGTCTGGGAGTGTGACCCCTTCGGCGTACAAACCGCAGTTGTTCACGAAGCCCTCGGCCGGTTCGGGCACGAAGCAGCGGTCGTCGACCCAGCGACGAGCATCGTCTACATGACCGAGGACCAATTCGACGGCGGCCTCTACCGCTTCATCCCCAACACTCCCGAGGACCTCACGGCGGGCCAACTCCAGGTCATGACCGAGAGCGCCAACGGCGATATTGGATGGGCGAACATTGCCGACCCTCGTGGACGCAACGTCGAAACCCGCTTCCAAGTCCCGTCCATGAAGGTCTTCAGCCGAGGCGAGGGCGCCTTCTTCACCCGTGGCACCCTCACCTTCGCTACAACCGGAGACGATCGTGTTTGGTCGTACAACCCGTCCAACAACGGTCTCACGGTCATCTACGACGAGAGCACCTCGAACGAGCCCGTACTGAGCGGTTCGGACAACTTGACCGTGGATAGCATCGGCGACGTCTTCGTCTGCGAAGACGGCGGCAACCTCGAAATTGTCGTCATTCCTGTCGAAGGCGGAGCGAACCCCTTCATGCGCCTCGAGGGGCAAACGGGAACCGAGATCACCGGCGTTGCATTCAACCCGTCTGGCGATCGCATGTACTTCAGCTCGCAGCGCAACCCGGGCACGACCTACGAAATCAGTGGCCCGTTCCGTGGCTCCGGCGCAACACCGAATCCGAACCCAGACCCGGGAGCGTTCTCGTGCTCGCTCGCTGGCACCACACTGTCGTGGACGAACCCAGGCGCCTCTGAGTTCTTTATTCGCGAGGTCAACAACGGCGTCGACCAGTACGTCGGCGAGACCGGTGGCCAGTCGTTCACCGTGTCTGGTGATGCCGACGAATACATCGTCCGCTACTACCTTCGCGGCGCCCCAATCGATACACGCTGCGCTGGCAACCGCACGCCGAACCCAAACCCGGAAGCGTTCTCGTGCTCGCTCGCTGGCACCTCGCTTTCATGGACTGATCAAGGCGCGTCCGAGTATTTCATCCGCTCGGTCAACAACGGCAACGAAACCTTCCTCGGCAGGTCCACAGGCCGGTCGTTCAACGTCTCGGGGAACGATCAGGAATACCTCGTCCGCCATTGGGTAAGCGGTGCTCCGATCGATGCGCGTTGCCCAGGCAATGGCAACGGTGACACGCCGACACAAGACCCATCGCCCCGCAACTTCGGCTGCTCTCGCTTCAACGGCGTGCTCACATGGACCGATCAGGCTGCGCCCGAGTATTTCATCCGCGCCGAGAACAACGGCCAAACCCGGTTCCTTGGAAGCACAAGCGGTCTCTCGTTCAACATCACGGGCCAAGACGATGCATACATCGTCCGCTATTGGCTCCGAGGCATTCCAATCGATACCCGCTGCTAAGCGGCCCGTTCGTCGAACGCTGATCGGCGCTAGTTCGTACTCAGCACGATGTCGGGGAACACCGTGAGAGCGGCGAACCAGAACGAACTGCGGGTCGGGAGCGGCTCACCGTCGGCCGTCACAACGGCTCCCAGTCCATCGGTGACGACCTCGACCTCGACACCGGCAATCTCATCGCTGAAGCTACGCGCAGGTGCGGGGTTCCACGCAACGGTTTCCTCGTCGACTGACACGTAGACCACCGTGGCTTCCGATGCGAGACGATCGTCGCCCAGCACGTCGGTCCTCACCGGGAAGGGGGTACGCCCGCTGGCGAGCACTTCGCCATAGCTGGCAAACAAGTTTCGGTCATAGGAACGTCCCGCGGGGCGTTCCATGATCAGCGTGTCGGGGAACTGCTCGACCCAACTCGACAGTCTCGTTGTTTGCGATGGCAGCACCACGAGGTTTTCCTCGTTCAGTTCGCCGACCACCGCCGAGCCAGCGACCTGCCACCAGTACGACCCGGTCTCGCGGTCGACCATGACCATGTCGTTGTCGAGCAATGCGCTGGTATTTGAGAAGCTCAGTTCTTGACCATTGAGGGTCCGGTCATAGACCACGCCACTCCCGCACAGCGGGCAGTAGCTAATGAGCACCGGTTGCCCCCCGAGTTCGTCGTTAACAATCTCGTGGCTATCCAGAATGAGGATTGGGTAGGCCCACGCCCCACCCGTTGGATCTTCATAGCCCAAGATCACCGCGTCGCCGGTGAGCCAGTCCGCCTCAGCGACCGTCTCGTAGCCTGGCGAATCGATCGGCGGGATGGCATCGAAGAGACGGTCGATGTCATCCTGGCTCGCTTCGGCGAGCGTGATCGAACCGCCGTTGAAGGTGTCGAAGACAATGTCGGCCAACTCGACCGAAGCAAGGCTCTGATCGACCGGCGGTGTCGCCTCGGGAGCAGTGAGTTCCAGAGGACGAGTCGCGCCGCTATCGCGGGCGACAAACTCCCCCGCGCTTTGGGGTACCGGGGTGGGCTGGCCGCAGGATGCGGCCACGATCGCTCCGATGACCAACAACATAACGAGGCGGGGCTTTTTGGCGAGCCAGACGGGAGTAGCCATGTTCTCCAAGGTTATCGAATCGCGTCGTTCCTTCTCGTTCATCTTCCCAAGACCAAGGACCGTCAGGTAGCGTTCTCCCATGAGTTTGAAGCCGTGCCCCGATTCCCCGAATTGCGTGTCTACCCAAGCAGATATTTCCGATGCGAAGCGCCACATGGACCCTGTTGCGTACACCGGTGACGCCGAAGCGGTTATCGCAGCGATCCAGGACGCGGTGTCGAGCAACGGCGGACGGGTCGTCGCAACGGCAGCCACGACCGTAGAGGCGGTGTTCACGACGAAGCTGCTGAAGTTCAAAGATGACGTGAGCTTCGAGTTGGATGAGGAAGCCAAGCTCATCCACTTCCGGAGCGCATCTCGGGCGGGCAAGAGCGACCTTGGGGCCAACAGAAAACGCATGACCGACCTGATTCCTCGCGTGCTTTCTCGCCTGGGCTAGGCCACCGAAGAAATCAGCTCACGCAGCGCTTCCACATCTGGAACGATGTGATGTGCTCCTGCGGCCGACAGTCGCTCGATCGTGTTCGGTCGCATGTGGCGACCAGCGGTAAGACCCACAGCGAGCATCCCCGCACTGCGCGCAGCGGTGATTCCGTGCGGGCTGTCCTCGACGACAAGGCATTCTTCGGGAGCGACTCCCATCTGCTCGGCAGCGTAAAGGAAGAGATCGGGAGCAGGCTTTCCCACAGCAACGAACTTCGAAGAGAAGATCGTCTCGGGTGCAAAGCACGCGTCGAGCCCCGTGATGGAGAGCGATAGGCCAATACGTTCTGGAGTGCCGCTCGAGGCAACACAGCGGGCCATGTCGCTGCCAACGAGCAACTCCGTAATACCTGGGATCTCGCGAAGTTCGGTCGGGAACGCGGCGACCGCCTCTTTCTGGATGCGCTCCTCCAGGCCAACGGGAACCGGCTTCCCGAAACGCTCTTCGAGCAGCGCCATCATGTCGGGATAGCTCAATCCAACACACGTACTCGCGATCTCGTCTTCGGTCATGGGAAAGCCCACCTCGGAAAGAACCTGCGCCTCGGCCCGCACGGCGAGGATCTCGCTATCGACGAGCACACCGTCGCAATCGAAAATCAGGAGGTTGACCACGGCCTGAACCTACTGCTTACGCCTCGGTAAAGAGTCGTTCGGCCGCATGGGTCCCAGCGAGTGCGAACGCCTCGCGATCTCGCCGATTTTCGTGCTCATCTTCGCTCGGCATGATGACCACCGCTGCTCGACCTTCCTCGTGCCAAGGGCGGAGTTCTTCGAACAGCTGCGAACGGTGGAACTTACTCGCCACCGACCCGCCAGACGCAGGAATCATCGGCGACACGACCACGATGACCGGGAATTGCTCAGCGTCGAGAAGGTCGACATTGTTCGCCGAGTGAACCGCACCATCGGCATGGAGCTTTCCATCGATCCGGATCGGCCCGTTCTTGTACGGAATTGCCGCTGACGCCTGCACCATTGCCTCGGCGAGTTCGACATTCTCCGACAGGTTGTGCTGATGACGCACACCCCAGGTGTGCTCGATGGTCACCACCGTCGCCCCCGGGTGATACGGCGGGGGCGCCACGTCGTAGAGCGCCTGATTGCGTTCGGGCGGAGCCAACAGCGCAAAGGCTCGGCCACCGAGAGAACGGCCGACGCGAACGATTTTCGTGCCGATGGTCGCTCGCATCTGCGAAACGTTGCTCAGCGAAACTACTGCCTCGATTGCTTTGCTCGAAGCCGCGGTTTGTTCGGACAGGCGACTCGCCACGAATGCCCCGGCGGAGGTCCCCACAATGCTCGAAGCCGAGGATGGCTCCCAGCCGGTCCGTGCGGTCAAGACGTCCAAGGCAGCGTCGATGAAGGGCCCCCCGGTGGGTCCTCCGGCGCCAACTGCAAGCCCAACCGCCCGATCGCTTCCGTCCACAACGTTCTTTCTAGCGTGACAACACGGTCACGGCCACTGCGGCAGCTAATCCACAGAAAGCGTCGAGAAATCCACAATGAAATCAACGGTATTTGACCGAAATCCACACCATCATCCACTTGTTCCACACAGCCATCTCTCTGCACAATGAACACACGTTCAACACGTTCAACACATTCCACACGAGCCTCACGTGTTGGAACCACCGAAAGGGAACACCATGGCTGCATTCGCAATCGAACTCGCAAACCAACGGGTCGAGAAGGTCCAAGGCGTCGACGCCTACCAGCAGGAAGGACCGCTCACCACGTTCTTCGCAGTCGAGTCCCAACGCCTCGTCATCGACTCGTGGTCGACTCGCGTCGCCTCATTCCGCACATCGGACATTGTGACTGTTCGACGGGCCTAGCGAACTTCGCGGCGCCCGATGGGACGTTGACGGGATCCTGTGTCCAGACTGGGAACATGCTTCAGTCCGGAATGCTTCTCGTCGCAACCCCAGGTATGCACGACTTGACCTTCGACCGGACTGTCATTTTTCTCCTCGAGCACGACGAGTCCAGTTCGATGGGCCTCGTCTTGAACCGTCCGAGCGAGATGCTGGTGAGCGACGCCATCCCGCAACTCGGCACCGTTGCCCGACCCGAACGCCTCTTCGTCGGAGGCCCGGTGGAGCAGGAAACGGCCCTCGTTCTCGCCGAACCCGTCGACCCGGCATCTCCAGAGATGTACTTCATGCACGGCGGCATCGGCCTTCTCGATCTCCGAGAAGAAACCCCGAGTTCGAAGCTCGAACGAGCACGCGCCTTCAGCGGCTACGCGGGCTGGGGTCCTCGCCAACTCGAATCTGAACTCCGAAGCGGGGCATGGGTGCTCGGACGCTGCGAACCATCGGATCTCTGGGACAATGATCACCAGCACCAATGGGCTCGGGTCATGGCACGCCAGGGCAACATGACAGAATTTCTCAGCGCTTATCCAGAGCAGCCCTGGCTCAACTAACTCGCCGCCCGAAGCAGCGCGGCTAGTTGATCAGGTTGATTTCCCAGAGAACCTTCTCGAGCGCGCTCTCGGCAGTAACGCTCGAATAGGCCAGTGGGTGCTCCTTTGAGACACAGCTCGGAACAGGGTTCAGTACCGTCCACGGAGTTGGATGGCAGAACTGCACGACG
The DNA here is from genome assembly GCA_964494395.1 of uncultured Acidimicrobiales bacterium. GTDB lineage: Bacteria > Actinomycetota > Acidimicrobiia > Acidimicrobiales > SHLQ01 > SHLQ01. Next base: position 16,002 of record CAZBTI010000036.1, on the reverse strand, counting down.
CTCAACCGCTCTCCAGGCTCGGAGGGGTCGCCAACGACGCGATGTGTGCCGGGCATGATCACGCCGTTAGTGATGCGCTCGAGCATCAGCCCCGTGTTGATCACCATGTGCCCCTCCGGCGGAAGAGCGTCGAACCAACCGTCTTCGATCGAGACCTGCAATCCCTTCGCCGTTGCGCGTGGAAGCGCCGTGATCAGATTGATGTCATCGTGCGCTCCCGCCCACACATGATCATCACTTGGAGCATCGGCCATCGACGGATAGCGAATGGCGCGGGTCAGGGTCGGCCCGTCGTCGAGCATCTCGTCAAAGAAGTGCTCAGCGCACCCAATGCCCAACGCAATGATGCGAAGGAATCGGCGCTGGATGTCGGCCACGCGGCGGTGAAATTCGAGCAAGACCGCTTCGATGCCAGGAACTGCCGCCTCGGGAAGAACCGGATCGTTGTAATGGCGACCGCTTCGCAGTGGGTGCCTCTCGGGAAGCGGTGCTCGCCAGTTGAGCATCTCTTTCCAATCAGCCACATCTGAGTCGGCAGCGGTCTCGACCAACAGGCCCGTGTAGCCGGTCTGGCCGTTGCTCTCGGGTCGGCGGTACGCCTCTTTGTCTTCGACACTCAGTGAGAAGAACTCGCCGAGCATACCGTAGGCCTCGTCGAGGAAGCCCTCGCTGAGATCGTGGGCGGTGTACACAAAGCCGCTCTGCAAACTCGTGATCACGCCATCGATGACCGCGGCGCGCTGTTGTTCGTTACCGGTTTCGAACGCCAACAGGTCGACGTCGAGGATTTGCTCTGTCTCCAAGGAAGCTCCCAATTTTTCCAGACCTTACCGCAGAGTAAGCTCCTGAGATGACCACCGGGGAAAACCGAACCTACGACATCGTCGTATTCGGTGCAACAAGCTTTGTCGGGCGCATTCTGAGCGCACACCTGAACGATCGCCATGGGGGTTCTGAAACAATCAACTGGGCAATCGCTGGCCGCGACCGAGCAAAGCTTGACGCGCTCCGAAGCGAACTCGGCCTGACGGTCGATCAGATCATCGCCGACGCACACGACATCGACGCGCTCGCCACGCTCGCCGAATCGACCCGAGTCATCATTTCGACGGTCGGTCCGTATTCGCTCTACGGATCTGAACTCGTCGAAGCAGCCGCAATCGCGGGGACCGACTACTGCGACCTCACTGGTGAACCGCAGTGGATGCAGCAGATGATCGACGCACACGAAAAGACAGCAATCAACACCGGCGCCCGCATTGTGCACTCGTGCGGCTTCGACTCGATTCCTTCTGACCTCGGCGTGTTGTACACCCAGAAGATGACCAACCAGATCTTCGGCGAACACTGCGACCAGATCTCGATGCGGGTCAAGGCAATGAAGGGCGGTGCGAGCGGAGGGACCATCGCCTCGATGCTCGCCACCGTGGAGCAAGCCAAAGAAGATCCCGAGACTCGCCGGGTCTTGACCAACCCCTACGCACTCGCCCCGCAAGGCATGCGGTCTGGAGTTCGCCAACGCAATATCTCGGTGCCAATGCGTGACGTTGCCTCCAAACGTTGGGTAGCGCCCTTCATCATGGCGTCGGTCAACACTCGCATCGTGCACCGCACCCACGCCCTGCTCGGTCGGCCCTGGGGCGAAGACTTCCTGTACGACGAGGCCATGATGACCGGCCACGGCCCCCAAGGCGCCCTCCGAGCGGGAGTAACCTCAGCAGGACTTGGCGGCGGCATGGCAGCAATGAGCATCGACCCAATACGAAAGCTGCTCGCAGCGAAAGTCCTCCCACAACCAGGTGAGGGCCCAAGCCCAGAACAACAACGAAACGGGTTCTACGACCTGCGCTTCTATGGCAGCACGAGCACCGGTAACGAGATCGTCACCAAGGTGACCGGAGATCAAGACCCCGGATACGGATCGACCGCGAAGATGCTCGGCGAAACGGCCTACTGCCTTCTCAAACAAGACCCCGCCGACACTCCAGGCGGCTTCTGGACACCAGCCACAGGCCTCGGCGACCCCCTCATCGATCAACTCCAAGCCTACGCAGGACTCACCTTCTCCGTAGTGAGCTAAGCGCTCCCCCTTGTCGAGACTGCCGCTCGACATCCGCGGAAGCCGACTTGGTCACTGCGCT
>CAZBTI010000036.1:4919-13761 GCA_964494395.1 uncultured Acidimicrobiales bacterium | reverse complement strand
TAGCGAACGCTTGTTCGGTTTTGTGCTATAGTGCCGGGATGGCTGCACTACCGTTGCCGCTCACGCTCTTTGGCAGCGGCACGCCCGAGGTGTCTGCTTCCTGGTCGATTGAGCGAACTGTTCTCGACCCCTGCTGTTGGGTCGACCATGCCAGCGGATTCCTCGACGGCGCCGATCAGCTTCTGTTCGACCTCGACGAACAGATGAACTGGTTTCGTGGCCGCCGGCTGATGTACGGCACATGGCATTGCGAGCCACGGCGCACAGCTACCGAAGCCAGGACAGACCGCTCGCCATCGCCGGCGATCGAACAAATTCGGTCAGCCCTCTCCACCCACTACGAGATGCCATTCCGAGGACTCTTCTGCAATTACTACGAGACCGGCCAAGACAGCGTTGCCTGGCACGCCGACAGCATTGGACGAACCGAGGTCGACCCGCTCGTTGCGATCGTCAGCCTCGGCGGACCTCGCACCTTCCGCATGCGCCCAAAGGCCAGCGGCCCAAGCATCAGCTTCGAACCGGCCTCCGGCGACTTGCTGGTAATGGGTGGCGCCACCCAACATCACTGGGAACACGCCATCGCGAAAACAGCAACCGCAGCGCCGCGCATGAGCATCACGATGCGTGCCTCACGACGAGCTACGCCGCAGCAGCGGTGGCTTCCTCAGGACGAATTGCGGGGAGTCCGGCGTTGATGCGCGAGTTCCACACCCGCTGACGCTGAGTATGCGCATCTACCTCTGCGCCGAGCAGCAGACCTTGGGCGAGCAGGTGCAGCCACTTCAGTACGACGATGATCGTGGCGAGCGTGCCGTACGCCGCGCCAGCGAGTGACAGAAACTGTCCCGCAATGCCGAGCACAGCCGAGAACCCGATCACGAGCACGGTTCCGATCGCGCCACCCCGGGTGATGAGCGGTTGCTTGCCTCCAGGAAGCAGTTCGTTGAAGCGAGAGTTGTCAGGAGCGGGACCGAACCGATAGAGCACGCCGAGCGCAATCGCCATCACGACGGCGATCACCGGGAACCGACCAATGTTTACCAAGATGCCGACCACCGAGCTGTCGATAAAGCCGGCCACGAGCGGAGGCACGGCGGCGATACCGAACATCAAGATCGCCATCGTGATGAGCGCGCCGAGCATCAGCAAAATTGCCGTGATCTTCTTGACCACAAAGTTCCGGCTTTCGGTGCGGCCGTAGATGACGTTTAGGCCTTCCATCAGATGACCCATCGCCGCGGACGCACTGAAGGTGGCGAGCAAAATACCGACGATGGCGGCAACTCCCGCAGCGCCACTGTTGCCAACGATGTTCTCGAGTTGGGCCACGAGGAAGCGGGCAGTCTCTTCGGGGGCGGCCTCGAGCGCAGATTCTGCACCTTCGACCAAATCATTCGGATCACCCACGAGCGCGACGATCGAAACCGCTGCGGCCATCCCAGGTATCAGCGAGATAAAGGCGAATAGTGCAACACCGGCGGCGATGATTACGAGCCGATGTTCTTTGCGCTTCGCCAGCACATCCTTGATCATCGAAGGCGGCGCTGTTGGATCTGCAACTTTTGATTTCGCCATAGGTTCACCTAACTTTCGTGTGAGGGCGGCTACCGTCTCCGGCAATGGAGCCATTTGTATTTGGGGTTGACTTAGACGGTGTTTGTGGCGACTATACGCCAGCGTTCAGGACCGTTGCTGCACGGGAACTGGGAGTTACCGAGGACGAGCTCCCACTCGAACGATCATGGGATTTCCGAGAGTGGAACCTCGAACGTGCTGGCGGTTTCGAACGCCTCCACGCCCTCGCCGTGTCCGAAGATCGCATCTTTGCAAACATGCCTGCGATCGAGGGTGTGACCGACTCGCTCTGGCGACTTTCCGATGCCGGAATCCACATTCGCGTGATCACCCACCGGTTGTATGTGAACTGGGGCCATGCGTCCGCTGTGGCCGACACCGTCGGGTGGCTCGACAAACACCGAATCCCGTACCGGGACATCTGCTTCCTCGGCAAGAAGCCCGACGTTGGTGCAGATGCCTACATCGACGACGGACCACACAACATCGTCCAACTGCGCGCCGCTGGCTTCAACGCGATCGTGTTCGACCAGCCCTATAACCAGGACCTCGCTGGACCTCGGGTCAAGGACTGGGCCGAACTCGAAGAGATGATCATGACCATGGCCGCCGACCGTCTCGGTGTGGTCGAACCACAGCTTCCAGGGGTCGACGCTGGTTCGGATCGAATCGACCGGAACCGCGCAAGCGACTGACCGAGAGTTGTCTTACCTGTGGGCGAGCTTCTCGCGGGCCGGGTCAAGATCGTTCGGGTTGGTCACACCAATCCACTCTTCCTGAGAGACGGGCACCTTCACCGACAGCTCGCCCTCTTGGCGGAGACGGTCGACAACGTCCGGCAGCAGGTACTCGGTCTTTGGCTCTTCGCTGAACTTCTCGTAGAACTCGTCCCACTGGCTTTGCAGGTGACCGAAAAGCGATTGGGAGAACGCAAACATGTTCATCGAGACCATCGTGTCCTCGGCCAGATCGCCGGCGGGGTCCTCTGAACGGATGACGCCATCATCTGCGCGAGCAATGCCATGGGTCTCGGTGATCGAATCGAGCAAATCTCCCGATACGGCGCACACACCTCGTGAAACCGATCCCTCGATGGGCAGCGTCTTTGCAAGCTGGAACGCAACCAGGGCAGCGGTCTTGTCGTCGGCACCGTTCAATGCATCGGCGGCCAACTGGTACGACGACGGTCCGTAGTAATCGTCGGCGTTGACCACGATGAACGACCCAGTGACCGCGTCCTTGGTCGACAGCACCGCGTGTGCAGTACCCCACGGCTTATCGCGCTGGGGGCCAAACTCGTCTTGGCGCACGAAGACAAAGCGATCGAGCGAACCGTACTGGCGCTCGAGATGGGCCTTCACGTCTTCCTCGATATCGGTACGGATGATCAGCACGACCTGGCGACAGCCAGCAGCCCTTGCATCCTTGATGGCGAAGTCGAGGAACGCTTCACCGTTCGGGCCGACCTCCACGAGTTGCTTCGTGCCGCCGAAACGACTTCCGAGACCAGCGGCCATGATTACCAAAGAAAGATCCATACCCATTGGATACTCGCAGCGGGGGTGAAAGTCGCGTCATTCGTACGATTGATTTCGGGCGATAGGTTGACGCCATGCATGTCGACGCGGTCATCACCGACCTCGACGGAACCTTCTGGTCGCCGTCCTCTGAGATTCATCCCAACAGCATGGACACCGTTGCTCGCCTCGACGAGCACGGCATTCCTTTCGTCATCGCCACTGGCAGGCGTGCGAGAGGGGCTCATCATGGCCTTGCTCCGTACGGTCTCGGTAGCCGTCCAGCCATTCTGATGAACGGCGCAGTCGTTCGAGAGGCTCTCGATGGCCCATCGATTTGGGCGACAGCGATCGATAGCGATGCGGCGCTCGGCGTCCTCGAACTATTTCGCGCCGGCGGCCTCGAGCCAGTCGTGTACGTCGACCACCCCGAGAACGACATGTTGATCGGCGAGGGCAGTGCTGCTGGAGAGGCCTACCTGTCAAAGACCGTCGGCTACGAGCGCGTCGACAATGTCGAGGACGCCATGGCGAACTCCATCGTTATCGGCTTTGGCGCCTTCGGCTTCCCACACGAACTCCTCAGCCCCATCAGCAACGCGGTAAATGAGGCGGAACTTGCAGCGGCGGTCATCGGCGTGTCGCTGATCGAAGGAGGACATGGGATCATGGTCCAACCCCATGGGGTTCATAAGCAGGTTGGGATCGAGAAGTGGTGCGCCTACGCAGACGTCGACCTGAGTCGTCTTGCGGTGATTGGTGACGGCCATAACGACATTGAAATGTTGGAGGCCGCCAAAATCGCCATCGTCCCCAGCAACGCGCCACCGGAGATCGTCGAATTCGCCGATGCGATCATTCCTCCAAATGAGGAGGGTGGATGGGAAGAGATCCCCGCTCTCCTCGGGTTAGGTTGAAATCATGACCACCATCGGATTTATCGGACTCGGCGCCATGGGCTATCCCATGGCCGACAATCTTCTCAAGGCTGGCCACGACGTTCGCGTCTTCAATCGGACGACCGAAGTCGCCGAGCGCTTCTGCAGCGAACACCCAACGGCCACCCTGGCAAGCACACCGCGACAGGCATGCGAGGGCGCCGATGCTGGCGTGCTCATCGTTGGCAACGACGACAGCGTCCGATCGGTAGCGTTCGGTGACGACGGAGCACTGGCTGGCCTCACCGAAGGAACCATCCTCATCGATCACACCACAGCATCGGCAACGATCGCGGATGAACTGGCCGAGGCAGCAGCAGCTCGTGGCGTTGGAAGCCTCGACGCACCGGTTTCGGGAGGCGAAGCCGGAGCCGTCAACGGCACCCTCACCATCATGTGCGGTGGCGACCAGCAAACCTTCGACGCTGCCCAACCCATCATCGACTCGTATTCAAAGACCCGCACCCTGATTGGACCGACCGGATCGGGGCAACGCACGAAGATGGTCAACCAAATTGCCATCGCCGGACTGCTGCAGGGACTGTCGGAGGCCTTGAATCTCGGAATGGCCTCTGGACTCGACATGGAGAAGGTCCTTGCGACCATTTCCGACGGCGCGGCCGGCTCCTGGCAAATGAGCAACCGCGGACACACCATGGTCGACGACTCATTCGACTTCGGATTCGCTATCGAATGGATGGTCAAAGACCTCGGGATTGCGCTGACCGAAGCGGAGCGTCTCGGCGCACCGACCCCTGTCACGAGTGCGGTGGCTGAGTTTTACGACGATCTCATGGCAAACGGCGACTCTCGAAGCGATACCTCTGCTCTCATACGGCGTCTGCGATGAGTCACAGCTTCTTATAGTCTCTCTTACAGAATCGTTCAATCCCCCGACCAACCATCGCTATACCGACACTTCTCAACGTAAATACCGAAACTAAGGCCCCTCATGTCCAATCACTTTGAACTACTCATCATCGGCACCGGCTCAGGCAACTCGATCCTGACTCCCGACTTCGAGAACAGCTCTGTCGCCATCGTCGAACGCGGCCTCTTCGGCGGAACCTGCCTCAACGTTGGCTGCATTCCTTCGAAGATGTTTGTGTATGCCGCCGAGATGGCCCATCACGCAAAGGTCGATGGCCCTCGTCTCGGCGTACACACCAGCTTCGATGGTGTCGATTGGCTCGCCATTCGCGACCGCGTTTTCGGACGCATCGATCCCATCGCAGCAGGCGGGGAAACGTATCGGTCCGAAGAACAAGAGAACGTCACGGTCTTCAAGGGGTCGGCCCGCTTCACCGGCGACAAAGAAGTCGAGGTCGCAATGAATGATGGTGGCACCGAAACCGTCACCGCCGACCGGATCGTGCTCGCAGCAGGGGCGCGCGTATCGGTCCCCGACATGATCCTCGAGTCCGGGGTCGACTACCACACCTCCGACACAATCATGCGGGTCGACGAACTTCCAGAGCACCTCATTGTTCTTGGCGGCGGCTACATCGGTGCAGAATTGGGCAACGTCTTTGGCACGCTCGGTTCCAAGGTCACCATTCTCAACCGCAGCGGTCAACTGATCCGCTTCGAAGACCCTGACATTGCCAGTCGCTTCACCGAGGACTACTCACAGAAGTTCGATGTTCGTCTCAACACCAGCCTCGTATCGCTGTCCCAAGAGGGCAAAGACATTTCGATCACGATCGACCAAGGTCAGGGTGAAGAGGTCATCACCGGCGACGCATTCCTCGTGGCTACCGGCCGGACGCCGAACGGAGAGCAACTCAACGTCACCGCTACCGGCGTCGAACTCGACGACCGGGGCTATGTCGTAACCAATGAGTTCTTGCAGACAGCGCATCCCGACATTTGGGCCATCGGTGACATCACCAACCCTCAGCAACTCAAGCACCTCGCAAACATCGATGCTCGTGCGGTTGCGCACAACATGGCCAACCCAGACGATCTGCGTGCAATCGATCGATCCTGCGCTCCTCACGCCGTATTTGGCCACCCTCAGGTTGCGTCGGTTGGTCTCACCGAGCCACAGGCCAAGGAGGCCGGCCTCAACATCGTGACCGCTCTCCAGGAATTCGGTGGTGCTGCGTACGGATGGGCAATGGAAGATACAACCAGCGCTTGCAAACTCATCGCCGATGCCGATACCCGACTTCTTCTCGGTGCCCACATCATTGGACCGCAAGCATCAACCCTGATCCAACAGCTTATTCAGGGCATCGCATTTGGACAGACGGTCGATCAAATGGCTCGCGACCAGATCTACATCCACCCAGCGCTCACCGAAGTCGTAGAACAAGCACTTCTCGCGCTCTAGCCGCATTCTCCGGCAAATTCTTCGTTGAAATCCCCATTTTTGGGGCCTCAAAGGACAAAAGGCCTATAGCAGGAACCTTCTGCGGACCGAAGTGTCAATGGATAAGACACTCGAGACGCACTGGGAGCCCGCCGAAATGGCCGATCCGAATGATGTAGAAGACCAGACTGAGGAAACACCAGCCTCGCAGAGCGCCGATGATCGCTTCGCGGCACTCGTTTCTAAGAGTCGAGGGCTCCGTTCAGATTTGACTGGAGAGTCGGTCGCTGGTGAGTCCCTCGTCGAGAAGGCCTTGAATCTCAAGCCGATTCGCTCACGCTTCATGACCACGGTGTTTCCAATTATTCTTGTGCCGCTCCTGCTCATGGGCTTGCTCGCCATTGCTGGTCTGGGCCTCCTTGGACAGCAAACGAACGAGGCAGCATCGGACACCGACAGCATCCTTGCCGAGCACAACGAGGCAATTGCAGAGGAATTGGGTCAGGCTTCCGACGGCGGCGCAGGATTCGTCGACGGTTTCCTCTCCACATGGTTCGAACGCGTGAGCGCCATCGACGGTTCCAGTGTTGACGCTTCCGAAGTCGCACAACAGATCTCTTCGACCGAGTTTCTCTCCGAGCAGAATGTCACCGACGAGACAGCGCTCCTGGGTCAGGACAACGTACAGGTCGTCTTCACGAACGAAGCGGGCGAGGTGCTCAGCTCTTCACACCCCGACACCACACTCGAGTCGTACGCTTCTGCCGATTGGTTCACGAACGCCTCCCAAGGCGATCAATTCCGATCATTTGTAAACGATGGCGAACATATCGAATCTCTTGAGTTCTCTCGTCAACTCGCCGACGGAAACCTCGTTCGTGTTCGAGTTCCACTCGCGAATCTTCAAACCCAACTCGATCGTGCAACCGATGGCCAGAACTTCGACCTGTCGATTGTCGACAACGCCGCAGGGGTCGTCCTCGGCGATACCAGCACTGACCACGCTGAGGGGTCGGTCTTCATTGCCGGCGATGTAATGGACGCCACGGCCTCTGGCGTGGACTTTGATTCCTTGGACGCAGATTTCTCCGCTGGCAACGAACGAGTTTTCGCCAACGTGAATGCGCTCACCACCACCAGCGCAGAAGAATTCCCCTTCACCGGTGTCGACTGGACCATTCAGGCAAGCGAGCCGCTCGACTCGATCAGCGTGGCGCTCCTCGGCTTCCAAGATGTCGCCGTAGAAGTGAACGAACAACAGCGAATCCTATCGGTTGGCCTGGCCCTCATCATGGCTGTTACCGTAGCGGTTGCCTTCTTCGCTCTCCGCCGTTCGGCGCGCCAGATTTCAGAGCCCGTCGAGCAACTCTCCGTCCAGGCACAAGCTGCAGCTGATGTCGGAATTCCCTCCATTGTTGAGGCTGCCCGTACCTCCGAGGAGCTCCCAGAACTTGATGAGTTCACCGTGGACAGTAACGATGAGCTGACGATTCTCGCCGCATCGTTGAACACCATGCAGGGCGCAGCGGTAGACCTTGCTGCTGGCCAGGCGCAACTGCGCCGCCAGAACGTTTCCCGCACCTTCGTCAGCCTCGGCCGACGAAACCAGAACCTACTGAACCGTCAGCTCGAGTTCATCGAAGAGTTGGAGTCCCAAGAGCGCGACCCCGATGCTCTCGAGAACCTCTTCCGCCTCGACCACCTCGCTACCCGCATGCGCCGCAACGCAGAGAACCTCCTCGTTCTCGCCGGCGAGCAAACCCCACGTCGTTGGGGCAAACCAATCGCTGTCCGTGACGTGCTCCGTGCTGCAGCTTCGGAGATTGCCGACTACCGCCGAGTCCGTCTCGGCGACATCGACCCAGCGACTGTTTCGGGCAACCTCGCAACCGACCTCTCGCACCTCTTTGCCGAGCTGTTGGAGAACGCCGGCAGTTTCTCGCCTCCAACCACACCAATCGAGGTGTTTGGTCAACATGCCGAGAGCCACTACCGCCTCGCCATTGTCGATCAAGGCATCGGCATGGACGACGATTCGCTCGCGGAGATCAACGAGCGTCTCGCCAACCCGGTGGACTTCGCAGATGCGCCGTCTGCCTACCTCGGCCTGTTCGTGGTCAGTCGTCTCGCACAAGAAATGGGCGTCACGGTCCGCTTGTCGAACGCCGACCCAACCGGCGAAGGACATCGCCGTGGCACGATTGCCTTCATCGATCTTCCGAATGCTCTCCTCAGCGCCGATGCTGCGACCGAGCAATCCGATCAGAAGTCTTCTGAAGCCGTTTCTCGTCGCACCGATGCAGTCGACGCTGCTCCAGGAACTGGCGTTGGCATCGAAGAAACTGCCAAGACCATCGAAGCCGCTCCCCCGGTTTCGGCCCCCGAGCCTGTTCTCGCCGAAGCCCCGCCGGCCAGCGAACCTGTAGGGACGACCTCTGCGGGCTTCCCCAAGCGCTCAAAGGGCGCAACCAACGTCAAGACCGAACCAGACAAGT
>CAZBTI010000036.1:0-4819 GCA_964494395.1 uncultured Acidimicrobiales bacterium | reverse complement strand
GTAGCCGAAGCGACAACCTCCGCAGGCTTCCCCAAGCGCTCAAAGGGCGCAACCAGCGTCAAGACCGAACCAGACAAGTTCGTCTCCGACACGCCTGCAAACGCTGAAGAGACCCCAGCCCCAGCCGCCGAGGCACCTGTTACGCCTGTAGCCGAAGCGACAACCTCCGCAGGCTTCCCCAAGCGCTCAAAGGGCGCAACCAGCATTCAGAGTGTTCCGGACAAGTTCGTCTCCGATACTCCCGTAAACGCCGAAGGCCAAAAGCCAATCGAGCGTGATGCCAAGACTTCTGCGATCGCTCTCGTGAACGCAGCAAAGGCGAAGGCAAAGCGGGTCGCTGCCGAAGAAGCTGCCGCCACAACTGCCGGAACAGCAGTAGCTGGGACAGCAGTAGCTGGGGCAGCCGTTGCCGGAGCTGCGGTCGTTCCAGACGCCGCGGTAGTTACGAATGCTGCAGTAGTTGCAGACGCTGCAGTAGTTGCAGACGCTGCAGTAGTTGCTCCTGCAGCGGTCGTTCCAGACGCTGCAGTAGTTGCAGACGCTGCAGTAGTTGCAAACGCTGCAGTAGTTGCAAACGCTGCAGTAGTTGCAGACGCTGCAGTCGTTGCTCCTGCAGCGGTCGTTCCAGACGCCGCAGTAGTTTCAAACGCTGCAGTAGTTGCCGACGTACCGACCACCGCTGCGGGTTTCCCGAAGCGAGGCGAATCGAAGTCCAACTCTTCGATTCCAGCACCAATTGCAACCCGCGAAGCTGCACCGCCACGATCCCGTGACGCAGACGCGGTCAAGAACTCCCTCATGAGCTATCGATCTGCGGTCGCCCGCGGTCGAGGCGAGGGACAGGGTGGCAACACGCCATCTGAAACTGCCGCCCCAGCCACCGTTGGCGCAGCAGACCAAGACAATGACGACGCACGACCAGGGAGTGCATAAATGACAGTATCAACAGAAGCCCAGAACTTTGCATGGCTGCTCTCACGCTTCGCCGAGGAAACAGCGGGAGTTCGTGAGGCCGTTGCCGTGTCGGCAGATGGCCTCCTCCTCGCCTCTTCGGCTGGGATCGACTCGAGTGGTGTAGACCAGTTCGCGGCGATCGCAGCTGGCCTTACCAGTCTCACCAACGGCGCCGCTGCGTGTCTTGAATGTGGCGAGGTCGACCAGGTCGTTGTCGAGATGAGCCAGGGAAACCTGTTCGTCATGTCGATGGGCTACGGAGCATCCCTTGCAGTGTTGTGCCAAAACGGCGCCGACATTGCTCAGGTTGCCTACGAGATGACGCTGCTCGCTGAGCGGGCGGGCGCTGCACTCTCACCAGAACTAATCGGCGAGCTCAAGAACGTTCTTACGGTCTGAGACTCGGAGTAGATGACCATGAGCCAAGTCGACACTGAAGAGGGCGGAGGATCGTTCGTACGGTCCTATCTCCTCACCGGTGGGCGCACGCGTAGTGACGCGGGCGACATCGCGATCGAAGCCATGGTCGCTGCAACCGAAGGTAGCGAAATACCTCGGGACATCGACCTGGCGAAGATTTACCAGCTTTGTGCTGAACCCAATTCAATTGCAGAAATTTCTGCCAAGTGTTCGCTGCCGTTGGGCGTGGCGCGAGTGCTTGTAGCCGATCTCTGGGGTGCAGGAACCCTTGAGATCCTAGAAACCACACGCTCTGACGATATTGCGATTGTAAGGAGACTGCTCGATGGCATCAGCAAGCGATAACAAACCCCGCCCGGTATCGGCGAAGGTTGTCATCTCGGGAGGCTTTGGCGTGGGTAAAACTACCTTCGTCAGCGCTGTCTCCGAGATCGCACCTCTGCGTACCGAGGCCAAGATGACGAGTGCTGCGTCTGGAGTGGATGACAATCAACTCGTCCAGTCGAAGACCAGCACGACCGTTGCTATGGACTTTGGAAAGATCACCGTTGACGAGGGCCTCGTGCTCTACGTGTTCGGCACTCCAGGTCAGGACCGCTTCGGGTTCATGTGGAACGACATCACCGCCGGCGCACTCGGCGCCTTGGTGCTCGTCGACACTCGTCGTCTCGATGAGTGCTTCAACGCCATCGACTTCTTCGAGTCTCGTGATGTGCCGTTCGTCATTGGTTTGAACCAGTTCGACGGTGCCCCTGAACACGACACCGAACAAATCCGTGAAGCACTCGACCTCGATCCGACGATTCCGATCGTCCGCACCGACGCACGCACCTCCGATACGGCTTTGGACACCTTGGTACTGCTCCTCAGCCACATCTTGGAGAGCCTGTCGGCGAGGGCAACCGCTGAAGCGGCCCAAGTCGCGGCCCCTCAGCACCACGTGCCCGAGGATCGCGACGCACCAGTCGTCACGTCGGATATGCGAAGCGCCGCAATGTCGGCACTCGCTGCTGAACGGCCGTAACCCTTGTCCACGCCTCTCAGGCCGCTGGCTGTTCAGCCGGTAGCCTGAGGATGTGGGTAATATCTTCGGTCATACGTTTCGGATCTCCACTTTTGGAGAGAGCCATGGCGGAGGCGTCGGCGTCGTCATCGACGGACTCCCAGCAAGGCTCAGCATCGATCTCGAGCACATCCAGAACGAACTTGACCGACGTCGGCCAGGCCAAAGCCGACTGACAACACAACGCAATGAAGTCGACATCGTCGAGGCCCTATCAGGCCTCGACGGTGGCGCGTCTACGGGAGCTCCGCTCGCAATGCTCGTGCGAAACGCCGACGCTCGACCAGGTGCATATGACCACATGCGTACGTTGTACCGGCCGTCGCACGCCGACTACACCTACGACGCGAAGTACGGTAACCGCACCGTCGAAGGTGGCGGACGCTCGAGCGCTCGCGAAACAATCGGCCGGGTAGCCGCCGGCGCGATAGCAATGCAACTGCTCGATGCGTTAGCCGATCGTCGTGAACAGCCGAGACCGGAGATCGTTTCCTGGGTCGACCAGGTACACGACCTCGTGGCCACGGTCGATGCTGAGTCCGTTACCCGGGCCGACGTTGAGGTCGACCCAACCCGTTGCCCCGATGTCACCGCCGCTGCAGCGATGACCACCGCTATCGAACAAGCGCGCAAAGACGGCGACTCGCTCGGGGGAATGGTCCGGACCGTCGTCCGCAACGTGACCCGTGGGCTTGGCGAACCCGTCTTCGATCGCCTCGAAGCCGACCTTGGCAAAGCAATGCTGTCACTCCCCGCAACCAAAGGGTTCGAGATCGGTAGTGGCTTTGCAGCGACCGAAATGACCGGCCGCACTCACAACGACCCGTTCGTACCTGGCCCCGACGGGCAGCCTGCGACGACGTCCAACCACTCCGGTGGCGTGCAGGGTGGAATCAGCAACGGTCAACCTCTGCTCTTTCGCACCGCCTTCAAGCCAACGGCGACGATCTCCTCCGAGCAAGACACCGTGACGACCGACGGCGTTGCAACGACCCTCGCCGCCAAGGGTCGCCACGACCCATGTGTACTCCCCCGTGCAGTACCGATGGTCGACGCCATGACCGCGCTCGTGTTGGCCGATCACGAGCTCCGACAACTCAAGCACACGATCCTGTAAAGATTTGTACAGGCTGACAGACCGTCCCGGTCTGTCAGCCTGTACAAATCTCAATTTCCGGAGGCGCTGAAGTGTTGCCAGTCTTTGACGCTGTTCCATTCGCCGCCCCAGCCCCAGCCGATTTCGGCGAATGCTTGGGTGACGGCGTCGCCTGCGTAGACCCCGCCCTGCACCTCGACCGAGCGGTCGATGGCGTCAATTCCCGCCGGCGGCAGCACCGTATTGCCCCGCAGGTACGGGTTGGCGACAGGGTTGATGTCGATCGCTGCCCCGAACGCATGGTTTGACCACACCCCAGGGTTGGATGCGATCTCGCGACAGTTGAACGCTGAGGTGTTGTTTGCTTCCATCGAGAGATCGTCGTCACCGAGGAAGTTGTCGACGAGTTCCATTCGTTCGATCGGGAACTGGGCGTCGAATAACCGGGACAGGACCTGCACGATGTCGTCAGCATGGTCTGCGTGGACGACCAACTCGCCCGATGCAACGTTGCCGTCATAGTCCCAGTGAGCAGTGGTGATGAGGCGCAGTTCATCGAGTCCGACCGGGCACCCTTCTCGCCAAGAGTGTTCGAGGCGTGCGGCGATCGGCCCGGAGATTTCAAAGATTTCTGCACCAAAGTCAGGCTGCGAAACAGCTGTGGTGGACGTGGTGGTCGGTGTCGTCGTCGATGTGCTGGTGGACGATGCAGGCAGCGTCGTCTCAGGAGTAGACGTTGTCTCAGGAGGAGGCGGCGTCTCTGTTGTAGATGTGGTCGACGTTGTTCCCTCGGGCTGTGCAACAGCTGCAGTAGTCGTAGTCGTCGTGGTCGTCGTGGTCGTCGACGACGTCGAGCTGGTGAGCGGATCGGCTGCGCTCGGCTCGATCGTGACCTGAGCGGTCTGCGCGAACTCCCCCGACGCACACGCGCCAAGAAATAGGATGAACGCCGCTGCGCCGAGGTAAGGGCCTATCCGGCTGGCGCTATTGCGCAACCGCTGTTTCGCCGGAATCTGCTGCGGAGTGCGGGAAGAGTTCCACGATCTTTGCATCGAGTTCATCGACTACACCGCTCAATGGCAGGATGTTCAAGACGCCTTGGCCGCTCTGCAGCAGGTCGATGACCTCTTCGCCGCTCCGAACAAGCGTTGGTTGACTGCCGTTCACGACCAAGTTCGCCGTGGCGATATCCTCGCCCAATTCGTCCTGCAGGTAGGCGAAGATCTCTCGAACCTGCTCGAGTCGAATGCCAGAATCGAGAAGGTTCTTGACCACCTTTAATTCGA
>CAZBTI010000035.1:0-28497 GCA_964494395.1 uncultured Acidimicrobiales bacterium | reverse complement strand
TCAGGACGGAGTCCTGGGCGTCGTAGGGATCAGGCGTCTAGGAACTGAGCGCCTTCTCGATTCGCTGGACGATGTCGACGTAGGTTTCTAGGGGCTGGGCGCCTGGTACGGGGAACTGGTTTTCGAAGAGCACCGTTGGGATGCCGGTGACGTTGTTCGACATTGCGCTGTTGTGTTCATCGATCACCATTTGGGTGAACTCTTCTCGGCGCGTCGTTCCGGCCTCAGCGAGGGCTGCTCCGTCGACACCGACCTCAATCGCCAACTCCATCAGTACGTTGCTTTCAGCAATGTTGCGGTTCTCGGTGAAATAGGCACGCAGCAGCCGGTCGTGGAACGGCTTTGCTAGCTCGGGTGCGATTGCTTCCACGGTCTTGAACGCCACTTGCGCTGGGATGCTCGATGCTGGTTGGCCCTCATCACTGGCCCACACGGTGAACGTTGCTTCCGGTTCCATCTCCGCGGGGCGTAGCCATGAGTTGGTGTATTCAACAAAGGCCGCATGTTCGCCGGTCTTTGGTTCGGCCCGCAGAAGGAATGCTCTCCATTCCACTTCAATGCGGTCACCCATTTCCTCTTGAAGCTTGTCGAGGCGCACGGTCCCGACGTAACACCATGGTCAAAGGAAGTCCGAGTAGACGGTGAGATGTACCGGACGGTTGGTTGATGTTTCGGCGGTCATGACGATGGGGTTCCCAAGAAGGTTCGTGTGAGGTCCACCATAGTCGCCTGCGTCTTTGCGAAGACTCGCGAACCGGTAGACGAACGGCGTACACCTAGCGATGCGAGGGTCGCAGAGTCCGGAGCGCCCCTCATGTCGAGTACGTTGACCGCTGCACCCGCCTCCTCGACCAGGTGCAGGATCTCCACCTCGTCGACAACCCCAGGGGCGTACACACACTCGGCGCCGGCTTCGGCGTATCGGCGGAGTCGGCTGGTGACCTCGTCGATGTCGGTCGTGCCGTAAAGGTAGAGCTCGGATCGCGCGGTGAGTACGAGATGGTTTGCCCGGCAGGCTTCGACTGCTTCGCTAACTGCTTCGGTCGCGGCCTCTACGCCGATAACCGAACCCGATTGCGGATCGAAGTCTTCGATCGATGTGCCAGCAGCCCCGGCCGAGGCGAGAAGTTCGACGGTCTTTGCAATGCCACCCGGTTCGTTCGGGAAGAGCTGTTCACCGTCGACGTTCAACGGCACGGTGATGTGGCTGGTGAGTTCTTCGACGTGGCGCAAAATGTCGTCGCGTGAGATGTCGTAGTCGTCCTTCCCTAACGTGGCGGCGAGGGCGAAGCTGCTGGTGGCCAGCGCCTTGGCGCCAGCTTCTTGCATCGCCACTGCCGATAGGCGGTCCCATGCGTTCGGCATTGCGAAGAACCCCGCTTCGTGCAGTGTCGCAAACTCCGAGGCCATCACGCGCTGAGTGCCTTGCTCCGGCGTCATTGCTTCATTACTGAGGCAGTGCTCCCAGCGATCTTGGCTCTGCCCTGACTCTCGGCCGATGTTCGAAACGAGGGGTTCTTCACGGGCTGCTAGTTCACGAAGCGTTGACTCCACGTCTTCGTTGGTTTCGAAGTCGTAGATCCGGGAGGTGCGAGTCTTGAGTTCGCCCGGGGACTGAGCTCCTCGCAGGCCGAGCACGGTGATGATCGCCTGCTCGGGCATCGTCAGGGGGATGACCTCATCGAGGCAGTGCCGGTGTTTCCATCCACGGGATCCTGACGGGCGAAGACTTCTCATGACCTGACGCTCGCGGAGTGACAAGATCGTCGCATCGACCGTGGCTTCTGAGAAGTCCGTGACCGGCTCTCGAGAGGTCTTCTGGTTACACGCGTTGGTGAGCGCACCGGTGGTCATCGGGTACTGGTCAGGAGTGGTCTCTGCCTTCTCCATCAGCGCGCACAACACACGAACTTCTTCTGCGGAAAGATCGAACCTCATGATCGAATGCTAGCGATGCGGTCGTTAGCGAATCGCCATATCGACGGAGCGATCGTCGAGCAGACCCTGGGCCCAGCGGGGCCACACACCAAGAAGCGCTCCCCGGGCGTACTCAGACCACTCCAACGCATTGGGGACGGCCGTGCGTCGCACCGTTTGGCGGACCACTTGGTCGGAAACCTCATAGCCAGCCCAGACCCCGGGGTAGTCGGAGGTCGCAGACACTTCGGTGAACGTGATCTCGCCCCGATTCCCAAGGAAGTGACGACGGTTCCGATGTGTGTGCCCGGAGCTTATGAAGACGTTTCGATTCACCGCGGGTAGGGCGTCGAGGAACGTTGCTGCGTTGTTCGACGGCACGCCGTAGGGGAGGAACCAGGGTTTCGGTGTCCTCATGATGTTGTGATGGATGCCGAGGAAGACCGGTCGGTCCGTAGCCATGAGTTCGAACAGCTCTTCTCGATGCTGGTCGAGGTCGCCCCTCCCGCGGTCGGGGATTGACGTATCGGCAAGGATGATTCGGATGTTGTCCAAATCCGTGGTCACGATGGGACCGGGGTCGAGTCCAAACGAGGCAGCGATGTCTTGAGGTTCGACATCGCGATCCTTCCAGACATCGTGGTTGCCCCAGGTGACCATCACTGGAATGGGGAGATCATCGAGGAGCGAATGGGCGAGGTCCCACTCGTCGGCTTTCCCTCCATCGGTGAGGTCGCCTTTGATCAAGAGCAGCTCCGCGCCCCAGTCGATAGCTTCGCGGATCGCCGCTGTGGCGCATCGCAGAGCGAATGGCGATTCGGTGTTCTTCGGTTCAGAGATCGAGGAGATAGAGGTGAAGTCGTGCAGGCCGAGGTGTACATCGGAGATCGTGGCGAACTTGGTCGTTCGCCCAGCCAGCGGCGACTTCGTCCGAAACGTCAGGGATCCGAGCGAGGCGCCAGCAGGGGTATCGATCTGCGCGATGTAGGTCGTGTTCGGGAAGAGACCGTCGACCCAGAACACCGCTACTCCCGCAACGGTTTCGGCCTCGATGACCTGGCCCGCGAGTCGGACCACAGCTCGACCGATGCCCGGTCGGACACACAACTGCACTCGGTCGTGTTCTACTGCGAAAACTTCGTGTGCATGGAGCGACGAAAACGGCGGGCGAACCCGGAGCTTCTGCATGCTTCTGTCAGCCCTCCAGGGCTGTTCGTAGATCTTTCCGAACCCGTTCTTGGAATGCCGCGTTCACCGCAAGCCGCTCGAGGTGTTGGTCGAGCTGCTTCTTGCCCTGCGGAATCTCACGATCTGCGAAGAAGGCGGTCACTGCCACCTTTGCCTCAGCGTCGGTGAGCCATCGCACGCCTGTGAGCATCCGAACGATCGTGTTCGACGGGAACATCTCGTTGATCTCGTCCCAACGTTGGCTGATCCTTGACCAAACGGCCGGTCCGTGATCTCGGCTCATGAGCGCTTGGGCCAAGACGAACGGTGCGTTCTGCGTACGAATGGAACCATCGAGCGCCATTTCGACCACCGTGTCGATCTGGTCAGCCCCGGGGAAGGCCGGCAGTGCATACAGATTGCGTACCTCATCTTGTGGCGTGCTCGCCGACTCGAACGCCGATCGGAACATCGCAAAGTCTTCTGGGGTGCCATTCGACGCCACGATTCGAACTGCAGCGCTTCGGAGTTCGGCGTCGGGGGAGTCCGCAACGAGGAGTTCCCGAGCCTCGGCAATGGCTGTTGTCCGAGTCGTTGAGCCCGCTGGAGAGAGCGTGCCAGCCGCACTGAACAGCGCACCTCGCAGCTGACTCTCGCGCGCTGATTCTCCCGGCTGGGGCGCAGGTCCCAGACGTTCCCGAGCGTCGGTAATGAGTGCATCCACGAGCCCGCCGAGTGCGGCTCGATCGCCGTCGGCGGCGACGTGGTCGATGAATCCGAACGAGCCGGTTATGCGTTGCCAAACCGACACGTCGGTCTCGGCTCGGTATCCGCCGAGAAGCGTGAGGTAGTCCGAGAGCGCAACCTCGCCAGCCAACGCAAGCGTGTACGTGTCATCGACCAGCCCGAACCGTTCGACCGGCGCAAGTGAGCCAACGCCGTTCGCTCCGTAGGCAACGAGTTGATCGAACGGCACCTTCACCCGGAAGAAGCCGTTCCCCGAGTGGTTGTACGTCGCTACTTCGCTGGCATCGACCGGTAGTTCGGCCTTGCCCTCGTGAACTTCGACGGTATGCACGTCGCCCGAATTGGTTCGCAGTTGCACGGGCACCGACCACGTCTGTGCATCCCCGCCACCGCTGTAGGTAAAGCGGCGTTGGTGCAGGCAACCACCGTCGACCTCGATGACCGGGTATCCGCCTTGGAAGATCCACGTTTCCATGGGCACGGTGACCGGTTGTCCCGAGACGTGCTCCAAAGCGTCCCATAAGTGATGGGTTTCGGTGTTCCCGTAGGCGTGGGTTGTGAGATAGTGGCGAATGCCGTCTCGGAACGTCTCCTCACCGAGCCATTGTTCGAGCATGCGAACAACCGCCGCGCCCTTCTCGTAGGTGAGCAGGTCGAACATACCCTCAGCATCTTCGGGCGAGATGACCGGGAACTCGATCGGGCGAGTGGCTTCGAGGCTGTCGATATCGAACGCTGCCGATCGGCTGATGCCAAAGCTGGTCCAGCGCATCCACTCGGGGCGGAAATCGTCGGTGCACTTCATCTCCATGAACGTGGCGAAAGCTTCGTTTAGCCAGATGCCGTTCCACCAGCCCATCGTGACAAGGTCGCCGAACCACATGTGCGCAAGTTCGTGGTTGATGACGTCGGCAACATTCTGCAGCTCGGGTTGTGTTGCCTTCTCCGGATCGACGAGCAGCAAGATCTCTCGATAGGTGACACAACCGAGGTTCTCCATAGCGCCCATAGCGAAGTCGGGGAGCGCAATCATGTCGAGCTTGTCGGTCGGGTACGCAATTCCGTAGTACTCCTCGAAGTATGCGAGTGCATGAACAGCGACTTCGAGCGCAAACGCGGTGAGGTGGCCTTGGCCCGGACGATGGACGATGCGGATCGGTACTTCGCCATGAAACGCCGGTTCAGAAATCTCGAGTGGGCCAACCACAAAGGCAACCAAATAGGTCGACATCTTCATGGTCTCGGCGAAACGAACAGCGACGAGCCCGCCGTCGCGGTCGGAGCGAGACACCTCAGCGCCGTTGCTCACCGCGGTGAACTTCGGTTCGACCACCAGGGTCACATCGAACGTGGCCTTCATGTCGGGTTCGTCCCAGCACGGGAAGGCCCGGCGAGCGTCGGTCGACTGAAACTGGGTCGTAGCGATCGTGTGCTCGGTCCCGTCGTCGCCGGTGAAGGTCGAGCGGTAGAAGCCCTTCAACGCGTCGTTGAGTTCGCCTTCGAACTCGGCAGCAAATTCGATCGGACCTGTGGCCCTTTCGTCCCCCAAGTCGATGACCAGCTGCTCAGAATCTTCATCGATGCTGAATTCCACTGGCGAACCATCGATCGTTACGTTGCTCAACGCAAGGTCGGCAACGTTGCATCGCAACTCCGCAGTGGCCTCGACCACTTCGCATTTCGCGGTCACCGAACCAGTGAAGGAGTGCGCCTCGAGGTCGGGTTGGATCTCGACGGTGTAGGAGTTGGGAAGAATCGTGCGAGGCAAGCGGTAAGCCATTGTTTCCTTTGCATAGCCGGTCATCAGGTGCTGGCGAGCACAAGAGGCGGTGAATGGTGGGGGTCGAGTTTCAGAATGGTACCTTCGAGGGCTGTGCCATGGCGGCTAGGAGCGTAAATGAGTACTGCAGATGTTGTTGGAGTTGGGAACGCGATCGTCGATGTGATCGGTCAAGTGCCCGACAGTTTCATCGAGGAGCACGACCTCAACCTCGGGTCGATGACCCTTATCGATGAACCCCGCGCTGAGGCACTGACCGAATTGATGCCCGACGGACTCAAAGAATCCGGTGGATCAGCTGCAAACACCATGGTCGGCGTGGCTTCATTCGGTGAGAGCGCGGCGTACATCGGCAAGATTCGCGACGATGAACTCGGCGATGTCTTCGTCAAGGACATCCGCGAAGCGGGCGTGAACTTCAACGTCACTCCAGCTACTGCCGGACCAGCGACCGCTCGCTGCCTCATTCAGGTGACCCCCGATGGCCAGCGAACAATGAATACGTTCCTCGGCGCCAGTTCCGTCTTGACCACCGACGACATCGACGAAGAACTCGTCGCCAAGGCAAAGGTCCTTTACTGCGAGGGCTACCTGTGGGATCTCGAAGAGGCAAAGCAAGCCATTCGTCTCGCTATGGACATCGCCCGGGACAACAATGTCACGACATCGTTCACGCTCTCCGACGGCTTCGCTGTCGATCGGCACCGCGAGGAGTGGCTGTCGCTCATCGCCGATCGGGTCGATCTGCTCTTCGGCAACGAAGACGAAATCGTGTCGCTCCTCGGGACCGAGGATCAGAACACCTGGATTGCCGGTTGTCGCGACCTCACCAAAACGGCGTGCATAACGCAAGGCCGTGGAGGATCGATGATCGTGACCCGCGATGAGATCTTTCAGATCCCGTCCGTCGAGGTTGAAAAGCGCGTCGATACCACCGGCGCTGGCGACCTCTACGCCGCCGGAGTTCTGGCCGGTCTCGCTGCAGGAGCGCCCCTCGACATCGCTGGCAGGATGGGAAGCTGTGCGGCAGCCGAGATCATCACACACATTGGAGCCCGGCCACTTCAGTCTCTCGCGGAGTTCTGTTCCGGCTAATCTCCCCAGATGGGAAATCAGTGCTTTGAAGTAACCGAGTCCGATTCGATCGCGCACATCGTGCTCAATCGACCCGACGAACTCAACTCGATGATTCCCGAGTTCTGGAGCGAGCTGCCACAACTCGTTGACGAGATCAGCAACCGTGGCGCCGCCCGCGCCATCGTCATCTCCTCGACCGGCAAACACTTCACCGCCGGCATGGACCTCAGCGTCTTCACTAGTGGCAACCTCGATGACGATGACCAAACCGAGGTCGGTCGTGCACGCTCGGTCTTTCGCTACAACGTGCTGCACCTCCAGGACACGTTCAACTCGCTGGAACGAGCCCGCATGCCCGTGCTCGTCGCAACCCAAGGCGGCGTTGTCGGTGCAGGCGTCGACATGATCACGGCGTGCGACATGCGCTATGCCACTGAAGACTCGTGGTTCTGCATCCACGAAATCAACATCGGCATGACCGCCGACGTCGGCACGCTCCAACGGCTCCCAAAGATCATCCCCGAAGGCATCGCCCGTGAAATGGCCTTCACCGGCGACCGCATGCCCGCAGCCCGAGCCAAAGAAGTCGGCCTCGTCAACGAGGTCTATCCAGACCAAGACGCCATGCTCGAAGCCGTGATGGACACCGCAGCACGCATCGCCTCGAAGTCGCCGCTCGCCATTCACGGCACCAAAGAGACAATCAATTACACCCGAGATCACTCGGTTGCCGACTCCCTGCAATACATCGCCGCCTGGCAAACCGGCATGTTCCAACCAACCGACATGATGGAATCATTCGGCGCCAAAGCAGAAGGCCGCGACGCGCAGTTCGACGACCTTCCTCCTGTCGATACCGGTCTGTAACGTCCGCGCTGAGCTGCGCCCCTTCGGCGCTGGCTGCGCACCGTTTCACCGGTCGGCCACGGTCGTCAGGCGGGACGGTCGCGATTCGCATCGCGGAGACCGCCTGTGGTGCTACACGCTGTCAGAGAGCGAAATGAGCGTGCTTGATATCCAGGTTCCGGCCGCGTTGAACATTTCGTCTAGGAGGTTGCCGTCGGCTAGTACGTCCGCGTGTAGTTCGAAGGCTCCCGCGTAGCTGATCTCTATCGCGTATTCGGCTCGGCTGAGGTCGCTTCCGTAGATTGTTTCGATCGTTGCGCCCTCGGTCCGTTCAAGGACGTTGTCTCCAATCGGCGGGGAGAAAGCAGGGACGAGGTCAAGGACGACGGCTGGGTCTGGTGGTTCGGGGAGGCGCTGGGCTCTGGCGACGACTTCGGCTTCGATCGCGGGGATGTCGTGCAGTTCTCCGCTGAGGTACCAGCTGCGGTAGGCCGTCTGGGACCACGTTGGCCAGAGCAGGGTCATGTCGGCTTGGACCCGAGGGGGTGTTCCTTCGCCGGGGATGCTGTACGAGGTTTCCCAGCGAGTATCGCCGAGGAGTGCATCGGTGGTGAACCGTTCTTCGACCGCTTGGCGTTCGAGCATGGCGAGTTCGAGCGCTGAACGGAGGGCCCCGATTGCGTCGGCGAAGACGTGATCGAGCATCAGGAGAGTCCGAACTGTCGGTCGCCTGCATCGCCGAGGCCGGGGCGGATAAAGCCGACCTCGTTGAGCGCGATATCGATCGACGAGGTGTAGATGTCGATGTCGGGATATTGCTCGTTCATGAGGGCAATTCCCTCGGGGCTGGACAGTACGCAGGTGACGGTGATCGTGCCGGCGTTGGATTCTTTCAACAGCTTCACCGTGTGGGCGAGCGAGCCGCCGGTGGCGAGCATTGGATCGAGGATGAGCGTCGAGCGTCCGTCGAGATTATTGGGCACGGTATTTGCGTACGCGTGGGGGAGAAGGGTTTCCTCATCGCGCTTGAGCCCGATGAATCCCACGCGGGACTCGGGGAGAAGGTCGAGTGCAGCGTCGAGCATGCCGAGACCGGCGCGCATCACCGGTACGAGAATCGGCGACGCGGTGATCTTGACGCCGGTGGTTGGCTCGAGGGGAGTGTCGATATCGATCGTCGTCGTTTCAAGATCGCGCATTGCTTCGTAGATCACAAAGCTCGACAGTTCGGTCAAGACTCGGCGGAACTCTGGTCGTGGCGTTGCGGTCACGCGAAGACGCGTAAGACGCTCGCTGATGAGCGGATGTTCGACCAGGTGTGTTGCCATGTTCCGAATGTATCGCCGGTGACGCGTCGTTACGGCCAGAACTCACGGCTAGCGAGCAAGTACACTGGGTTGATGTTGTTTGGGGTGTACATCTTTTGTGCGGTGGTTGGAATCCCGCTCTTGGCGCTCTTCGCTCTCGGTGGTGGTGATGTTGAAGGTGAAATCGGTATCGGGGGCGATGTTGACTTCGATGCAGGGGCCGATCTCGACGTGTCTGGAGTCGATGGTGGCATCGGCGATGTCTCCGCGTTCCGCAAGATTCCGATCAGCTCGTATACGTCGTTCCTCGCCTTCTTCGGCGGGGTGGGCGTTGTGTCGTCACTCGTCGGTGTCGGCGCCGTTGCCGGATTTATTCTGGCGGTCGTTCTTGGACTCTTCTCGGCTGGGGTGAACACGGCGCTGTTTAGTTTTCTCCGTAAGGGAGAATCCGATAGTTCGATCAGCGATAGCCAACTCGAAGGACGCCTCGCCATCGTTAGCGTGCCCATCGAGGGTGGCAAGCGTGGCCGGGTCACGCTCGATACCGGTGGCGAGCGGTTGCAGCTCACGGCAGGTTCGCTCGACTCGATGCCGGATCTCGATTTTGCCCGTGGCGATGAGGTTCTGATCGTCAAAGTCGACGGCGGAATCGCCCAAGTCGTGGCGGTCGATCCGGAAATTCAATAGCGGCGAACCGGTTTCGCTCGATTCTGGGAATACCCAGACGTCGCCGCACGCTCTATTCTGGAAACACGACGGGAAGGTAAGACAAATATGTTTTTCGCAATTGCAGGAGTGGCGGTCCTACTAGCGATTCTGACGGCAATCTTCGTAGTGAAGAGTCTGATCATTATCTGTCCGCCGAACCGTGTTGCGGTCATCTCTGGTGGCAAGGGCTCCGTTGGGGTCGACGGTCGTCAACTCGGATACCGCACGCTGAAAGGCGGGCGCACGATCCGCATCCCGCTGCTCGAGCAGGTTTCGTGGATGGACCTCAACAACATCCCCCTCGAGGTGTCGGTTCTTAACGCGTACTCGAAGGGCGCGATCCCGCTGAACGTGCAGGGCATTGCCAACGTCAAGGTGTCGAGCGTCGACTCACTCCTCGGCAACTCGGTAGAGCGCTTCCTCAACGTTCCCCACCAGTCGATCGCACAGATCGCAAAGGAAACTCTCGAGGCAAACCTTCGTGGTGTTCTCGCAACGCTGACCCCCGAGGAGGTCAACGAGGACCGCCTGAAGTTCAGCCAGTTCCTCATCGAGGAGGCCGACGACGACATCAAGACGCTCGGCCTTGAACTCGATGTCTTGAAGATTCAGAACGTCACCGATGAAGTTGGCTACCTCGACGCCGTCGGTCGTCGCCGAACTGCTGACGTGTTGAAGTCGGCACGTGTCACCGAAGCCGAGAAGCAGGCTGAAGCTGAGCAGGCGGAGGCCAACTCTCAACAGCAAGCACAGATCGCTCAGGCACAGGCCGAGCGCAAGATTGTTGAAGAGCAGAATTTGCTCCGTGTTCGTAGTGCTGAACTCGACGGTATTGCCCGTGCTTCTGAAGAAGAGGCACGCGTTGCTGGTGAGAAGGCAAAGGCCATCGCCGAGCAGGAACTCGAGCTCGAACGCATCGAGTTGGAGAAGCGTCGCCTTCAGGCCGACGTGGTGCTGCCCGCGCAGGCTGCGCTTGAAGCCCAGCAGCTCAAGGCACGAGCCGACGCGGCGATCATCGTCGAAGAGGGCGCAGCCCAGGTCGAGGTCTTTGAACGCTTGACCAACCAGTACAAGGCTGCCGGCCCCGACGCGCACGACATCTTCGTGCTCAACATGCTTCCTGAGTTGATCGAGCAAATCGTCTCGACAGTGAACGGCATCGACATCGACAAGATGACCGTGATCGACGCCGGCGGCGAAGGGCAAGCACTGCCAGGAATTGCGAAGCAACTCCCCGCTTCGGTGATTGCGATCGCCGAACAGATCGAAACCGCAACTGGTGTCGACATCATGGGGCCGCTACGCGATCGCATGGGAGGGGCACTCGCCGAAGGCGGAAGTGCAACTCCAGCACCGGTAGATCCAGTACCTGGCGTGCAAGCGCTACCCAAGAGTTCGGAATCTGAGGCGCCCCAGATCGAGGTACCTGAAGCAGCCGACCAGGTAGCCGCGCCAGAAACCGAGGCATAGCTCCTATCGTGAACCCTGCGGTGGTCAGGTCACCGCAGGGTCTTCACGAGAAGGAAATGCAGTGGCAGTCGTACTAGGTATTGATATTGGCGGTTCGGGAGTTAAAGCGGCGAAGGTCGACACCGATGCCGGGGAGATGCTTTCCGAGCGCGACCGGATCAAGACACCAAAGCCCGCCACACCCGAGGCAATAGCCGAGGTCGGCCGCCAACTTGCGGCGAATCAAGAGTGGACGGGGCCGGTCGGCATTGGCTTTCCCGGCGTTGTGCAGAATGGATTCGTTCGTACGGCTGCGAACCTTGACGCTTCTTGGATCGATATCAACGCCGACGAGTTGTTCACCGACATTGTGGGATGCGACGTGCGGATGATCAATGACGCCGACGCTGCGGGCCTCGCCGAGGTACGGTTCGGCGCCGGCAAGGGAGTCGCTGGAACGGTCATCATGTTGACTCTGGGAACCGGCATTGGCTCGGCGATCTTCACCGACGGTCAGCTCGTCTCGAACACCGAGTTCGGACACCTCATCATGGACGGCAAGATCGCCGAAGATCGAGCGTCCTCCCGTGTGAAGGAAGAGAAGGACCTTTCGTTCAAGAAATGGGGCGGCCACCTCGAAGATGTGCTCAAAGAGGTCGAGAAGCTGTTCTGGCCTGAATTGTTCATCCTCGGCGGCGGCATCAGCAAGGACTTCAAAGAGTTCGAAAAGTACATCGATAAGGTCCGGACCCCGGTTGTGCCAGCACAGATGCACAACCAGGCGGGCATTGTCGGCGCTGGACTCGCCTGCGGTTGGGCCTAGTTAACGATTCAGCGACCGCTTCGTTCCAGTTCGGAACGCCGCCCACGCCTTTCGTAGCTTGCCCTCGGGAACGGCGGACAGCGAATAGACCTTCGTATCGCCGATCGCTGTATAGGCGTTGATGCGGATAACCGGTCCTCCGCTGAGAGGTTCGACGACGATCTCCTTGCGGTCGCCGACGAGGCAAACAGCATTGGACTGAACCCGCGCTCCGTCGGGGAGGATGATCTTGATGCTGCCGACCAGGCAACGGGCCGTGATCGTGACACCCCCCTTCGCGGAAGCGGTTTATTCATATGTGATACTTCTCGCACTTTCTCGAAGCCCGGGGCATGGGACGAGCGACCGCGGTGAACGGGTCGTGCGCTGGCTACACGTAGTCGAGTGGGAGTGCTGTCGTGTGCTTCATCTCTTCCATGACGAACGTGCTGCGGACGTCGTAGAGGTCGATGTGCTCGATCAGGCGAAGGTAGAACTGGTCGTAGGCGTCCATGTTTGGCACGACCACCTTTAGGAGGTAGTCGAGTTCGCCGCTCGTTCGGTAGGCCTCGACGACCTCGTCGAAGCGTTGGGTGGTCTCCAGGAAGCGCTCGGTCCACTCCGCGTTGTGTTCGTTCGTTCTGATCAGCACGAGCGCAGTGAGGGAGAGGTTGACCTGTTGTGGGTCGACGATCGCCACTCGTTTGGAGATGACACCGTCCTTTTCGAGCGACTGGATTCGGCGCCAGCAGGGCGTCGACGTGAGGCCCACCTCATCGGCGATCTCACGCACCGAGGTGGAGGCATCTTGTTGGAGAATCTGCACGATTTTCTTATCGATATCATCCATGGCGCAAGATTATACTCCCAAAAGCAGATATGGAGTAACAAATTGAACTCATGTTGAGCAATGGGTCGCGAAATGTTGCGACCACATGCTACGAGACCTTCTCTACTCTGCACGTATGAACATGTCGAAGAAGTTCACTGAACACCCCGCAACTGTTGATGAGACCTACTTCGAGCACATGGCCTTTGCTGCGGGGATGTCAAAGAAGCTCTTGAAAGCCGCGTGGTGCTGCGCTGTCCATGCCGTGATGCCCTGGCGTCACTGCACCAGCGGTAGCACCGCCATCAAAGAGATGCACGAGATCGTCACGAAAGGCGCCCGCGCCGACGAAGAACCCGTCGCCGCATAAAGATTTGTACAGGCTGACAGACCGTCACGGTCTGTCAGCCTGTACAAATCTTGGTTATTGAGCGCGGAGGTCGGCGTAGCGGGGTTTAATGACGTCGTTTATGAGCGCGAGGCGTTCATCGAATGGTAGGAATGCGCTCTTCATACCGTTGACCGTCAGCCACTGCATGTCGGCGAGATCCCAGCCGAATACGTCGACCATGTTCTGCATCTCTTGGGTCATGGAAATGTTGCTCATCAGACGGTTGTCGGTATTGAGAGTGACCCGGAACTTCAGCTCTTTGAAGAGCTTGATTGGGTGATCGGCCAGATCGTCGACGACGCCGGTGTGCAAGTTCGAGGTCGGGCATACCTCGAGAGGTATCCGGCGATCCCTAATGGAATGGGCGAGGCGGCCAAGGGTTGCGCCTCCGTCGGGGTCGACGGTGATCTCGTCACAGATTCGCACGCCGTGACCAAGACGTTCGGCACCGCACCATTGCAGCGCCTTCCAGATCGATGGGGGACCGTAGGCCTCACCAGCATGGATCGTATATTGGAAGTTCTCTCGCTGCGCATATTGGAACGCGAGCATGTGATCGTCCGGCGGAAAGCCCTTCTCCGGTCCGGCGATGTCGAAGCCAACGACACCATCGTCTCGCCAACGAACGGCGAGTTGCGACACTTCGAGGCTGTTTTGTTGATGTCGCATCGCCGAACAGATCGTACGAATCGTGAGCGGTGTATCTCGGCTGCTATCGGCAAAGCCGGAGGTCACGGCTTCGAGGACGTCATCCATCGACAGGCCCTGCTCGGTGTGGAGTTCAGGCGCAAACCGAACCTCCGCGTAGACCACACCATCGGCGACCAGGTCTTCAGCGGCCTCTCGCGCCACGCGTGCGAGTGCGTCAGCGGTCTGCATGACCCCTGTCGTGTGAGCAAAGGTGTCGAGATACAGGACCAGGTCCTTGCGGTCGGCGCCTCGAGTCATCCACGTCGCCAACTCGTCTGGGTCTGATGTCGGCAATCCTTCGTAGCCAGTCTCTTCGGCGAGTTCGATGACCGTTTGGGGTCGCAGACCACCGTCTAGGTGATCGTGCAGCAGCACCTTCGGTGCGCTCTCCAACTGTTCTCTCGTGGGAAGCGAAGTAGACATAGTCAAGTATGCATCGCCAGGTTTGGCGAAGGGGACTGTTTGCGAATTACCTATCGGAGGCTCGCCTAGCGCCCTCGGTTCTCGGGGACTGCAACACGTCTTCGAGTTCAGCGACGGAGTCGATCAAATGGGTGTGCGGTGCTGCTTCGAGTTTGCCCTCAGGGGCGCCGCCGGTGCGAACGCCGACAACGATGCCAGCTCCCGCCCGGTTTCCCGCTTGAAGATCGGTTGCGCTATCTCCAACGATCGCGACCTGAGCAACACTGTCTACACCTAATTCGAGAATTGCTTCGAGCAAGAGATCTGGGGCGGGGTGTCCGCGCCGTCGAGCATTCGCGGAGAGCGCTACTGCGAACGTCTCGCTCCATCCGCAGTGGCTGAGCACCGCTTTGCGGACCTCCGGAGTGAAACTGGTGGTGACGGCGGTGAGGATGCCGTTTTCGTCGAGTCGGCCGAGAACTTCGGGAGCGCCGGCGATTGGTTCCATGGTGCTGACCGATGCGAGGATGCTGTCGTCAAAGGCCCACGTGGCCTCCTCAGCGAGAACGCTGTTACTCAGCACCTCGGTGAGCACGACGAGCGTCGGCCGTCCCCGAAGTTCGGCAATGCGCGCCAGCGATTTCTCAAACTCCGGGCTCGTAGGCGAGATGCCCGCTTGATCCAGTGCCGCAACGTAGGCCCGTTCGACAACTCCGTCGTCGCAGATCAAGGTGCCCATGAGGTCAAAGATGACGAGTTGGATTGGCGCACCTGGAAGCACGAGGTCCGCCATCACGCCCAATTCCTAGGCAGCGGCGCGTGTCCGACGAAGAATCGGGTCTGCAGTCTTGAGCGTCTTATCGGTGAGGCGGAAGATGCGACCGGCGGCGCCTGGAGTTTGGCCATCCACGAGGTTACCCATGACCTGCAGAGTGATCTTGGCAATGGCATCGGTTCCGACCGCCATCTTCAGGCCACTGTTCAGAATCCACGGGTGGCCAATCAGGAAGCTAAAGCGGCGTCCGGTGCTAAGGAATCCATCGAACAACTCCGCGACAGCCAGGTCGTAACGCGCTGGTGCAGTGACGGGGTTATCGAGGAACAGATCGGCGGCCAGGATGCCGCTTTCGAGGCCGTAGTCGATCCCCTCGCCGTTCATTGGGTTGATCAAACCTGCGGCGTCGCCGATTGCGACCCAACCCGTACCGTGCCTGCGGTTTGCGCTCATTGGTAGGCGCCAAGCGCGTGGTCGTTCGACATAGTCGCCGAGATCCCACTCGTCGCGAATCATGTCTCGATAGGAATCGAGAAGCTTGTTGAGGTTGAGCTTCTTGAAGCCCTTCATCGTACTGAGGGCGCCGGCACCGATGTTGACGGTGCCGTCTCCGGCCGGAAACATCCACCCATAACCGGGGACTGCTGTTCCGTGTTCGTCCTTCAGCGTCAGGCACGCCTCGAGGTGTTGGTCACTGTGCCGTGGAGACGGCACGTAGGCGCGAATTGCGAGTCCGAACGGTTCGTCTTCTACTCGCTCGGTCCCGAGCATCTTGGCGATCTTGCCTGGGGCACCCGCAGCGATAACCGTCATCGGCGCTTTCCACGTCTTGTCGCCGGTGGTTACGCCAACGACGCGCTCGCCCTCGATGATTGGCAGCGCTTCGGTTTCCCAGATAACTTCGGCGCCTGCCTCAGTCGCTGCATCGATCAACGCTGCATCGAGTTTCCGACGAGGCCACACCGCACCGTGGTTGGGGAAGCGGCCACCGGATGGCCAGTCGAGTTCACGAACCGTCGAGTTCGCGATCATGCGAAGTCCCACGATGTGGTGCGCATCGCTGAAGTCGAGATTGAGTTCCTGCATCGCTGCGATTGCTCGGGGCGTAAGCCCATCGCCGCAAACCTTGTCGCGGCCGTAGGGGGCTTTGTCGAACACGACGACCTTCGCTCCGCCGCGGGCAGCACGGATTGCTGCGGCCGCTCCTGCGGGACCGGCGCCGACGACGAGAAGATCAACATTTGTCGAAGTCATGTGTCTAGCTTGCCAGTCCAAAAGGAAAGTGCCCCGACCCATTGGGCGTTGTTCGCGTCACTCCCGTCACGTCCCGTTTACACAAACCATTAGATTTAGGATGTGGTTGGGGAACTTCGTGTGGGCTGTGCAATGTGGACGAATGCTGCTTGGCCAGGGCGTTCTATCCCAAAGTCGACCCCGGCTGGGGGAGAGCTCGCAGCGTATTCGGCGTTGGTTTCCGCAGTCGAAGGAAACACCACCTTCTACGCGCTTCCGACGGTCGACGTTGCGCAGCGCTGGGCTGACGCCACACCGTCTCACTTCCGCTTTATGTTCAAGTTTCCCAAAGCCGTTACCCACGAGCGAAAGCTTCGCGACTGTCGGACCGAGATGTCCCAGTTCTTCGACGCGCTCGAACCATGCATGGAAAAGATGGACCCGGTTGCAGTGCAACTCCCGGCATCGTTCGGACCCGATTCTGTCGACGTGCTCGAAGCCTTTCTGCGATCGGCGCCTTCGACGGTGCGTTACGCCGTCGAGGTTCGCCATCTCGACTTCTTCGATGGTGGTCCGACCGAACGAGCGCTCAACGACCTCTTGTTCTCCCTCGACGTCGACCGCATCACGCTCGACGCTCGAGCGGTATTCGCCGGCCCACGCGTCACCCCAGCCGAGCACGAGGCGTTCGAGAACAAGCCAAGAGTGCCCGTGCGGGCCGTAGCGACAAGCCAGACGCCAATCGTTCGATTCATTGGCCAAACCGCTCCCGAGGCAAACCCACAGTTCTGGGCACCGTGGATACCCACTGTTTCTCGATGGCTTCGCGACGGCCGATCACCGGTGGTGTTCATCCACACCCCAGATAACGCAGCGGCGATCGACCTAGCGAGACAGTTCTATGACGACGTTCGAACAGCGGTCCCCGAACTCGCCGCCCAACCCGATACCCCTCAGCTAGACGAGCCACGGTTGTTCGGCGACTAGCCCAACATTCAGTGTCCAATGCAGGACGCCCCACGCGCATTTGGGGGAAATCCCTAGGGAATCTCAGAGCTGAAATGTCGAAACTAAAGACATGTTCCAAATGATCTCCAGCTCACAAAACGTATTCGCTCAAACCAGTCGCCAAGCGGTGTTCGCAATATCGCTCGCACTCACGGCGCTCCTCGGTCTGGGGTACCACCTGATCGAGGAAGGCCCGTCTTCCATGGTTTGGAAGCTGTTTCTGCTCGTACTTGCCGTCGGCGCAGTTTCGGTTGGGACCGATGAGCTTCGTCAGCGTGAGGGTGAAGATCTTCAGCCGATCGTTGCGACCATCGCCCAGCGCATGGGTTGCATTCAAGCAGCTCTCGGACTTGGGCTCCTTAGCTTGGCGTTTCTCTAGGAGCAGGCCGCAAACGCTCCACAGATTCGTCGTTAGTTTTTGAGTTGTGTGGTCAGGTAGGTGTACTCGAGCGCTGTTCTCTTCGCGGCCTCGGTCTGGTTCGCCGCAGCTGAGTGTCCGCCGTCGATGTTCTCGTAGTACCAGAAGGCAAGGCCAGCTTCCTCGAACTTCTTCGCCATCTTGCGGGCATGCCCCGGGTGCACGCGGTCGTCCTTTGTCGAGGTGACGAAGAGCGGCGTGGGGTAGGGGAGGCTCGAATCGAAGTTCTGGTAGGGGGAGGTCTTTTCGAGGAACGCTCGCTCCTCGGGATCATCGGGAGAGCCGTATTCATCGACCCACGACGCTCCGGCGAGCAAGAGGTGATACCTGAGCATGTCGAGCAGCGGTACTTGTACGACGACGGCATTCCAGAGGTCGGGTCGTTGGTTCAACATGACGCCCATGAGTAGGCCACCGTTCGAGCCACCCATAATGCCGAGGTGTGCGGGAGAAGTGAGTCCAGATGTAATGAGCGATTCGGCGACAGCGATGAAGTCGTCGTACACGCGTTGGCGGTTCGTCTTGAGCCCTGCCTGATGCCACGCCGGGCCAAACTCGCCTCCGCCACGAATATTCGCCATCACAAATGCTCCGCCCTGTTCGAGCCAATTGCGCCCGATGTTGCCGCTGTACGACGGGTTGAGGGGGACTTGAAAGCCGCCGTACCCATACAAAAGCGTCGGTGTGGAGCCATCGAGGGGCACGTCGGTCTTGCGAACAACGAAGTGCGGAACCTGAGTGCCATCAGCGGAGGTGGCCATTAGCTGTTCGACGGTTAGGCCGTCTGCGTCGAAGCGCGGAGGCACGGACTTCAAGGCGTCGAGGGTACCCGTGGTTGAGTCAAGGGCGAGAAGCGACGTCGGGGTGAGGAAGTCCTCGTAGTTGATGAGGACGAGCTTTTCATCTCGGTCGGCGAAGGTTATGCCGACATCGCCCGAGCCGGGCAGGTCGATGGGGGTGGTGGCCCAGCCAGAGCTACTGGGTTCGAGTCGAAGGATGCGCCCAACGACGTTGTCGGTGATCGCGAGGAGCGTGCCGCCAGCGGCGACGACGATGCCGCTCACCGCTTGTGTCTCGCTCGGCCGGAAGACCAGTTCGACGGGGCCGAGCTCGTGTGTATCGAGGAAGGTGTCGAGGTCGAACGCCACGAGATCTCCGGTCGAGAACTGTTCAGTGTTGGGCTGCCAGTCCTCTTCAAGCGATATCAGCAGTCGGCCATGGGAAATGCCATTTGGCGTGGACTTTGATGGAATCGGGAACTTGACCGGTCCTGAGTCGGTGAACAGCCAGTAGGTCGAGGTGAAGAATGTGTCGGCCTGAACCGCGCCGGACAGCAAGGTGCCGTCTTCTTTCTCCATGGTGAACGCAAATACGCCCACGTCGCTTGGCGTGCCGCGAAGCATCTCGACGGCGGTGTCGAGTGGCGTGCCGCGCTCCCATCGTTTGACGACGAACGGGTAGCCGGAGTCGGTGAGGGTGGAGCCGTCAAGACCCCAGTCGGTGGCGATCAAGAGTGCGTCGTCATCGAGCCATGACGCGCCCTGCTTTGCTTCAGGGGTAGCGAAGCCATCAGCGACGAAGCTCTGAGATTCGATATCGAACTCTCGCTGGGTAATGGCGTCCTTTCCTCCGTCGGAAAGCGAGATCATGCATTTGAACGTGTCGCCGCCGTGGCGACGAAAGACGTTTGCACCCTTGAACACATGGTTGGCATCTTCGGCCTCGGCTAACGCATCGACGTCGAGCAGAATTTCCCATTCTGGGTCGTCGCTCCTGTAGCTATCCAATGGGGTCCGGCGCCAAAGGCCCCGCACGTGTTCCTCGTCCTGCCAGAAGTTGTACATCCAGCCGTCGCGAATCGTGCCGTAGGGAATCCGGTCATCTGCGGTGAGAACGTCGAGGGCTGCTGCTTCAAATTCGGGATAGAGCGGGTCAGCTTGTAGTGCTCCGAGGGTGCGGTCGTTCTGGGCTTGTACCCAAGTGAGGGCATCGTTACCCTCAACCTCCTCGAGCCAGAGGTGCGGATCGTTCGTCTCTGTTTGCTGGTTTGAGTTCTCGTTCTTCGTCACGCTTCAGAGCGTATCGAACGGTTGGCTGCCTAGAAGCCGACGAGTGGGAGCTCTGGTCGTTGCAGCCAGTTGTTCTGCGGGTACTCGGCGTCGGCCTCGATGCAATGCAGCGTGAAGGCGAGGCGCGACTTTTGCGACAGATTAGGAGCGCTTCTATGTGGAAGGGTCCCATGCAAGGCAATTAACGTCCCGGCTTCGACCTCGAGCGGTACCCAGCCATCCCGGGGGTAGGGGCTGTCATCGAGGATGACCATTTCTGTTGCGTTACCAGCTGCGGTGCGTTGGAAGCGTTCCTTGACCGGGATGGTGTGGCCACCGGGAAGCGCCCATAGGCACCCGTTCTCTTGCGTGGCGTCGTCCGCTGCGACCCAAAACCCGATCACGCTCTGGGGTTCGGTCCAAAGGAATGTGTGGTCGGTGTGGGTATTGACTTCTCCACCAACCTCAGGGTTTTTGAAGATGATCATCGACTGCAACAACCGTGGTGAGGTCATGCCAACTGCCGCGGCTGCATCGGCAAAACCGCTCGCCCGGGAGAACGTGCTCATTTGTGGATCGATGTCATGCATTGCATGGCCGATCTTGTTCAGTGCGAGCCTCTTGTCGCCCACGATGGCGCCGTTCGCGTCGACGGAACCGTCTTCGAGGAAGTAGCGGATCTTGTCTCCCGAGGTCAGGAAGTAGTCGCTGCGAGCGTGGCTTTGATCATCGGTGGAAAAGACCGTGCGGACACCTTCCGGGTCGAAGTTTGAGACGAGGTCGTCGACCGCCGAGCGGAACTGGTCGAGTTGTGCTCCCGAGACGGCGCCAGGAAAGACCGCGACACCGTTGTCGGCGAACGAGTCTGCGCTGAACGAGTGGGCTGGTGACATCTATGTCTGTCCTCTGAAGTACGGCAAACCAAGCTTCGCTGGCGCTCGCAAGCGTTGAGCAAAAAAGATGAGCACGAGCAGGACGAGAACGAACGGCAAGATATCGCTCCACCAGCTCGGCACCGTGTCGGTTGTTGCCCACCAGACAAACGACAGCGCCCCGAGAATCACCGCCAGGGCAGCATCGGCCCGACGGTTTCCGCGAAGCGCCCACGCCGCCACGCCAACCAGCGCAATGGTGTTGACCAGAAGCACGGCATGGCTCGCAGTGCCGTCGAGATCGCGAAGGTCGAGTCCAAAGACATACCCGAAGAGAAGCGACCCGAGTAGGACACCGCCCGGTCGCCAGTTTCCGAAGATGAGCGCTGCAAGACCAATGAACCCGCGTCCGGCGCTGTTGCCGCCCTGGAACAATCCGGAGAGCTCGGTAGAGATGAACGCCCCGCCGAGTCCGGCGAGCATGCCCGAGATAATCACGGCGACGTACTTGTAGCGCAGGATGTTGATGCCCTGGGCAGCACCAGCTTGTGGGTTCTCACCCGCGATGCGGAGGCGTAGTCCAAAGCGAGTCTTCCAGATGATCCACGCGGTGATTGGCACGAGTAGCACAGATGCGTACGCCACCCAGTGGGTGCCACGAAGCAAACCGCGAAGGAGCTGGGCGACGTCGCTGAGATACCAGATTTCGAGCTGGCTAATCGACAGCAGCCAGTCGGGTGACTCCCAGCCAAACACCGTTCCGCCCGCAAGGAAGGGCACGTCCCAATCGCCGACGCTGAACGTCTGTGGCGATGTCGTGGGAGACATCCACACTTCGTCGGCAAGAAATCGGGTGATCGCAGGCGCCAAGATGTTGATCGCGACACCGGAGATGATGTGGTCGACCCCGAACGTCACCGTTGCGATTGCGTGCAGAAGCCCTCCGACTCCGCCGCCGATGATGCCGAGGAGAAGCCCCCACCACGGTCCGAACTCGATCGAACCCCACGCGCCGAACCACATGCCGAGGATGATCATGCCTTCGAGGCCAATGTTGACGACGCCCGCACGTTCGCTGAACAGTCCGCCAAGGCCGGCGAGGAAGATCGGCACGGCGAAGCGGAGCATCTGTCGCGAGGTCGCGACTTGGGTGAGGCGCTCGGTGTCGGTAATCGACTGGACGATGGTGAGAAGCAGGATCCCGGCCAGTGCGTAGATCGGCCAGCGAATCCAGGCCGGCAGGCTTGTTAGCGCTTTCATGACGCCGCCCCGACGGTTTCGGTTTGGCTCTCGGATTCGGCGAGGGCCTCAGCGGTCGCTCGCGCTTCCTCACGGGCCTGGACCCGCTTTGTTACGCCGTAGGCGATCACCACGGTCAACAGGACGATTCCCTGCATAATGTTGACGATCTCTTTGGTGGCGGTTCCGGTGCTCTGCAGCACGCCCGCAGAGACATCGAGGAACGCGAACAGCAGGGCGGAGAATGCCATGCCGCCAGGGTGATTCCGGCCGAGGAGTGCAACGGCGATGCCGGCGAAGCCCAAGCCCTGAATCGGGTCGGCGGGGAACCTTCCCACTTCGGCGAGTTCGACCATGCCGATGAGGCCAGCAGCCGCGCCCGAGAGCAGCATCGCCAAGACGATCATTCGCTTTGGCGCAACACCTCCGGCGCGGGCCGCAAAGGGGTTGATGCCGCTCGCTCGGAGGTCGAAACCGAAGCGGAGTCGGGTGAGGAGCAGGTGATAGGCGACCCCGAGACCCAATGCGACGATCAACATGCCGGTGAGTTCTTGGCCTTCGCCGATTTCGCGGGTGAAGAGTTCGACAAAGCCGTTGATATCGGGGAGGAGACCAGATTCAGCGACGGGTGCGGTGCCGAGCGTCGTGGCGCTGAACACCTCTTGTTCTGGCTGCCAGCGGGCTTGCAGCGCAGCGATGATGCCGCCCACAGCAATC
Source organism: uncultured Acidimicrobiales bacterium (assembly GCA_964494395.1). GTDB lineage: Bacteria > Actinomycetota > Acidimicrobiia > Acidimicrobiales > SHLQ01 > SHLQ01. The sequence goes on along the minus strand of CAZBTI010000035.1, from coordinate 6,075 downwards.
GAGTTCAACATGATGGTCGAGATGACTTCGTTCACCCCGCGAGCGACCTTCAAGTAGCCAGCGATTCCCGAGAACAGCCCACCGACGACCATGGAGGTGATGAGGATAATCGGGATATGTAGTAGCGCCGGAAGCGCGAACAGTTGGCCCACTTGCGCCGCGACGATGAAGGCGAGGAGGTACTGGCCTTCGACACCGATGTTGAACAGGTTCATTCGGAACCCGATTGCAGCGGCAACCGCCGAAAGGTAGAGCGGGGTCGCCCGATTGAGGATGGCGATTTGGGTTTCGAGTTCGGAAGCGTCGTCGAGCATCTCGGAGAACGCGGCGATTGGGTTCGACCCGAAGAGAATGAGGGCGATCGACGAGATGATGAGCGTCAAGATGAACGCGCCGACCGGCGCGACGAGAATGAAGGCGAGGCGACGGATCATGATCCCGGGCCGTCTTGGGTGGCGGCGCCGGTCATGTACGCACCGAGATCGCGTGGTGTGACATCTTCAGGAGCGACTCGGGCCACGAGGCGTCCTCGGAACATCACGATGATGGTGTCGGACAGGCCGATCAACTCATCGAGATCAGCCGAGATCAGCAAGGTGGCTAAGCCTTCAGCTCGGGCGGTTCGAATCTGCTCCCACACCGCTGCCTGCGCACCCACATCGATGCCGCGGGTCGGGTGCGCAGCGATCAGCAACGATGGGTTGGCGGTGAGCTCACGGCCGATGATCAGCTTTTGCTGGTTTCCACCCGAGAGGGCGTGGGCCGATACATCGATGTTTGGTGTGCGAACATCGAACTCTTCCTTGATGGTCTCGGTTTGCGATCGCGCTCCGCTGCGGTTCACCAAGAAGCGCGAGCCATATGGCGCCTGGGTCTGGTGACCGAGCGCAGCATTCTCCCAGAGGGGAGCCTCTAACATCAGTCCCTCTTGGTGGCGATCTTCGGGCACGTACCCAATGCCAATCTCTCGCCGCTTTCGAACCGACAGCTTGGTGATGTCGTCGCCGAGTAGTTCAATGCTGCCCTCAGCGGTCGCAGCGGTCCCGATGATTGCGTTGACCAACTCGCTCTGGCCATTGCCCTCGACCCCGGCAATGCCCAGAATCTCGCCCTTATGGATCGTGAGGTCGACCCCTTCGATGACTGGGCGAGCGTCGTTATCGACAACGGTCAGGCCTCGAATGGACAACGACACCTGATCGGTAACCGTCGACGCGCCGGTCTCTGGAGTCGGGAGTTCGCTTCCGACCATCAACTCGGCCAAGTCATGGGCAGTAACCCCATCATTAGCCATGCTCTCCACGGTCTTGCCATGACGAAGGACCGTGATGCTGTCTGAGATTTCGAGCACTTCTTCGAGCTTGTGATCGATGAACAGGATGGTGGCGCCTGCCTCTTTCAGTTCGCGCATGTTCTCGAACAGCGCTTCGACTTCTTGGGGGACCAGGACGGCGGTGGGTTCGTCGAGGATCAAGATCTCGGCGCCGCGGTAGAGAACTTTGATGATCTCCACGCGCTGGCGTTCGCCTACCTCCAAGCTCTCGACGAGGTCGTTTGGATCGATCGTCAACCCGTAGTCGCTCGCTACTTTGCTCAGGTGAGCTTCGGCGTCCTTGAACTTGATAACGCCACCTGACGAAGTTGGTTCGGCCCCGAGGATGATGTTTTCGAGCACGGTCAACTGGTCGGCCAGCATGAAGTGCTGATGGACCATGCCGATGCCCTTGTCGATGGCGTCGTTCGGCGAACTGAAGCTCACCTGTTGTCCGTCGACCAACATTGTTCCTTCGTCGGGTGGTTGCAGCCCGTACAGGATCTTCATCAGGGTCGACTTGCCCGCGCCGTTCTCTCCACAGATCGCGTGAATTTCACCCTTCTCGACCGTCAGATTGACGTTGTCGTTGGCGATGACGCCAGGGAATCGCTTGGTGATCCCTCGGAGTTCGATTGCAGGAGCCATTAGGCAGATTGAACCTCGGAGAAAAAAGATGAGGACCGGACCCTACCCGATCCCTCCGAGAGGAGAGAAATGGGGAGAGCCCGGCCCTTTACGTCTTTACACAGCTGTCATGACAGCTGCCTTGTGAGTCGTTAAATCAGCCGCCGACTTCGGTTGGATCGGTCGGTACGACGACGTCGCCAGCGACGATCGCCTCACGAGCAGCCTCAATGTCGGGAACGATGTCGTCGATGAATCCGCCCGACGTGGCATAGCCAACGCCGTCGACCGAGAGGTCATAGACGATGGTGCCTTCGCTAAACCTTCCTTCCTGCTGGGCCTGAAGGATCTCGAAGACGGCTACGTCGACACGCTTGAGCATCGAGGTGAGGATGAACTCTTGGAGCTCTGGGTTGCTCACACCAACGGTTTGGAACTGATCGGAGTCAACGCCGATGCCCCATACCTTGCTGCCGTTGTCGTCGGAGAAGTCGGCTGCGGCCTGGAACATGCCGTTACCTGCACCACCAGCTGCGTGGTAGATGACGTCAGCGCCATCTTCGAACATGGTCGTTGCGATGACCTGTGCACGGTCGGGCTGGTTGAAGCCATCGAAGTCAGGGGCTGCGGTGATGTATTCGGCAACGACTTCGATGTCGGGATTGACCGAAAGTGCGCCAGCGCGGAAGCCGGCTTCGAAGCGCTCGATGAGGCCGATACCGCTCACGCCGCCAATAAAGCCGAGCTGGTTGGTTTCAGAGGTGAGTGCTGCTGCGACACCGACGAGGTAGGAGCCCTGCTCTTCAGCAAAGACGAGACCTGCAACGTTTGGTCCGTATGGGCCAGGTGGGTCCAAATCGAAGTTGATCATCGCCGAGTCGACGACTGCAAAGTTGGTGTCAGGGTTCTCCGCTGCAGTAGCTGCTGCATCGCCTTCAAAGAGGAAGCCAACACCGATCACGATCGGGTTGTCGTCGGCTGCGGTCTGGAGAAGCTCTCCACGGTTCGAGCCGTCGTCGTTTGGCGAGAGGTCGACAAAGCCAATGCCGAGGTCCGACTCAGCTCGGTCGAGGCCAGCGGCTGCAGAGTCGTTGAACGAGAGGTCGCCACGTCCGCCAATGTCGTAGACGAGGCCTACGGAAGTATCCGTGTCGCCGCCGGCAACGGCTTCGCCGTCGCTCGACTCTTCATCTTCCATTGCCTCCTCTTCTTCGTCCTCCATGGCTTCATCTTCTTCTTCGTCCTCCATGGCTTCATCTTCGTCTTCACCATCGACGGCATCGGTCGCCTCATCGACGACATCGGTGACCGCGTCGGTAGCAGTGTCCGCGGTGCTACCGCATGCTGCTGCCAACAGGCTCAGCGCTGTAAGCAGCGCCAAGATGAGTTTGAAATGTTTGCGCATAGTTGTGCCCCTCCGGCTTTGGCGCAGGCCCCCAAAACGGAAGCCTCGGTTCAGGCCGCCAACATAGCCAAGGAATTCGACGCGCGGAATTCGGGGAGGGATGCAATGGCGGTCCGGTGGAGAATGGTCTGGCGAAAAGGGCCGACTACTTCGACGGGCCCTCGGACGCGCGCGATGCACGTTTCTCGAGAAAGCGGCCGATCGGAATGATGATCAGTACGACCAAAGAGAAGATGGCGATTGCCAAAACGCCAACCATGAGGCCGATTGCGAGGACCCCGAGGACGTCTGACATAAGCAGGGAACAGCTGGGTGCTAGCGGCGTGTGGAAGGCAACGGTCTAGCTGTTGCGGCCCATGTTTGGCTTGCGGCCATGGTTGGCCTTCGAGCGGCGAGCCTTCAACTTCTTCTTTTGCGTGCGCTTCGACATGGGTAAAAGGCTATAGGACCGTCTGGAATTTCCACAAAAAAATGTAAGCGCTGCAGGTGGCGGGTTACCTGCAGCGCTTACGAAGGCATTGACGACCGGCGGGTAACTTAAGTCGCGGATTTTCGAAAAAAGGTGTCCGGGCGATTCAGGAACCTGTCCAACGTCGCAACTCATCAGCTGACCACGTGTTCAGAATTCGATCCGGGTCAACTCCACACTTCACGGCCTTGTCGCAGCCGTATGCCTGCCATTCGAGCTGGCCGGGGGCGTGCGCATCGGTGTTGATCGCCACATAGCAATCCCATTCCACTGCCAGTTCGAGCAGTTCTTCGGGTGGGTCTTGGCGTTCGGGGCGACAATTGATTTCGACCGCCGTGTTGAACTTTGCACACGCGGCAAAGACCATCTCGGCATTGAACGTGGAAGGTGGGCGCCCGCTACTGGTCAGCTTGCGATTGGTCATGTGCCCAAGGATGTCGACGTGGCGGTTTGCCACCGCAGTGCACAGACGGCGCGTCATCGCATCGTGCGGTAGATCGAGTTTCGAATGGGCCGAAGCCACAACGACGTCGAGCCGCTCGAGCATGTCGTTCGACAAATCGAGGCTTCCATCTTCGAAGATGTCGACCTCCATCCCCGTCAGGACCCGAAACGGTTTACTCGTCCCGTCCTCCATGGACTCGTTGAGCTGCGCTACTTCTTCCAGTTGGGCGACCAAACGTTCTTCGCTGAGTCCGTGAGCAATCGTGAGCCGAGCGGAGTGGTCGGTGGCAACTACGTACTCATGCCCGAGCGCTCGCGCGGCCGCGGCCATGTCCGCAAGGGGAGCGCCGCCATCTGACCAGGTGCTGTGCATGTGGCAGTCGCCTCGAAGCTTCGACCGGAGACCGGCGCCGTTGCCCAATGGCACAACCGACGATCGGTCGAGGTCGACGAGATACCCCTCTTCGATTCCCAGCACCGCTTCGGTGATGACCGCTCCCGTGCTCTTGCCAATACCCGGCAGATCGGTGATCGTTCCGGCCTCGACTCGGCGCTGGACCTCGGCAGGGCCGAGCGAAATAACGGCATCTCGAGCATTCTTGAACGCCCGCACCTTCTCTCGCGGCGCTACCTGACGGTCGAGAAAGTAGATCGCCCGATCGAGGGCCGCAACGGCGTCCATACCCCAAACGTTATGGCGTTTAGACGTTGAAACGAAACTCCATCACATCGCCGTCTTGGACAATGTAGTCCTTGCCCTCGGAGCGAACGAGACCCTTGTCGCGGGCAGCAGCCCATGATCCCGACGTCACAAGCTCGTCCCAGTTGATTGTTTCGGCACGAATAAAGCCGCGTTCAAAGTCGGTATGGATGACACCAGCGGCCTGAGGCGCCGTCGACCCAGCGCGGAATGTCCACGCCCGAGACTCCTTCTCGCCGGTGGTCAGGTAGGTGCGAAGCCCCATCAGTTCATACGCGGCGCGAATGAAACGAGGCATTGCCCCTTCGCCGAGACCGAGACCTTCGAGCATCTCGGCCCGTTCACCCTCGTCGAGTAGCGCTGCTTCAGCTTCGAGCTGCACACAGGTAGCAACAACCTCAGCGCCGCCGAGTGCCTCGCTAACCGGTGCCGCAAGCGCTTCGCCGTCATCGAGTTGGTCTTCACCAATGTTCACCACCGCGAGGACAGGTTTGTTGGTGAGAAAGAAGAACGGCTTCAGTTCGAGTCGCTCATCTTCGGAAAGCGAGCTCTTGTATAGCGGAGTGCCATCGCTCAGGAGCTGGACGACCTTCTCGAGCAATGCCGTCTCCCCGGCCTTCGACTTGTCGACGCGCGCAGCGCGGCCAACCTTCTCGAGCTGCTTTTCGGCAGTATCGAGATCGGCAAGTGCAAGCTCGGTTTCGACCACGCCGAGGTGCTCGAGCGGATCGGTTGGGCCGGGTACATCGTCATCGGGGAACGCTCGTAGAACGAAGACGATTGCGTCGACTTCGCGGATGCCGGCGAGGAACTTGTTGCCGAGACCCTCACCTTGGCTCGCGCCTTCGACAAGGCCACCGATGTCGTTGAACTGGACGCTCGCGTGAATGGTCTTCGCAGAGCCCGACATCTCTGCCAGCGCATCGAGGCGAGAGTCAAAGACCTTCGCAACACCAACATTCGGGTCGGTCGTCGCAAACGCATAGGGAGCAGCGAGCGCGCCCCCACCTGCGAGTGCATTAAACAGCGAAGACTTCCCAGCATTGGGAAGCCCAACAAAACCAAATCGTTCCATAGAGCGTTGAGGCTATCGCCAAGACGCCGTGGGCGAGGGAGCG
>CAZBTI010000034.1:17118-28572 GCA_964494395.1 uncultured Acidimicrobiales bacterium | reverse complement strand
AAGAAACTTCGCCGTCAGTTGGCAGTAGACCCATGCCCGCAACGGATTTTCCGTTGAGGCGCGACATTGCGTAGGTGCTGTTGCCGTGCGCGTCGAACAGGTCCTTTGTCTCCCAGCCAAATAGGGACCCGTAGAAGTTCTTCGCGCCGTCCAGATCGGGTGTTGCGAGCTCGATCCAGCTAAAGGATCCCGGCGTGTGAGAGGTGAATTCAGCCATGGCTATGACCCTAGGCTGCTTCGTGGAACACTGGACTCGTCCAATGATGTCCCGGACATTTCAGATGGGACTGGACGCTTTCGACAACAAGACGCAGGGGGCACCTCGTCGTATGTACATTTCATGTATGCCAACGAATAGCAGCGAAGTGTCATGACCCAGAGCGCAGGAGTTCGCCAGCAACGATTGTGCACGCTCTTCGGAATCGAGAGGCCGGTCCTGCTCGCACCAATGGCACCCATTGCGGGCGGCCGTTTGGCAGCCGCCGTATCAAACGCCGGTGGCCTAGGTTTGCTCGGCGCCGGTTACGGCGATCTCGACTGGCTCGATGCCCAAGCTGAGCTCGCCGGCGACGCCAGAGTAGGAATCGGCCTGATCACCTGGAACATGGGAGACGACGCCCTCACCGGTGCGCTCGCACATAGGCCGGCGGCAGTTTGGCTTTCGTTCGGAGATCCAACACCTCACATCGAGACGATTCACGATGCCGGCGCACTTGCTATTTGCCAGGTCGGCCTAGTCGACGAGGCAGTGGCCGCTGTTGAGGCTGGTGCCGATGCGATCGTCGTACAGGGAAGTGAGGCCGGAGGACATGGCAGGCCCGGTCGGGCATTATTCGGGCTCATCCCGGCGGTTGTCGATGCAATAGGTGACGTGCCGGTTATCGCGGCTGGCGGTATCACGGGCCCCGACGGCCTCGCCGCGGCAGGCGAGCTCGGTGCTTCGGGTGTTGCTCTCGGAACAGCTTTGTATGCAACGACCGAGGCGAACGACATCGATGCAGCCAAGCAACGTCTGGTCGATGCTGGCGGCGACGACACCATCCACAGCACCGTGTACGACCACATACGAGGGCCACTGTGGCCACCGGGCTACACCGGCCGCAGCATTCGAACAGAACTGACCGATCGGTGGGCGGGACGCGAAGGGGAGATGGGATCTGAAATTGGTTCGATCAAGGAGCGTTATCTCGCCGCCGAGGCCGAGTCCGACATGACCCAACGGGTTGTCTTCGCTGGAGACGGGCTGGATCGTATCCACAACATCGTTCCGGCCGAGACCATCGTCCACAAGTTTCCCCGACCACTAACCGTTCTCTGAAGTGTTAGGACGATCTGCTGGTCCTCAGACTTCACAGAACCGTTCTATGGCGACGAGAGTTTTAGATGTCTGCTGGCTTAAGGTCCCGCAGTGCCGGAAGGACTTCCTTGCCGACCATATCGATAGTCGCCATTGGGTCGACTGAAGCGACTTGAACCGAGATGTAGTCAGCGCCAATTTCGGTGATGATGGGAGCGTAGGCCTCGATGAGTTCATCGACCGACGACACGATCGTGTACTGGCTCAAGATCTCGTCGCGATCCATTTCGTCGGCCCGTTGGCGAAGGATCATTGGATCGACTACCTCGAGACGCCCCGGAGCACGCAAGCCGCGCATGGCTGCGAGTGACTCCCATGCCTCGTCGTCATTATCGGCCCACACGACCCAGCGAGTGCACATGATTGGCAGTTTGCCGCGGCCAGCTTCGGCTGAGGATTCGCGAAACGGAATGATCACGCGTTCCAAGGTGTCCGCTGGAACTTTCACCGATGTGGTGATGCCGTCGGCGTGAAGGCCAGCGAACGCTGCTGATTTTGGTCCGCCTGCTGCCAAGTAGATCGGCACTTCGGAAACCGCAGGGCTATAGAGCTTTGCCTTCTCGCACGTGTAGAACTCGCCGTCGAAATCAACCTTCTCCCCATCGAAGAGTCGATGCATGATCTCGAGCGCTTCACCCATGCGGGCAATGCGTTCTTTGTATCCAGGGAAGTTGAAACCGAGCGGCCCTTCGTTGATGTTCTCTCCAGTGCCGACGGGCAGAAAGAACCGACCGTTCGACAAGCGGTCCACCGTGGCTGCCGCCTGAGCGATCATTGCGGGGTGATAGTGAAACAGCGGACACGTAACCGACGTTGCGAACTCGACGCGTTCGGTCAAAGCCGCAGCAGCTCCGAACCAACTCCACACAAACGCTGACGCCGAGTCTTGATCAACCCACGGGTGGAAGTGATCTGAAGCAAAGACCACGTCGAATCCGACCTCTTCGGCGCGGACGGCCTGATGGATGAGTTCCTCGGGCTGATTGGATTCGTGGCTTGCTAGCCAACCGATTTTCATATGATCTCCTCGGGCGCAACCGTAGCCCGTCCATTAGGCGAGGTCCCTACCGAATCGACCACCATTGCTGGTTCGGATTCGTGAGCGGCGGTCAGCCGCTCCATAGCACTTGCTTTAGCGGCGCTCGTTCTTCTTTGGCGGCGCTTTGAACGGTGCTTCAATCAATGTGGCGAACCGGGAATCGTCGGGCTGCTTTGGTTCGTTGAGGTTTCGCAAGAACTCCTTGAGTGCTGTACGTGCAGGAGCAACGTGATCACCCTTCATGCCCACCGAGCGAGCCAGTGCATCCTTGGCCTTCTCGACGCGTTCCTTGCGGATTGCCTTTTCTTCATCGGTACGAACAACGGTCTTCTTGTTCTTCTTTGCCTCTTCGGCGGCCTTTCGGCGGGCTTCTGTTTCTTGAAGTGGGGTGAGTTTGTCTGCGGCCACGGCGGCTGGTCTCCTGAGTTGTTGAGCTGTCACAAAGGGTCTTGCAAGACTGCTTTGGTCGCCTCAGGCAAAGCCTGTACACCAAGTTCTCTTCGCAACGATGAAGAGCCTATTCGGGCCCACGACTAATCTCGCCGATAGTTGCAATGGCGTCTTGTTCGTTCATCATTTGATGTGGCCTCTAGGGCCCTGGGGGCTCTACTTCAGGCGGCTTGTGAACTGCTGGAAGATCATCGCATAGATGTTCTGCGCTAACGCAGGATCGTAACGGGGGCCAAGATCTCGTAGGAACGCGTGCTCGGCATTGAACTCATGCCAGGAGAAGAGCGTGTCTGCGTCAGTCATCGTGTCGTAGATCAGACGGCGGCCTTCGCGAGGAACATGAGGATCTTGTCGGCCCCAAATCATCATCATCTCGCCACGAATTTCGGGGATGCGCGCGAGCGAATCGTCCGACTTTCCCTTGCCTAGCGAACCCGTGTGAATGTCGGTCGCATAGGCGCAGACGCCGGTTGCCACTTCTTCATTCATTGCGGCGCGGAACGCGAGATGTCCACCCAAACAGATGCCCATCACGCCAATTCGACCGGTACAGCCCGAGTCACTCTGTAGATACTCGATCGCTGCTCGAGCGTCGGAATCGTAACTCGCGAGCTCTTTGGTCGTCTTCAGATCGTTGCCGCGTTCGGTTCCGGGCTTGTCGTATTCAAAGGCTTCTCCGAGTTCGGTGAACTCGTGGTACACGTCGGGCACCGCCACCAAGAATCCCTGTCCGGCAAGAAACGCTGCCATTCGTCTGACCGGCTCAGTCATTTGGTAGATCTCGGCGAACAGAACCACTCCCGGAAACTCGCCCGGGCTGTCGGGGCGAAACAGGAAGGTTCGCATGGGGCCTTTGAGAGTTGGCAGATCAACGTGTGAAAGCGGTTGAAGGCGCATCGAACTTCCTTGGGTGGGATTGATTGAACAGAACAGCGGTCACAATAGCCCACCGCGCTCGCGGTGCCCGTTTGGCATTGCGAGTTGACACTCGATTAGAGAGACGTAGATTCATATCAAGATTTTCCGAGGCGATCGATCGATTCACGTCACTCGGTAACGCTCAACGAAAAGGAATGTAATGACGTTCGCGCTCAGCTCTATTGTTCTCGGCTCAGATCGCTCCGATGCGGCTCATGCCGCCGGCGCATACTCGGCTGCTCACTTAACCGCAGATGGGCACTTGTCATCAGTATTTGTCGTGTCGCCATGGCTGTCATCGTTGTCGGAAGTAGCACCGATAGTTCCCGAGAATCTGAGCGAACACTGGGACAGCAACATTGAACTCCTCGGGCTCGGGGGAGCTCCAGAAGCCGCCGAAGTAACCCATCGCCTTGCCTATGGCAAGCCTGTTTCGGTCTTGCTCGACGAAGCCGACACGGTCGACGCCAACGCGATCGTCATTGGCAAGCACGGCCACCACGGCGGATACGGTCACGGGTTTGGCGCCGTCTCGCGACGCCTGTTGCATCTCTCTCATCGTCCAGTGTTGCTGATCCCTGACGACGCACCAAAGGGCGACGGACGAGTCGTGGTCGCTATCGATCTGTCATCGCATTCGCCGGGAATCTTGGACTGGGTCAAAGAGCACGTCTCGGATGGAACTCCAATCGAAATAGTCACTTCCATTGAGTCCACGGAGTGGATTACCGTTGGCGATCCATACGGCTTTGGGTTGAACATCGCCACGCTCGAAGCAGACAACCACCTCGAGTTCGATCATCGACGACTTGAAGAAGCAACGCAGAGTCTGCAGGCACTCATCGACGAATCGGGGCTCGACAACGTCACCTTGAGCGCATCGGTGAGTGACCCAACACTCGCCATTCTCGAAGCCTCAGAGGGCGCCTCGGCGCTGGTCATTGGCGCCGAAGGCGATAGCCACGAACACGTCCACCGTTTACTTGGGTCAGTGGCGGATCGTGTTGCGCACCAAGCGCACCTTCCGGTGGCTGTCATACCCGTTAGCAGCTGACCACGATCAATGGGAATTTTCCAATCAGCATTGATGCCGGCCGCGTCAGTTGCGGCGCTCTTCGTTCGCCCACGCGTAGAGCTCGCCCGAGACAGCATTGAGGTTCAGGCAACACCCGAAGAATTGATGGAGACCTTTCGCAAACGGTTCGCCGACAGTCCAGACGACATTTTGGCGATGGAAGATGATCGTCTCGTGCGACGCTTCGCTGGCTCAGAAGGAAAATTCACGTTCAACACCGTCGAGGTTGTCCGCTACGAAAAGGCGGCGATCACCTTTGAACATCTGGCGGGTCCATTTGCCGAGTGCAATGAGCGTTTCGACTTCGAAGCCACACCATCAGGAACCACGCTCACCCACTCGGGCCACTTTCGATTGCGCGGCGGCCTGTGGACTGCGCCCCTCGCTGTTGGCCCGGTGAAGAAGGCTTTCGAGTCCCATGTTCGCGGCCATTTCGAGAACTTGGCCGCGGACTTCGCCACCTCATAGTCGTGCTGGGTTAGCGGCTATTTTTCGCGTTCAGCATGGCTCAAGCGGTGTTGCCTATAGCGTCGGCACGATCTGAGCGAAGGATGGATTGCTCGCCGAAAGGCGCTCGTGAACGATTGCCTGATAGCCCTCTGAATTGAAGGCAGCTTTGGCGGCCTCAACCGAGGGGTACTCGAGTACGACCGTGGTTGGGGCGCTTCCGTTTCCCTCGCCGAGGTCGATGGAATCGTCGGTGAAGGCAACTGGCTTGCCCCCTCCTTGTACGACGAGGTGTTCGCCGCCCTTCTCTCGGTAGGCCTCAATGGCATCAAGATCGGTGATCTCGTAGTTAATGATGAGTAGTGCTGGCATGGTTTTTCCTTCGTTTCGGTGGAGTATTGTTTCGGTGGGTTACATCGACTGGATGCGGGTGGACTAGCTCGGCTCGCCTCAGATTTTGGGGCTGTACCTCGATGGTTCGACGTCGACCCATTGGCCAACCGAAGCCCACGAGACTCGTACGTCGTCGATCTTTATCGATACAGACCGTTCAGGGTCCGGGAGCGACAAACCGGTACGAGAAACAGTGGCTCGTCCAGTGAGCTGGACGTTGCGGCCTGTCGTAAAGTCGACGGCGGTCAGTGCTAGTCGGTCGTCGAGACGAAGGTTGCCGAGCGTGTTGTACATTCCGTTACCGAAGTAATCGGGAATCTTCAGCTCGTCGGGGCCCACAACTTCGATGAAGCCAGGTGATCCGCCCCTGTGGGTCACGTCTGCGCCGTGCGGTGAGAAGCTTGCAAAGAACGCAGTATCGGAACGCTGGAGCTGAAGACGATCCTCGTCATTGAGGGCGGTCCTCGTCTCGGGTGCGAGTGCGGGGGTCTGCACTGCTGGTTGATGAAGTCGCTTGAAGATGTATTTGGGGCAGATACCGAACAACCTGGTCATTTGATAGCGAATGGTGCCGTCCTTGGTGACAGACGCCTGTCCAATGGACTTGGCTCGCCTTCGCGTCTCTGTGCTGAAGAAGACCACGCTCAGTGCAGCATTGTCGGCAATGTTCTCAAGCATTGGATCGCCATCTATCGGGAGCGCATCGATTGCGATAGTCGTTGGACTGCTCACGCGGAACAGGGGGTCGCCACCGGAGAGCAGCGGGGAAGCCCAGGGGCGTCCTTCTTTGTCGATGGTGCCGGCCATAGAGAAGGAAAGCTCCTCAATGAAGACGTGCTCTTGGGGGTTGACTTCAGGGAGCATCATTTGACGGGACTGCTGCTCGTACGCCTCGGTGTCGGTGCCCCATTCGGCGTGCACAGCAACTTCGCCTTCGTGAAAGTGCTCGTAGGTGGAGGTCATAGGAGGGCCGGTTTTCTCTGTAGACAGCAGTTCAGCCCCGGAGCGAGCTAACCCGTAATGTAGGTTTGAAGGTTAGTCTTAGGGTTAACCTTTGACAACACGTTTAGCGGTTAGACGGTATGCTTTATCTATGCCCGGGCCAGCTCCACGTCCAATGCCCGGCGGCCCTATCGCCGTCGATCTCGTCAACACGACCTGGAACAACGACGGACAAATTGTCGATTGGCTCGACGAGGATGCGGCGGTTCGAGACTTCGCCGAAACCTACGGAATGCACTGTTCCACGGCCGATGTGCCAGCGGTGCGTCAGTCACTCGTCCGGGCACGTGACATGGTTCGAGACGTTCTCACGACTGCGGTCACAGACGAGCAGTGGGGAGCGCTGCAAGCTCGAATCAACGACGAACTCACCGACGCTCCATTGGTCTTGGATGTATCGGCGGGAACTGCGCACACCGACCCAACGCATCGCGAACCCACGAGGCAACTGGCGGTCCGAGCGCTCGTCAGTGCCGTCGAGGTGAAGCGTGACCACGGTGGCCGAGCGCGATGTTGCCAACACCCCGACTGCATGCTGTGGTTCATCGACGTATCAAAGGGGGGCCAGCGGCGCTGGTGCTCCATGGAACGATGCGGAAACCGCGCAAAGGCCCAACGCCATTACGAGCGGACGCGAGCGAATAAATCAGCAGGTCAGCCCTGAAGGACCCTGAGGTCGATCCAATCGATCTCCAGGCGGAAAGGCCCGTCTATCCCATCGCTGATCATCAGCCCCATGCGGTTTGCCAGGTCCTTGCGAAACGCCATGTTGTCTATTGGGCGGCCAAAGACCGCAGGGGACAGGTCATCGAAAGGAACCGAAACGACCTGCCATTCTCCGGGAGACTCGAACCTCATGGGGGAGCGATGCGAGACCTGGCGCTTGCGAGACGACGGGCCATCATCGAAGGTGACCATGTAGGAGCGCTGATCGGATCGTGCTCGGAGTTCGACCGAATCAAAGGGGGTCAGGGTTCCAGCGTCGAGCGGCAATCGCAACGACGCGAAGCCACCACCGTTGGTGTTGATGTCTCCTTCAAAGATCATGATTTCGTCATCGAAGGACAACCCACCCTGAGACTGGCCGCCCATGACGTTGTCGTTGACCACCAGCCAATTTTGGTTGGCATGATCTGAGTCAAAGTTGGCCAGTCGGAGGCGCTGAAGGTTGTCGTTGCCTGGATCCACTCACCTATCGTGCCATCAAACAGGTGGGTTAGGGTGAGGTTCGCCACCCTGCAGGTGGCGATGAGCCTGGTCTTTGCCTTCTCCACGGACTCCACTCCGTTGCTCGTACTTGGTGGGGCTGCTGGCCTGACCGGCATAGCTATGGGCATGTGGACTGTGCCGGGCAACAGCGCATCGCGGGGGTTCGTCTCCCCGGCAAAGACTCGCTGTCTCCTGCGCCCTCGCCTGCCGAGACACAGGCGGGTCGATGATTGCTCCATCAGCTCTCACAGGTTTAGGGCAATGATCGCCACCAAAGCTGCGGCAATTCCGGCGACTTCTCGCCCTTTGACCTGCTCGCCCCAAGCAAGCCTGCCGATCAAGGCCATGAGCACAAGGCTGGACGCCGAAAAGAGCGTAAACGCGAGGGCGGATTGGCCCTCGAAACCACCTGCGAGCGCTCGCAGCAAGAAGTAGCTAACGCCGAAGTTCAAGATTCCCAGGGCGACACCGGTGAGCGAGTCGAGCCGGGCGAAGGTGTGGCCGCGCTTGAGCGCCATCGTGGTCGAGACCACCGCAGCGGTGCCGAACAAGACGACGAAGAACGCGAGGTCATCTTCCCCTGTTCCAACCTCGTTGAACAGGCTGACCCAGGCATCGATAATCCCGAAGGTGATGATCAGCGTGCTGGCGTACAGCAGCACCTTGGGCGCACGCTGATTGGACGGACGCAGTTCGCTTACCGGAGCTAAACGGGGAGTCAGCAGGAGGAACGCTCCGAACAACAGGGCAAGGCCGATGGCGAGACGAGGTGTCAAGACTTCGCCAAAAAAGACCAGGCCGAGCAGCACCGGAACGGCCAGCGAGAGCCGCGCCCATGCACCGGTGCGGGCCAAGCCAAACGTGGCGATTCCCGATGCGTACAGGTGAAATGCTGTTGGCCAGATAAGTCCACCGATAAAGCCCAGGACAACGGTGATGGGTTCGACCGATCCGAGCTTGTCGGTGGCGAGTGCGAGCACAAAGCCGATCGCCGCCGCAACGACATAGTTCGCCGCGATAACGATTTCGATGTCACGGCCGTACTGGCGCGCCATTCGCAGCACGACAGCCACACCGGTTGTCGACGCAATCGATAGCGCGAGATCGATCACCTTCGAGGCGCGTCAGGTGCCACAGAATGTTTGGTAGCTACGGTCGAAGGTGGGCGAGGCCGGCTGGGCGAACCGCTCCAGACCAGGGCGCTCGACGAACGGATCCGTCACAACATCGAGCAGCGCCCGGAACGGATCTAGATCTCCAGCCTCGGCTGCGGTGAGGGCTTCTTCAACCAGTTCGTTTCTTGGCAAATACAACGGGTTAATGCCGTCCATCTCGTCGGCGGCTTCCGTCGCGTCTCGGCCCTCGACGCCCAGTCGATCCTGCCAACGCTGGATCCACGATTCGTACGCCGCGGAATCTTCAAAGAGCGACTTCCACAGAGCATCGTCGCCGCGTAGCAACTTGCTCAACGCTCTGAAGCTTGTGGTGTAGTCGACCCGATTGGCGTGAAGGAGGGCAAGTAGCCCTTCGAACAACGACGCATCCTCGTCAGATTCCGAAGTCAGACCGAGCTTGGCTCGCATTCCCTCATCCCAATAGTGACGGAAGCGGTCCGCGTAGGTTTCGAGCTTTTCGATGGCCAACTTCGCGGCGACCTCTTCGTCCTCATCGATAAGAGGTATCAGTGTTTCAGCGAGGCGAGTGAGATTCCACTGGGTGATGCTCGGCTGGTTACCGTACGCGTACCGACCTTGGCGATCGATCGAACTAAAGACCGTTGCAGGGTCGTAGTAGTCCATGAACGCACATGGCCCGTAGTCGATTCCTTCACCAGAGATCGTGACATTGTCGGTATTGAGGACACCGTGAATAAACCCGACCAACATCCAGGAAGCAACAAGCTTCGCCTGGACCTCGATGACCGCCTCGAGCAACGCCAGATACTTGTTGTCTGTATCGGCCGCAGCGGGATAGTGGCGGCTAATGGCGTGATCAGCCAAACGCTCGATCATCTCTTCGTCCTGCAACCGCACGGCGTATTCGAACGTGCCGACCCGAAGATGGCTAGATGCAACCCGCGTCAGGATCGCTCTTGGTGCCATGCCCTCGCGCATTATCTGCTCACCGGTGGTAGCAACCGCGAGTGCTCGTGTGGTTGGAATGCCGAGCGCGTGAATTGCTTCGGCCATGATGAACTCGCGCAGCATTGGGCCTAGCGTGGCCTTGCCGTCGCCGCCCCTCGCAAACGGAGTTCGACCCGAGCCCTTGAGGTGGAGGTCGTGGTGCTTGCCCTCGATATCGACAACCTCACCCAACAACACTGCTCGTCCGTCGCCGAGTCGAGGCGAGTAGCCGCCGAACTGGTGGCCGGCGTAGGCCATCGCGATCGGAGTCGCACCAGCTGGGACGGTGTTTCCGGCGAGCAACGCTGCGCCTTCGGGCGAGTCGATCATGTCACCGTCGAGCCCGAGCTCGGCGGCAAGTTCGTTGTTGAACGCCACCAGTTCGGGATGGGGAACAGTTTCCGGCTGCCATTCGACGAAGAGCCCTTCCAGTTCGCGAGCGAACAGGTCGTCAACTTCAACTAACGAATCCGAGTCGGACATAGCGGGGTTCTCCTGTAGATCAGATCTTGGATGGGGCACGCATGTATAGACAAAGCAAATGCTCAGGCGTTACATCGAATCTGAGAACCGCTCGTAACTCGTCGTTACCGGCGATGCTCGGGGCTATGAAACTTGGGGTCGCAGCCCGCTTTCCAAACATCTATCTGGTTGCCATGAGCCGGAATCCCACCAGCGTCTTTCAGCATGCGGGCCAGGTGCAAACAGTTCCATACAAGAAATGTCGTGTTCCGGTTCGTGAAGTCGTTTTCGGGACCACCGGAACCTGGATCCATGTAGGACGGCCCAGGACCCGCTTCTCCCATCCAACCAGCATCTGCCTGCGGAGGAACCGTGAACCCCATGTGGGAGAGCGAGAAGAGAACACTCATCGCGCAATGCTTCACTCCGTCTTCATTGCCGGTGATGATGGTGGCTCCAACCTTTCCGTAGTCGCGATACTGACCCTTTTCGTTCAGGTCGTGGGTGTAGCCGTACATTCGTTCAAACACACGGTTACACACCGAACTCTTCTCGCCCAGCCACACCGATGTCCCGATGATCACGATGTCCGCGGCATCGATTTTGGCCTGCAGTCCTGGCCAGTCGTCTCGCTCGTAGCCATCCATTCCGGTGTAGTCATGCTTGAGTCCGGCAGGGATCTCATAGTCGACCGGACGGAGGATCTCCGTTGACGCCCCATTGGCCTCAAATATCCCTGCTGCCATTTTCAACAGTCCCTCGGTGTGCGACAGCTTTGGCGATCGGGTCAGGGTGCAGTTGAGCATCAAGACACTCAGGTCGTCGTAGGTTGCTGGCGGATTTTCGCACAAATCAGCGTTGAGTTTTTGGAGTTGTTCTGTCATGAGTGCCTTGCCTTAGGTAATTGATGGGGATTTGAGAACTGATTGAGTGTCGCTTGGAACAAGAGAAGGTTGCCATACTTCTCGTCACCTCACTG
>CAZBTI010000034.1:4717-17018 GCA_964494395.1 uncultured Acidimicrobiales bacterium | reverse complement strand
GTTGATGGGCACGGGATCCGAGGCCAAAATTCCTGGCTGTTGCATTCTGTAGGCCTCGCGATCGACAGGTAGCACCCGCCACCTGCATAGAGTCTGCCGAATCTCTCACCCGACGACGACAAAACCGCAAAACTTGTTGACGGGGCAACATACATCGCCACTTTTGGGAATAGCGTTGGTTGTCAAGAAATCGTTGACCTGACCTTTGAAAGGCGAGTCCGCTGTCCGAACACGAAATTCTGCTTGGTCTCGCCATCATCATCGTCTTTGGCGTGGCGGCTCAAGTCATCGCAAACAAGCTTCACCTTCCTGGCGTCTTGGTGCTCCTTGTCGCGGGGTTCATTGCGGGTCCTGCCACGGGCATTCTCGACCCCGACGAGCTCTTTGGTGATCTCTTGTTCCCCGGCGTTTCTCTCGCTGTGGGTTTGCTTCTCTTTGATGGGGGACTGAACCTCAGATTTAGAGAAATTCGAGCCTTTGATGCCGTCATTTTTCGACTCGTCACGATCGGCGTGCTCATTACCTGGGCGGTTGGCTCAATCACCATCGGCCTTGTCACCGACCTCGACGGCCGCACCGCGATGTTGGCAGGTGCAATTCTCATCGTTTCTGGTCCAACCGTTGTTATCCCCATCCTTCGTCGAATCATGCCCGACCCGCCGTCGGGCGAGATTCTCGAGTGGGAAGGCATCCTGATCGACCCGATTGGGGCAATGATCGGCGTGGTGATGCTCGGCGTGGTCATCGAAGGCAAATCAGCGGCTGGGGCTGCCCGCACCGCAGCCCTTACGGTGGGAAGTGGCGTCGGCGTTGGGCTGCTCATTGCGGCGTTCACCCTGTTCATGCTGATCAAGTTTGACTTGCCAGAGCTTCTTCGTGCGCCAACAGCACTCGCACTTGCAGTCACGGCCTTCGCTTTGGCAAACAGCATTGCGGCAGAATCTGGGCTCTTTGCAACCACCGTCTTGGGCTTGGCCTTGGCCAATCAGACGCGCGCTCCAGTCGACGATATTCGTGCCTTCGAAGAAGGTATTGGGGTGCTGGCGGTCGGAAGTCTCTTCGTGATTCTCGGCGCACGAATGCCCCTTCAATCCGTGATCGACAACATCGTTCCCGGGCTGATCGTCCTCGCTGCACTCGTGCTCATCGCTCGTCCACTTGCAGTGCTTAGTTCGGTGGCAGGAACTGGCATCGCAAAGAAAGACACGCTGTTCATGATGGCGCTGGCGCCGCGCGGCATTGTCGCTGCAGCATCAGCTGCGGTATTCGGCCTCGAACTCACCGAAGAAGGCGTCCCCGGTGGCGAGACGTTGATTGCTCTGACCTTCGTCATCATTATCGGAGCGGGTGTGATCTACGGTCTCGGTGCCGGCCCAGCGGGCAAGTACCTCGGCGTTGTCTCCAAGACCCAGAGTTAGCGGTACTCGGGGTTAGGAAAGTCCGAAGACGCCGTCGTTCTGCTACTCACTCACTTTTTTGGTGCGGCGCCAACGAATCGGACTTTCGACCATGCCTTCAAGCTCAGCCAGATCGGGGCGCCCGAATTTGGCGAACCACTTGGAGTATGCGGTCGCGATGGGTGCTGCAGAAATGCCATGGAGTACGACCGAGCAGAAGATCGTCAAGGTCACAATCGTGAAGAGCTTCCCCGAGCGTTCTGCTTCCTCAGCAAGGATCAAGAGCCCAAAGAGAAGCGAGGCCAACCCGCGGGGCCCAAACCAGCCAAGGAACAGAACAGTCGGACGTTTCAGGCCCGTACCGATCATCGAAAGCGCAACGGGCAGAATGCGGCCAACGGTGAGAAGCGCAATCACCAGGATCGCGATCGGAACCGTTATCTCGCTGATCGCCGGAAGAACCATCGTTGCTCCAAAGATCACAAACGTCGCTTCAGCACCGATTTGACCGATGTTCTCTGAGAGTTCGACATGGTCAGAAGCCCGTCTGCCGATGAACGCTCGTACTGCAAGCCCGCACACAAACGCTGCAATGAAACCGTTTCCGCCAAGGGTTGTGGCACCAGAGAACCCAACGATGGCAGCCGAAAACGCAACCAACTGAGCACCACCCTCATCGGTCCAGTGATGCGAAAACACCCATGAATTCACGCGCCCCAGAAGGAATCCGAGCAGCGCTCCCACGCCAAGGCCGATCGCGATCTCGGTTACGGCTTCACCAGCGATCGACCCCCGACTTTCCAAGACGCCACCGACGGTGAGCGCGGAGAAGATCGCGATGACTGGAACCACGAGTCCGTCGTTGAGGCCGGACTCGACGTTCAACGTCTGGCGTATGCGGACCGGAACCTTGGAATTGGTAACCACCGCCTGACCCAGGGCCGCATCGGTTGGAGCAAGCACCGCGGAGAGCAACGCAGCTTCGCTCCAACTCAATTCGGGCAAAATGAGCCTTGCGAGCAGCGTGCCGAGGGCGATGCTTAACGGTAGTCCAATGCCGAGAAGCCGAGCCGGGAGGCTAAAGGTGGTCCGCAGCGTTGCGGTGTCGATTCGTGCCGCGTCGGCAAACAAGAGCAACCCGAGCGTCAACTCGGCAGCGAGCACAACGCCTTCGTCTTCGATATCGAAATCGAGTACGCCAAGAGCATCGCTACTCAAGAGCATCCCGACACCGACAAAGATCATTGGCCCGGTAATTGGCCAGTTTGAAATCCTGACTCGCACCACCGAAACGACTGCGAGAATTATTGCAAGGACCGCGAACTTATCCACGTAAACCGTCCATCAGGTCGGGGTCGGCTTCCCAGAATCCGGGAAGGTCTTCGACCAGGTGTTCAAGACCGACGATCGCGCGGTCATAGTTGATTCTCCATCCAGCAAATTTCTCCCAGGCGTCGGGGGGAATCGGCCACTCTAGAACGCCGACTGAAACAAGAGTCTCGATTACTGCATCAAATTGGGATTGATCTACCGACAGCTTGGCGTAGTCGGTGGCCTCTAGCTCTGGCTCGATGCGGTAAAAGTCCGCAATGTTTCGTAGCGCTCTAGACCCGGATCGAATCAGAAGATCTGCTTCGCCTGATGCACCGGGCATATCCAACGACCTGACGAGCGCTGCGGTGTCGAGCGCTGTCTCGGCTGCTCGCAACCACGAACGATCGGGCTTTGCAGATCGGAAGTACACAAGGGCTGGAAAGCTCGTGTGTGTTTCACTGAGCTCGACGAACCAGTCTTCCCATTCGCCCCAACTCTCGTCGATGTGATGGAGTCGATCGATCTCGTGGAGCCGTTTGAGAAAGGTAACGGGGTTGGGTGGGGCACCTGCTCGTGTCGTCAGTTTTCCAACAGCGATCTCTCGCCTGGAGAACGTTCCGTACAGCGCTGGTAAGAAGCTGATCATGAGGGCGATAATGCCGAGTCCGAAAAGCGCCTCGAGAACAGCGAGAACTCTGGCCGCAGCATTCGGTGCAGGCACGAACCCCAGGGTGGTCATCGACGAACCTGAGAATTCGAGACTCATTTGCCAAGAACCCACGCCAACACCCCAGTAGAGCAAAGCAAATGCAAGGATCATGCCAATCGACCAGACGAACGGGAGCATGATGAGAACCGTTGGGGCAAACGCACCGAGGACCTTGTGTTTGAGCCGAGGGGGGAGTTTGCTTCCAACCGCGTGAGTAACCGTGCGACTCAGGCTGAACATCATCGAGGTCAACCACACGCGCTCTGGCCGCGGAATTACCACGCTGCGGACGATCGACACGAGTATCCACCGGACCCCTACAAGGCCGATGAAGAAAACTATTACGCGCGTGACCATGTACTCCCTGCCGCAATCATCGGGGCCGTATTTCGGGCAACAGCTCCGCCTCAACCCTAACCGTGTCGGGATGGGGTCAATGTACCAGCGCGACAGCCAGGCCCAAGGCGGGCAGAGCTTCCCTGATGCGATCGCAACCGAATTCTCGACGCAACTGGAGCACCCGTCCCGATCAACATGGGTGCCATCACGAGCGAATTAGGGCTGTCGGCTTTCACGGGACGGCACTAGATTGCCTACCAACGCCGGTCACTAGATCAACTGAACAAATCTTGCGTTACCTACACCTACGAGAAGCAGAGAAGAGAAGTCATGAATTCAGAAGAAAACGTTCGCATCCTTGCACTTGCGGGAAGCTACCGAGAAGGTTCTTTGAATCAAGCCCTCATCAAGGCAATCCAAGAGTTGGCTCCCGCTGGTGTAGAGGTTGTCGACTTCGATCTTCGTACCGTGCCCTTCTTCGATGAAGATCTAGAAACAGCTGGCGCCCCTCAGTCGGTTGACGACCTCAAGGCAGCAGTGGTCGCCGCCGACGCCGTTCTCTTCGTCACTCCCGAGTACAACCACGGCGTACCAGCGGTGTTGAAGAACGGCCTCGACTGGAGCTCACGCGTTTACCCCAACGCTCCACTCGGTGGAAAGCTCGCAGCAGTCATTGGAGCAACTCCGGGCAAGGATGGCACAAGCTTCGCGCAAGCAAACCTCCGCGAGTCGTTGACCATTGCTGGCACCACGCTCGTCGAAGCTGAATTGATGCTGGCTCGTGCCGGCGATGCAATCACCGACGGTGTGGTTAGCTCCGACGAACTCAAAGGCCAGCTCAGCGCCGTCGTCGATGCAATCACCAGTGCAGTGGCTGCCCAAGAATCAGCGTCCGGCTCAGACGCGGGCTGACGACGGTAAGTTCAATCACGTAACCGCTGCGGTTACAGCGCTCACCGCAGCGCGGGAAGGGTAGATCAATGACTGCTGATGTATTGCTGTTCGACGTGAACGAGACGTTGCTCGACGTGAAAGCTCTCGGGAAGAACTTCACCGCCACCTTTGGCGACGCCGACTTGTTGCCGGAGTGGTTCGGAATGCTGCTGCGCTACTCGTTAGAAGTATCGGTGACCGGCGACTATCACTCGTTTGATGAACTGGCTGTAGGAGCGCTCATGACGAGCGCAACCCGTGCGGGCAAACCAGTGAGTGTGGAGGATGCAACAACTCTTGTTGGGGCAATGTCGGAGCTGCCACCGCACCCCGACGTAGCCGACGGCCTCGCAACACTTAAGCAATACGGGTTCAGACTCGCCACGCTTACCAACTCTCGGCTCGATGTGGTTCGCGCTCAGCTCGGTTTTGCCAGCATCGAATCGTACTTCGACACCATCATGTCGGTCGAGACGGTGCAACGGTTCAAGCCACACGGCGACACCTACCGGTACGCCGCCGAGCAGCTCGACGTGCCAATGGGAGCAATCACGATGGTCGCGGCCCACGACTGGGACGTGAACGGGGCGCTGCTCGCTGGTGCCAACGCAGTCTTTATCGATCGTCCGGGCGCTGCACGCGCTCCACACGATCGAATTCCCGAGTTGGTTGCACCCGATCTCGGCGCGCTCGTCACACTTCTGGCCGGAGGATCGGAATAGCAATGGAAGAGACAACGAACGAGGACCTTGACGCGCTCGCGATTACCACCCTTCGCACGCTCTCTATCGACGCGGTCGAGAACGCTGGCTCGGGATATCCAGGCACTGCCATGGCCTTGGCTCCAGCGCTCTACACCATCTATACCGAGCACCTTCGCTACGACCCGCAAGACCCATTGTGGGAAAACCGCGATCGCTTCGTCCTCTCTGTTGGCCACGCGGGCATCTTGCTCTACTCCATGTTGTTGTTGGCCGACGTCCGTTCGGTCGACCCAGGTACCGGGCCTGTTGGTGAACCGGCAATGACCGTCGACGAACTCCGCCAGTATCGACAGGGTGAGGGGCGTGCGACCGGCCACCCCGAACACGGAGTTCTCGCAGGCATCGAAACCTCCACTGGGCCACTCGGCCAAGGCCTCGCAAATTCGGTCGGTATGGCGGTTGCCCAACGTTGGAAGGCAGCGACCTTCGACGTCGATAAGACAGGCCTGTTCGATCACGAAGTAATCGCACTGGGCGGAGACGGCGACGTCATGGAAGGTATTGCCTACGAAGCAGCCTCGTATGCCGGGCACCAAAAGCTCTCAAACCTGTGCTGGATTTATGACAACAACAGCATCTCGATCGAAGGCTCGACCAACCTTGCGTTCACCGAAGACGTCAGCGCCCGCTTCGCTGCGCTCGGTTGGAACGTGATCAAGGTTGCCGATGCCAACGATCGTGACGCCATTCGCGCAGCGTTGGCAGCGTTTCGCGTCGAGCAAGATCGTCCGACGTTCATCGACATGACCAGCGTTATTGGTTGGGGTTCACCCAACCGGGCAGGAACCCAGCCCATGCACGGGATTCCAATGGGCCCAGAAGAAACCGCTGCAACCAAAGACGCCTACGGTTGGCCAACGAACAGCAGCTTTCTCATTCCCGACGAGGTCCGCGAACATGTGAAAGCCACGTTCTACGAACGCGGACAAAAAGCGCGAACCGAATGGAACACCAAGTGGGACGCGTTCACGAAAGCTCAACCGGAATTCGCAGGTCACATCGCCAAGATGGCTAACCGGGAACTCCCTGACGGCTGGGACTCGGATCTGCCCAGCTGGGATGACCCCAGCGAAATGGTCGCGGGGCGAGAGGCGTCCTTTGCATCGATCAATGCGATAGGCCCGAAATTTCCGTGGTTGCTCGGAGGCGCGTCCGACACTGCCATGAAGTCGATGACGCTCATGTGGTTCCCCGAAGCTGGCGGTAACCAGCCTGACACTCCGTGGGGCCGCAACATGCACTACGGCACCCGAGAGCATGCAATGTCCGCAATCGCGAACGGTCTCGCGCTGTCCGACGTTCGGACCTATGACTCCACCTATCTCGTGTTCAGCGAGTACGGCCGAGGAGCAATCCGGCTCTCGGCCTTGATGGGCCTTCCCGTTATTCACGTGTTGACCAATGACTCGTTCCGGGTCGGCTCTGACGGTCCCACCCACCAACCAATCGACCATCTCGCCAGCTACCGGGCAATGCCAAATCTCACGCTCGTCCGTCCGGCCGATGCGAATGAGACCGTCGAAGCGTGGAAGCTCGCGCTGGAGCGAACAGATGGCCCGACGATCATTTCGATTGCGCACCAAAAGGTTCCCGTCATCGACCGGACAACATTTGCGCCCGCGAGCGGCGTTACACGTGGAGGCTACGTGCTTGCCGATCCGCCCGATGGTGCCGCACCCGATGCGATCATCATCGCGACCGGCGCCGAGGTGCACCTTGCGATGGCCACCCGTGAGGCGCTCGCTAACGAAGGAATCCACGTTCGAGTGGTGAACCTTGCGTCATGGGAGATCTTCGAGGAGCAGGACGAGCAATACCGACAGCGTGTTCTCCCAAGCACCATTGGTGCTCGAGTCACGGTCGAAGAAGGTGCCAGCCAAGGGTGGCATCGCTACGCGGGAGAGGGCGGCGAAGTTATCGGCATTGACCGCTTCGGTAAGTCCGGACCGGTGCCGATGCTCGAAGAGCTTTTCGGCTTCACGACGAACGATGTTTCGGCAGCGGTCAAGCGGGTGATCGCGAACAACGCGTGAGCAAGTCGACCGGGCATCCGAGGCGCAAAAACGAGCCCTCGGGGTAAGTACCCAAACCTGTAGGATCTGAGTGGCGCCGCTGCGCCAACTCTTCGTTCTCAGTAATCAACTCGGGAGATCCATGTACGAGATACCAGACCGAGCCCTTATCGAAGGGCTCGCGACTGCCGACATCATCGACGCGATGACCAAGGCGTTCGCTCACCGGTCCCACATCGTTGATCTAGTTTCTCCGGACCCATCCAAGGTGCTGTTTGGGCCTGCGGTGACCATTGGTTTCTTGCCGGTGCGCCGCGATCTTATGGATCTTCGCAAACACAGCCTCGGGCCGGCGATCTATCGTTCGCTCGGTGAGCGCGAGATGGCGGGACGGGTCTTGGTCATGTCGTCTTCTGGTCACCATGAAGCATCGTTGGGTGGGTCGACGAAGCTGTCTCGGGTCACCAACCACGGCCTCGCAGGAGTACTGTGTGACGCTCGATTGCGTGACTTCGATGAACTCGCCGAGTATCCGGGTGCCTTCTACTGCCGAGGCGAAGCAGTCCGCGCTGGCGGAAACGAAATTCAGCCCTACGTCACCGATGTTCCCATCGAGGTCGCCGGGGTTACGGTCGTTCCCGGCGACATCATCTTCGCTGACTCGACCGGTGCTGCGGTCATCCCAGCATCGAATGCCGAAGAGATCCTCAAGAGCGCTCGGATGATCAAAGAGATGGGCCACCAGATGCTCGAGAAGATTCGAGCTGAGGACCCTGGCGTCGTCATTGTTAGCGGAAGCCAGGAGATCTGAGCCGATGAATGCAGCACAGCAGTTACTCGTTGCCCTCGAAAAAGAGGGAGTCTCCTACGTCTTTGGTCTGCCCGGTGATGAGAACCTTCCCTTCGTTGAAGCCGTAGCGAACTCTAACCAGGTGAGCTTCGTGTTGACCCGCCACGAAGGTGCAGCCGGTTTCATGGCTGCGGCACATGGCCACCTCACGGGAGGGCTCGCCGTTGCCATGTCGACCCTCGGGGCGGGAGCCACCAACTTGGCAACGCCGGTCGCCCACGCCTGGTTGGCCGAGTCGCCCATGCTGGTGCTCACGGGCCAAAAGCCGATCCTCGACAACATGCAGGGCAAGTACCAGCTGGTCGATGTCGTCGGCCTTATGACGCCCATCACGAAGATGTCGGCATCGGTCCCATCGGCCGCGGCGCTCCCTGGCCTGATCGCAGAAGCCATCCACGTCGCGCTCGAGTATCCGCAAGGTCCGGTACATCTCGAACTGCCGATGGATGTGTCTGCTGAACCAGCAGGAATCCACCCGTTGCTCGAGATTGGTCGAGCTGATCCAGCGCTGGCAACGGAGGCCTCACTGGCCACAGCAGCAACCCTGTTGCAAGAGGCTAAGCGGCCATTAGTGCTCCTCGGTGCGAGCGCGAACGCTCGCCAATCGGTGCCACCAGCGGTGCGAGACTTCCTGTCCGCAACCGGTATCCCCTTCATTTGCACGATGATGGGCAAGGGTGTCGGCGACGAGATGAGCGACCAGTTCTTGGGTTCCGCGGGAATGCCCGGAATGGGAGTCCCGCATTGCGCGGTGCAGCACAGCGACCTCGTGTTGAGCGTGGGTCATAACGTGATCGAAAAATCGCCCTTCATCATGAAGCCCGACGACGCTCGAACGGTGATCCACATTCATGACTCACCCGCCACCGCGGACACGATCTGGTTCCCGCAGCATCAGGTAGTCGGCGATATGGCGCACTCTCTAAGCGAGCTCACCGAGCGTGTGAGTGGGGTAGCGTCGTGGGAGCTCGACGGTTATGCCAAGCTGCGGAAAGCTGCGGTTGGCGCGATGACGGCAGAACCCACCGATCCGACTCCCGGAATCGTCAAACCGCAGCACGTCGCGCAGACCGTACGCAAGGCGCTCGGTCCCGAAGACATCATCAGCTTGGACAATGGCATCCATAAGTTGTGGATGACCCGGAACTATCCGGCGCTGGCACCTCGAACCATTCTGGTTGACTCGGCGCTGGGTTCGATGGGCACGGGTGTGCCCGCCGCGATCGCAGCCAAGCTGGTGTATCCCGAGCGTCGCGTCGTCGCTGTCGTCGGCGACGGTGGTTTCATGATGACCGGCCAGGAGATCGAGACCGCAGTGCGCCTCGGACTCGACCTCACCGTGGTGATCTTTAACGACGGCGCGTTAGGAATGATCCAACTCAAACAAGAGGCGATGGGCAACGCCGTCCACGGGGTTGAGTTCACCAACCCGGACATCATTTCCTACGCCACAGCCTTTGGTTCGACCGGTACGCGGGTCGATAGTGCCGCAGGCCTCGCGGACGCGTTGGCGAACGCAGCCGATACTGGCGGCGTACACGTGATCGACGTGCCGGTGGACTACAGCGAAAATGCAAAGCTCATGGCCGCCATGAAGGCCATTGACTGCCAATCGATCGTAGGTTCCTA
This sequence comes from uncultured Acidimicrobiales bacterium, assembly GCA_964494395.1. Lineage (GTDB taxonomy): Bacteria > Actinomycetota > Acidimicrobiia > Acidimicrobiales > SHLQ01 > SHLQ01. The sequence continues at coordinate 7,071 of CAZBTI010000034.1, read as the reverse complement.
ATTGCCCCCTGTACATCGACAAGCACTTTCTGCACTCGACTCCGACGTATCTGGAGTTCTGCACACCACCGATGAGTTGCGCTCCATCTTGGGCGAACGCAGCCTGATCGAGCGGTACCTCGAAGTCGAGGCAGCCTTGGCCACCGCCCAAGCCGACATCGGGCTTATCCCACGTGAAGCTGCCGTTGAGATCGCAAAGGTAACGGTCGACGACCTCGACTTCGCCAAGCTTGCCGAGTCGATGGCCATTGTTGGCTACCCGGTGGTTGGCTTGGTTAAACAAATCGTCGAGGTCGTCCCGAATAACCTGGGACAGTGGGCTCATTGGGGCGCAACGTCTCAAGACATCATGGACACGGCGCTGGTGCTACAGATGAGAGCGGCATTGAACGAGATCATGGTTGATCTCGCAATGCTGGTTCGGGCGCTTTCCAAGCTTGCCGAAAAGCACCGCGACACACCCATGCCTGGTCGAAGCCAAATGCAACAAGCCGTTCCGATCACCTTTGGGTATCGGGTTGCGGGTTGGCTCAGCCCGCTATTGCGCCATATGGAGCGGCTTGCCCAGCTTCGCCAACGCGTCCAAACCATCCAGTTCGGTGGAGCTGTAGGAACCATTGCTTCGATCGCGCCCGACGGCCTCGCCGTCCGGAAGGCAATGGCCGAGATCCTCGAACTCAGTGACCCGAAGATCAGTTGGCACTCGGGCCGTGACCGCATTGTTGAGGTCGTTGCTTGGACAGCTCAAGTGTCTTCCTCGATCTCCAAGATTGGCCATGACGTAGCGCTGAGCGCCCAAACCGAGTTGGCCGAGCTAGCCGAAGGCCGGGTTGCCGGCGGCGGGACGTCGAGCACAATGCCTCAAAAGCGCAACCCGATCCTGTCCCAGCAGATGATGCGAGCAGGTCGACTCACCCGTTCCTACCTCGACCTCGCACTCGACGGTGCCATGGCCGACCATGATCGGGCAACAGCTGCTTGGGCACTCGAATGGAATTCGGTCGCACCTTCGATCGCTGTTGCCGGTGGTGGCATAGATGCTGCACGCCGACTCATCGAAGGTTTAGAAGTCAACACCGCCACGATGCAAGAAAACCTTGGCAAGACCGGTGGAGCAATCATGGCCGAAGCGGTCATGATGTTCCTCGCACGCGAGCTCGGACGCCAAGTAGCTCACGACAAGGTTGCCGAAATGGTGCAAATGGTCGACACAACCGGGTCAACGTTCGACGAAGTTGTGCGAGACCAAGCGCCATCGGCGGTCGACGCTCTAGATCCGAAAAGCTACCTGGGTCACGCTGGCGAACAGGTCGATGCGGTGATTGCTGAAGCAGACCGTGTTATCGCTATGGTCGCGGACATGGTCGAACTAGCGGATCCTTCCTAGGGTTTCGATCGCCTCAAGTTTTTGTAACGTTTGAACTTCTGGACAGACCTAACCTCAACAAGAGATGCAGCGAAAGCCGCCGCACCTAGCGAAAGTGATCCATCAAAATGGCAAACACGTTGACCGTCGAAGACCTTGCTGGCCTCATTATGAAGACCGGCCACAGCCACCACCGTGCATACATAGCCGCCGATGGCATCGATCCAGAATGGGCATCGTGGTACGCACCGTTCCTTCAGGCACAGTTGTTCGACGTCGTCGAGAACATTCCGACCCGAAGCGACCTCACACAGATGCTCGTCCAGGCCGCTATCGACCATCCAGTAGGCGACAACCCTGAGTGGCCAAAGAAGTACGCAGCCGACATGCTTCCCCGGATCTTGGGGGAGTAACTCCGCTCGCGTTTCTGCTGTTGGTTGCTAACCGGCCGGGGTGATCGTGAAGGTGACGTTCGAGCCGGTGGTGTTCGGTGACGTGAAGCCCGCGTCGTTGTTGGTCAAGAACAGACGGTCGTTACCACCGTTGATTCGGTTATCCAATGCAGTGATGTGGTAACGGCCTGATCCTGGAGACGTTTCTTGGATGGCAAACGTCTTGTCGCCACCAGTGAAACGATCTCGGGTCAGGCGGGCAAACAGTGGTTCGCCAGCATTGTCGGTGACCGTTAGGCGGCTGAAGTCTCCGCCGCTGGCGAGGTCGATGTGATACTGACCGTTGCCAGCATCGACGAACTCCCAACTCACAGCACCGAGGTTTGCCGCCGCAGCTGCAGAAGAGAGTGCAAATGCATCGCGAGCACCGCCAGCATTTCCAGCCAAGACGCTGCCGTTCTGTGCAGTCAGTCGGTACGTCACGCCTTGCTGAGGAACGAACTCGCCTCCGGCCGGCGTCGGTGTTGGCGTGTTGCCCCCATTGCCGCCACCTACGGTGACTGGGTTACATGAGATGTCGATGACCTGGCCTGCCA
>CAZBTI010000034.1:0-4617 GCA_964494395.1 uncultured Acidimicrobiales bacterium | reverse complement strand
GGGGCCGGGTTGAAAGCGGGGGTTGTGCCACCGAAGTCCAAGAAGGCGTGGTGCCCGGTACGAATAGTGCCGATGCGGTTGCTATCTTGTCCAACGAGCAAACCTCGCTCAACCGGCTCGATGTCGAAGACGCCAACGAGTGCGTTCGATGTTGGATTCCAATCGAGTGCCGCACCGGTGTTGATATTGAGTGCCGCGATTTGCTGGCGGGCAGGGATGCCATCGACATCGTCGTTGCCATTGCCAATGTCGCAGCTCTCTGGCGAAGGCATGAACGGGTAGTTGAGGGCCTGTGAGGAAGGAATTGCGCCGAGTGCTTCGATGAAGCAGAAGTGGCCACCCACGTAGACGGTGTCGTTGGTAACGCCTACCGAGAAGACCGAGTCGAAGGCTGCCGAAACCCAGTTTGGCTCGGTGTTTGCGCCACCGTCGGTGTCGAACGAGAGGATCTTGTCGCAGTTATAGCCACCTTGCTCTACGACGATAAAGACCGATTCGTCTGGGCTGAGCTCAGCGTCGCGAATACGGAGGTCGCCGTCGCCTTGGCTGCAACGTGGGCGGACCGAGGCAAACCATGGGGTGTTCCAGTTCTCAACGCGGTTGGCGTCTAGGTCGATCACGGCAACACCGACATGGTCGTGGCCAACCCCGTTATTGTCGACGATTTCTTGACCGACGTGGGCAACGAAGAGGCGGTTGTCCTCGGTGAGGTCGAGGGCACGGACCGATTGGCTGCCGTCTCGTCCAAAGACTCCGCGAATCTGATAGTTGAAGTCGGCCACGCTTCGTCCGAACACGGTGTCGACCGCTGCAATCTGATTGTGCGCTTGGTTATTGACGGTGGCGAAGGTTCCGCCGACGTACAGCTCGCCATCACCGACCACGAGCGTATTCACTCGCGCCGACGCAGTGGCTCTGAAGGTCGGGTCGAGGTTGCCGAAGTAATCGAGCTTGGCGAGACGAGTGCGGAACTGACCATCGATTTGGGTGAACGTACCGCCGAGGAACAACGAGTTATCGCTTTCATCGACGACCACGTCGAAAACCGCGCCGTTGACGGCAGGGTTGAAGTCATCGATGAGGTCGCCGGTGTTGACGTCGTAAGCGAAGATGTTTGGCCGATTCACAACCGGGCCACCTCGCGATGTTTCGACCTGTTGGAAATCTCCGGCCACGATGATTCGGTCGTTGAACTGCACCGACTTCCAGACAGCGCCATCGAGGACGATCGGGACATCACGTCGAGGTGCTTCAGGGACCAGTCGATCGTGATCGACATTGCCTGCAAATGCAGTCCCTGCGGTTCCCGCCAATACCGCCAGCGTCAGCATCACCACGATGCTCGCTGCGGCTGCAGCCACGATGAGTGGCCGCGAAAGGATGTTGCGGGAAATATTACGTACTGCCATGTTTGCGAGAGTAGATCATGCTCTTGGCGGCAGCCAGAGACGAAGGGCGCTCGGACAAGTGTCACATTTCGGGCCGAACGTGATTCGCTAGTCGAAAGCCTGCAGTTGGGTGCTTCGCTGCTATACAACTAGCTATGCCTGTAAACGATGGAAAGGCGAGTGATCTCGCCTCTATGGAACACACCCTGGACCTCGTCGATTACCGACGCAAGGTCGCTGCGCTCTATGACGCGTTGCATGTTGCTGGCGTAGGCCCAAAGAGTTGGCAAGCTTGGCGTGACGGACGCCAAGATCTCTTCCTCACCCATCCAGCAAGCCCGCTGTTAGAGCCAGACGGTCTCGACGCAACCGCGCTGCCGTATTTCGACTACGACCCTTCGTGGAACGTTGTTGGCACGGTAGAGCCAATAGCTGTTGGTGAAACGGTGGCGACGGTCGCCGGCGGCCCCTCGATATTTGAACAAATTGGCTCGGTCGTGTTTGATCGCGATGGCGAGAGTCACCGGCTCGCCCTGTTCTGGCTAGCCGCGTACGGTGGCGGTCTCCTGCTTCCTTTTCGCGACACGACGAACGGGACCTCGACCTATGGTGCCGGCCGGTATCTCCTCGACGGCGCGAAATCCGCGGACCTGGGCAGCCCAGGGCCGAACCAGCTCGCACTCGACTTCAACTTTGCGTACCACCCGTCATGTATGTGGGACCCGCAGTGGCCCTGCCCGCTGGCCCCGAAGGCCAGCCACTTAACGATTGCGGTTGAGGCCGGCGAACAGAAGCCCGAGTGGTTGCCATGAGAGCTGAGCGTTCTTGAGTAGCACCGAGATACTAGGTCTCTCCGACGCCGAGGTTGTTCAGCGGCGCAGCGAAGGCAAGACCAACGAATTTGCCGAGCCTGAGGGCCGTTCGGTAGCCCAAATCGTTGGGGCGAACGTGCTCACGCCGGTCAACGCGATCATGATCGTGCTCTTTGCTCTCGTGGTTATCTCGGGACATATAGAAGACGGTCTCTTTGTCGGTGTGGTGTTTTCGAACAGCATCTTGGGTATCGCCCAAGAGATAAAGGCTCGACGAGAGCTCGCCCGACTTGAGGTGCTGACCCAACCAGATGCAACCGTCATCCGCAACGGTTCCCATGTCACGATCGAAACAGCTGAAATCGTCCTCGACGACGTTGTGGTGCTCAGCGCTGGCGGCCAGCTTCCCGTCGATGGAGAAATCCTCTCTGCGACCGGTTTACAGCTCGACGAATCAGAACTGACCGGCGAGTCGCTACCCGTCCCAAAGGCTCTCGGCGACGAGGCGCACTCGGGCAGCTTCGTCGTCGCCGGAACCGGCAGCATGCGCGCTACCGCGGTTGGCGCCGATAGCTTTGCTGCCGGATTGACCGCCGAAGCAAAGACGTTCCGGGCCGCAGAGTCCGAGTTGCGAGCAGCGGTGAACCGAATCCTGAAGTGGCTCACAGTGATCATCCCGATCAGCTCGATCCTGTTGTTGCTTGCTCTGCTCGACGTCGAAGAGCGCTGGCAGGACGCTCTGCAGGGCACCGTTGCGGCAGCGGTTGCCATGGTTCCCGACGGGCTAGTGCTGCTGACCAGTTTGGCCTTCGTTGCCGGCGTGCTGGAACTCACCCGACGAAACGCGCTCGCTTCCGAACTCTCGACCGTCGAGGTCTTGGCCCGAGTCGATGTTCTGTGTCTCGACAAGACCGGCACGATAACGACCGGCGAGATTACATACGGCACGACGCACGTGGCCTCAGGATGGTCGGAGGAACAAGCCCATCGCGCGCTAGCGGCAATGGTGGCGGCAGACGAAGCGCCTAACGCCACCATGGCAGCGATCGCTCCCGCCGTTGGCGCTTCCCCCGGCTGGAAGCCGCAGACGATCGAGCCGTTCTCGAGCGCCAGGAAATGGTCCGCGGTCTGTTTCGAGGACCATGGCTGGTTCTATATCGGAGCCCCCGATGTTCTCCTCTCGGATGAAGACCCGAATCGGTCGATCGTCGAGCAACGAAGCGCTGCGGGTAAGCGGCTCGTTGCGCTTGCGGCATCGAGCGAAGGACCGTCCGGCGACTCGGCTCCAGGCGGACTTGAAACGATGGCGATCGTTGAGCTTGAGGACGAGATCCGGCCCGATGCTCAGGACACGCTGCAATACTTCGCCGATCAGAACGTCACGATCAAGGTCATCTCGGGCGATAACCCCGAGACGGTGGCAGCAATTGCCGAGCGCGCAGGTGTCACGATGCTTAGCTCGCCCGTCGATGCACGGGATCTCAGCGAATCGCGTGACCAAGTTGGGGCATCGCTAGAGGCGGGCACGGTCTTTGGTCGGGTCGCTCCCCGCCAGAAACAGGAGATGGTCAAGGCCCTCCAAGAACGCGGCCATGTCGTTGCGATGACCGGCGACGGGGTGAACGATGTACTCGCTCTCAAAGACGCCAACCTCGGAATCGCGATGGGATCAGGTAGCGCTGCGAGCCGTTCAGCTGCCGACCTCGTGTTGACCGATAATGCGTTCGCGACGCTGCCGGTGGTGGTGAACGAAGGCCGTAAAGTCATCAACAATGTCGAGCGCGTCGCGAACCTGTTCGTGACCAAGGCCGTCTATGCAGTGTTGCTTACGATCTTGGTAGGAGTCGTCGGCTCGCCCTTCCCGTTCCTGCCGCGCCAGCTCACCTTGATCGGCACATTCAGCATTGGCCTGCCCGGGTTCTTCCTTGCGCTTGCTCCCGAAGCCGACCGTGTGCGCGCCGGTTTCTTACCGCGTGTGCTGCGGTTCTCCCTGCCGGCCGGTATTGCCGCTGGGGCCGCAACCTTCGCGGCCTACGAGTTCGCCCGCCGCACGACCGATATCGGGATCGACGAGGCACGAACTCTCGCCACGATCACGCTTCTCAGTATTGGACTCGTCGTGCTCCTGGTCGCCAGCCGGCCGCTAAAAGCGTGGAAGCTGCTGCTCGTAGCAGCAATGGCCGGTGGATACACCTTGGTGTTCTTCGTGTCGTCGCTCCGTCGGTTCTTCGAACTCGAAACGATGGGGGGAGTGACGTGGATGATCGCGGCAGTTGCGAGCGCTGCGGCTGGGGTTCTCATCGTCCTGAACCCGCGCGCTACTTCCTAACCACCTATTTGGTGCGGCAGTCCCTTTCAAACTTGCTCGACTGAGAGGGCCAGCTTGTTGAGCCAGTTGGCTCAACTCAAGGGGCTCA
>CAZBTI010000033.1:27618-29761 GCA_964494395.1 uncultured Acidimicrobiales bacterium | reverse complement strand
AGTGTTCGGGCACGTCGGCCCGAGTGAGGGCGGTCTGTACTTCCTCGTTCATCCGACAGATGAACACCGAGGTGCGCGAGTTGCTCGCCTCGTCGAGGATCGCCTCGATCGCGAGAATTGCCGACATGTCGACAAAGCTCAAGCGGCCGCAATCCACAACGATGGCGCCCGTCTCGCCATGCATACGCTCTCGCGCCTCGTGGCCAATGTCGGCAGCAGCGCCGAAACTCAGCGGGCCGTCGAAGCGGATGACAACGATGCGACCACCTGCGTTGTCGAGGAGCGTTCGTTCTTCGTCGTTGAATAATTCGGTATCGAGGTCGAAGTTCTCGAGTTGCTGGTCCGCCAACCGCTTGACGAAGCCAATCGCTGCCAGGACCACGCCGACGGCGACGGCGGTAATGAGGTCGACAAAGACCGTCATGAACAGAACGACCACCATCAGAACCAAATCGAGGCGTGGTCCGCGGTGCGCTCGGCGCAGATAGCCGGTGTCAAGGATGTCGAGACCGACCTTGATCAAGATGCCGGCGAGAACGGCCCGGGGGATCAACTCGGCAACCGGACCAGCGACCAAGACGATGATCAACAAAACTATCGAGTGCGTAGCAGCAGCGAGCCGACCCCGACCACCCGAACGCATGCTGACGACCGTGATCGATGTCGCGCCGGCTCCCGGCACGGCACCGAACAACGCAGCGACGGCATTACCCACGCCCTGCCCCGCGAGCTCGCGGTCTGAGGCGTGGCGCGTTTGGGTCAGGTTGTCAGCGATGAGCGATGTCAACAAGGTGTCGATCGACCCCAGGACGGCGAGGGTGACCGCTCCGCGAAACACGATGCCAATGGTGTCGCTAGAAAATCCAGGGAGGGTGAGTTCGGGAAAGCCGAGTGGTATGTCACCGATCGCCGGGACCCCCTCAAAGAACGCGATCTGAGTCGCCGCCAACGTGCCCACCACCACCGCAACCAATGCGCCGGGAATGTACTGACCGAGCCGGGACGGCCACAGGAACAAGATGACTAAGGTGACGATCCCCAAGACCACCGCTGGCCCAATCACCGCGCCCATGGCATCGGGAATGGCGCGAATTGTTGCACGGGTCCCGCTCTCGGTCGATAACCCGAGGAAGGGCAGAATCTGGACGATTATCAAGATCACGCCGATACCGCTCATGAAACCGGAGATCACCGGATATGGCACGAGTTTGATGTAGCGACCCAGGCCGAGCACGCCGAAGAGGATCTGCATCAGACCAGCGAGCACGACCGCCGGAAACACCAACGACGGATCGGAGTTGACGTCTTGGAAAACCACTGCGAACGCCACAATCATCGGTGGGGTGGGGACCGACACCATCGACGGCGTTCCACCGAGGATCGCCACAATGAAACCCAAGATGATGGCTCCCCATACGCCCGCGATCGGGCCGACCCCGGAGAGGTCGCCGAGCGCGAGCATGAGCGGAAGCGCAACGATACCCGCCACCATTCCGCCCAAGATGTCCCCGCGCAACGTGCGATCGGCTGGGTTGGGCGTTCGTTCAACGAGCTTCTTTGCGAACTGCATGTACACCTTTGTGGGGGCCGCAAGTCAAGTTTGCACAGACCTTGAAGCCCCCTACTTTAGTTGCACTCGCAGGAACAGGACCGCTCTCGTTGACGAGGGCCCGAATGCTGGCTCGATATCGACGTCGCACGCCATTCCAGAGTTGGACTGCTTTAGAACTGGTTCATGGTGTTCTTTCCGCCGCCGGCCTTGAGCGCCTGTGCGCCGGAGAAGTATTCCTTGTGGTCGTCGCCAAGGTTTGAGCCAGCCATATCTTGGTGCTTCACCGTGGCGATGCCCTGACGAATCTCTTGACGTTGCCCGCCCTCGACGTAAGCGAGCATGCCGTCCTTTCCGAAGTAGCCCTTCGCGAGGTTGTCCGTGGACAACGCAGCGGCGTGATAGGTCGGCAGGGTGATGAGGTGATGGACCATGCCCGCATCTCGAACAGCGTCGCTTTGAAACGTTCAAACTTTGATGAAAATTATGCCATACGTGTATTGAGCCAAAATTGAGAAAGAACCACAAAGATAGCTTTGTGCATATTTATGTTTCCCACACATACACCTTGGTCAGCACCAACGCGAAGGGGGC
>CAZBTI010000033.1:26845-27518 GCA_964494395.1 uncultured Acidimicrobiales bacterium | reverse complement strand
TGCATATTTATGTTTCCCACACATACACCTTGGTCAGCACCAACGCGAAGGGGGCACACCCTTGCGGGCGTGCCCCCTTCTCTCGATGTGAATCTGAAACGTGCTAGGCACGTTTCAGAGACGTTTGTGGGCTAGTCCTCTTTACGGGCTGCAATCGGGTTGCTTACAAGGCGGATGAATCCCGCGCCTGCGGCGAGTGCGAGGAGTGCTGCGAGAAGCAGTTCCCGTGACTCGAGACCAGTGAATGCCAACACAGGAGGAGCATCGAGGTAGGTCACGACAGCGGTAGCGGTGAGAACCTCACCAAGCACCGTTGCTACTTGGTAATCAACCGGAGTTGGGTCACCAAGGAAACCGTCCTCTGGCATGAACGTGATACTTCCATCCGGGTTCACAACCCACGTGCCCTCACCAGGAACAACCAACGACTTCGTTGGCTGACCAGTAGCTGGATCAATCAGGTAGACCGTGTCCGGATCGACGTCACCATCGTTGGCAAGAACGTCAACCGTAACATCAGAACCAACAGGGTTGTTCAGGTTCTCATCATCAGGAATCTCGGTTGGAAGGTAGGTCACAACAGCGGAAGCTGAAACGGTCTCACCATCGAGCGTGTCCACTTGGTAATCAACCGGAGTTGGGTCACCAAGGAAACCGTCCTCTGGCATGAACG
>CAZBTI010000033.1:0-26745 GCA_964494395.1 uncultured Acidimicrobiales bacterium | reverse complement strand
TAACATCAGAACCAACAGGGTTGTTCAGGTTCTCATCATCAGGAATCTCGGTTGGGTCGAGGTAGGTGACGACAACTTCAACCGGCTCAGCCAAGTCACCGTCGAAGTCGGCCGCTTGGTAGGTGATCGGTGTCGGATCACCGATGAAACCGGGCTCGGGGATGAACGAGATCGCACCAGTGACCGGATCGACAACCCACTCGCCCTCACCAGGAACGACCAGCGAAGTCACTGGGTTTCCAGATGGGTCAAGAATCATCACCGAAGCCGGATCGAGAATCGCTCCCGAAGGATCGTTACCCAATACGTCGATCGTTACCGTCGAGCCGTGGACGTTGTCCAAGCTCTCGTCAGGCTCGAGCAGAGGCAAGTAGGTAACGATGACGTCAACTGGTTCCGCAACGTTGCCGTCAAGGTCGGCAACTTGGTACTGAACTGGCGTTGGGTCGCCGATGAAACCAGGCTCAGGGATGAACGTGATTGCACCGGTAACCGGATCGACAACCCACTCACCCTCACCAGGAACGACCAAGTTCGTGACCGGGAGGCCAGTCGCTGGGTCGATAAGCATCACCGTCGTCGGATCGAGGTTTGCTGCGTTTGGATCGTTGGCCAAGGGATCGATCGTGACATCAGAACCTGGCGTGTTGCCCAAGCTCGAATCTGACTCGATGACCAGCGCCGGAGTAACGACAGTGTCGCCAGCAACCGGTGGGGTAAGGCCCAAACCAGCCGGTGGCTCGCCAGTCGCCGTTGCCGTGTTGGTGAACTCCCCAGCATCGACATCGGCCTGAGTGACGATGTAGTCACCGGTGCAGACCGCCGAAGCAAGCGGTGCCAACGGGCCGGCCGGGCAAACTACGCCTGGGATCAGCGGATCGGTAACACTGACTGGATCCAGCGTCACGTTGCCGGTATTGGTGACCGTAAAGGTGAACGACACGATCTGGCCGGGAGCGGTCAGCGCAACCGTTGGGTCAGCTGCGGCCTTGACCAGATCAATCCCAACAGCCGGGTTAGCTGGAGTGACGACCGTGTCGTCAGCAACTGGTGCAGGAGCTCCAAGGCCAGCTGGTGGTTCACCGGTAGCAGATGCCGAGTTCGTGAACTCGCCAGCATCAAGATCGGCCTGCGTCACGATGTAGTCACCGGTACAGGTGGCGGTGGCCGTCGGAGCCAAAGGCCCGGTTGGGCACACGATGCCCGGAATCAACGGGTCGGTCACCGAGATCGGATCCAAGGTCACGTTACCGGTGTTCGTCACGTCGAACGTAAAGGGAACAACTTCACCGACCGCACTAAACGCAGCAGTCGTCGTTGCCTTTACCAACTCGATCGCAGGCAATGGGTCAGTGACGACCGAAGCACTTGCGGGATCTGATGCTACGGGTGGCAGACCCGAACCAGCAGGTGGTGTTCCTTCTGCGGTTGCCGTGTTCGTAAAGCCACCCGCATCAAGATCAGCCTGCGTGGTCAGATACGGGTTATCAGCAACACAATTCGCAATTTGGGTCGGCGCGAGTGCAGTTGGTGTACAGGTAACCGGACCAACGAGCGGGTCAATCACCGCAACTGGGTCCAAGGTGACGTTACCGTCGTTCTCAACGGTGAAGCTAAAGATCACTGGATCCCCAACCGCACCAACAGTCGCCACATCAGCAGCCTTCGTCAACGCAAGCGACGGAACGAGATCCGCAACGATGTCGGCGGTGTCTGGATCGGAGCTGACCGGAGGCAGACCGAAAGCAGGATCGAGGCCACCTTCTGCGGTGGCCGTGTTCGAGAAGCCGCCGGCGTCAATATCGGCCTGCGTGGTGAGGTACGGGGTGTCCGCAACACAGTTCGCAACCTGCCCAGGGTCAAGGACGGTTGGCGTACACGTAACCGACCCAACAAGAGGGTCGTTCACCGAAACAGGATCCAACGGCACGTTGCCATCGTTGGTGACTACAAAGCTGAAGATCACCGGATCGCCAACGGCACCGACCGTGGCCACATCAGCCGACTTCACGAGGTCGAGGGAAGGTTCTGCCGGAAGGCTGAAACTGGTGGGCTCCGAGTTGTTCGAAGGATCGCCATCGCCATCAGGATCCGCGTCTGCGCCGTCCTGGGAGATATCGCTTACGGGAACACCGCCAGGCGTTTCAGCTGTAACTACTGCCGAGTTATCGAACGGACCGAGGGCTCCAGGTGCTGGAGTAAACGTCACCGAGATTACCTGCGAGCACGTAGCAGCCGAAGCGAGCGTTGCGCCGGCGCAGGTGTCGCTGACGAGGGTTGGGGTGAACGCAGCCGCCGAAGCAAAGGCCGTTGCCAGGTCGTCATTGATCGCAACGTTGCTCAGCGGGACGACGCCAGTGTTTTCTGCAACGAGCGTGTACTCCAAGGTGTAGCTGCCATCACCGTTCGCTACGGGAGCGGCGCTGATGTCCTTTGCAAGGCTGATTTCACACGGGAGATCAGTGAAGGTGATCAGAGTCGGGTCGTCGGTAGTCCCAACACCGTTGTCCGACGCTGGCGAAGCGTCGAGGCCATCGTCACTGAGGTCAGATGTCGCTACGCCATCGGCATTCGCGAACGCTTCCGCCTGGTTCAGGACGTCGTGTGTACAGTCGTGCCAAAGCGGCCCAAGGTCTGGGACGTATTCGACCACCAGGTCGATGGTTCCCGTAACTCCAGCCGCAATGACGTCACTGCCTGCAAGCAAGTTTGTGTCGGACTGGCCATCGTATGCAGGGTTGACCGTAAGGCCATTCGCCGAGCCAATGCTGATCACGTTCACCGCAGAGAAGCCGGTGGTGTCGAGCGGATCCACTACCTGGAGATCGGTGTCGGCGATCGACGTTGGCACGCCAGAAATGAACGATGACGCAGCCGTAGACTGTGCTGCTGCGACAGCAGCCGCAAGGGTAGCGTCGTCGGGAAGGTTGTTGTTCACGTTGATGGTGTAGGCGACCGTATACGCCCCAGTTGCGGGGTCATAGACGGGAGCGGAGGCCGTCTTGGCAATGCCGAGAGGGGCACAACCGCCACCGACGGTGAAGCCAGCATTTCCTCTGCCGGTCTTCAAGAAATCCAAACCGTTGACAGCGCCGAGGAAATCAACCTGCGCACGGGTCTCTAAGTCGGATCCTCTTTGGTTCACCGCATTCGTGTCGTTGAAATCGACCAGCACGTTCGACGAACCAGGGCCACTTGGTTCGAAACCAGCGTCAGAGGGAGTGAAGGCGAAGTTTGCGTCGCCACCGAATGCAGCGAATTGACCGGGAGCTGCATTCCAATTCGGGGTGACTTCAAAGCCTTCAGCGCTGAGGTCAACGTCGGTAAAGACCCACTGGCTGTAGAACAATGGCTGGGAAAGCGTGACATTCATTTCCGCCCCGGTTCCCGTCGTCACACCATTGGAAATGTTGGTGCCGACTGCGTGGATCCTTGGGGTCCCGCCGTCCAGCGCCTGGGCCGTCGTGGTCGCAACCAGCGAGATGCCTGAGGCGGTGCTGGCAGTCAATTGGCCAATCCTCTGAGTACCGGAGTCGTTTGCGGGGTTGCCGTCGCCGTCGGCGTCGAAAGTCGGATCGATATCAAAAGACGTTGGGTTCGCAACCAGTTCGGCGTGGCCATCGATCGGCCCAAAATATTCTGCCCCTGCGCAGTAGGGCGATGGGTTTGGTGCCGGTAGGAATTCTGCGAGAGACGAAGGTCCCGCGCTCGTCCCCGGGACAGGGTTTGCCGCAATCGGCGCAACGGAGAGCACCGTCGCCGCCAGTGCCACCACACTTGCTCCTGCGATGAGCTTGGAAGAGCGCTTCAGCCTTCTTCCACTTCCTATCTTTTCCGCCATAAAGCTTCGTGAATTTGTGTCCATATAGGCCAATCGGCCCGCATTCCGAAACTTTAAGGCAACTGCTGAGAAGGGGTTTAATTCAACATACGGAAGCCCAAGATTGATCACCACGCAGCTAGTTGCGCTTCTTACGCGTCGAAGGCCGGGCCAATGCGGCCCGGCCTTCACACGATTACTCAGAACTCGTACGTACGAAACGGGCCAAGCCCGTTACAGATTTAGCGCTACCAGCGGTAGTGAGCGAATGCCTTGTTGGATTCAGCCATCTTCTGAAGATCTTCGCGCTGCTTCACCGATGCGCCAACAGCGTTGGAAGCATCGAGCAATTCATTCGCGAGACGCTGTGCCATCGAACGCTCGCGGCGTGAACGTGAGTTGTTGACCAACCAACGAATGGCGAGGGTGTTTGCACGACGAGGACGAACCTCGACTGGCACCTGATAGGTGGCGCCGCCGACACGGCGGCTGCGGACCTCAAGCTGTGGACGAGTGTTGTCGACCGCGCGCTTGAGTACTGCCAGGGCTTCGCCGCCGGTCTTCTCTGCAACGGTATCGAGTGCTTCGTACACGATACGCTCGGCGGTTGCGCGCTTTCCGCGCTGGAGAACTTTGTTGACGAACTGCGTGACGAGCACGGAGTCATAAACAGGGTCTGGAGCGAGCTCGCGACGTGGTGCTGTGTTTTTACGCATGTGCCTCAGCCCTTCTTTGCGCCGTAACGGGAACGAGCTTGCTTGCGGTCACGAACACCGGAGGTGTCGAGCGTGCCACGGATGACCTTGTAGCGAACACCAGGAAGGTCCTTTACACGACCGCCACGCACGAGAACGATGCTGTGCTCTTGGAGGTTGTGGCCTTCGCCTGGGATGTAGGCGGTCACTTCGATGCCAGAGGTGAGGCGAACACGGCAGACCTTGCGGAGTGCAGAGTTCGGCTTCTTTGGAGTGGTGGTGTACACACGCGTGCACACGCCACGACGCTGAGGAGCGCCCTTGAGAGCTGGCGTAGTTTCCTTACGCCGCTTAGATTCCCGGCCCTTGCGGACCAGCTGGTTGATTGTTGGCATAACGAAACCCTTCTCCCTGTGGACCGGCTATGGCCCCACGTTCTTCGACTGGCACCACAAATCGCGGTAGCCAGGGGTGTGACCTACTCGAGAGCAGGCCAGCTGGAGAGTCTACGAGCGTGGCGTAGTGAACCGAAACTCGGGAAGAACAGTTGTTTCCACCCGGACAAACGGGGACAGGCCCCATCAAGTTGATGGCTAGCTGCTGGCGGAACGGTTCATTGCGCTGACCACCGCTCGCATGGAGCTGGTGGTGATGTCGGTGTGAACACCGCAGCCCCACAGGTTGGCGCCGTCGATTTCCATCTCGACGAACGTGACCGCTACAGCGTCGGAACCCGACCCCTTTGAGTGCTCTTGGTAATCGAGTACTCGAAGCTGTTGGCCCGTCAGCTCTTCCATGCCGGCAACAAAGGCCGAGAGCGAACCGTTGCCGGTGCCTTGGACAACCTTGGGATCGTCGTTCTCCGATACCCGAGCGGTGAGCAGCGTTTGGTCGGCGCCTTGCGCGTTCTGTGCGACTTCAAAGCCGTTGAGTAAGTAAGGCCCGCTACTAGAGAGATAGGTGGCGTCGAACTCGTCGTAGATGTTCGAGCCGGTCATCTCCTTGCCGGTCCGGTCGGTGATGCCTTGAATGACGCGAGTGAACTCGATCTGCATCCGGCGAGGAAGGTCGAGGCTGTGCTCGGCCTTCAGTAGGTAGGCAACGCCACCCTTGCCCGACTGGCTGTTCACGCGAATCACGTCTTCATATGAGCGACCGACATCTTCAGGGTCGATTGGAATGTACGGCACCTCGAAGAGCGGCGAGTCGTTGTTCGCCATTGCCTCGAAGCCCTTCTTGATGGCGTCCTGATGCGAACCACTGAAGGCGGTGTAGACGAGGTCGCCGACGTATGGGTGGCGAGGGTGCACGGGCAGCTGATTGCAGTACTCGGCGGTGCGGCGCAGCTCGTTGATGTTTGAAATGTCGAGCTCGGGGTCGACGCCTTGGCTGAACAGGTTCATTGCCACGTTGATGATGTCGACGTTGCCAGTTCGCTCACCGTTGCCGAAGAGGGTTCCCTCGACGCGATCAGCGCCAGCCATCACGCCGAACTCGGCTGCCGCAACGCCGGTGCCGCGATCGTTGTGCGGGTGGAGACTCAGCACGATCTCGTCGCGCCGGGCGAGGTTGCGATCCATCCACTCGATCATGTCGCCGTAGATGTTGGCGGTACTCATCTCGACCGTTGCTGGCAGGTTGATGATGACCGTCTTGTCACTCGGGTCGAGCGCGTCGATTACTTCATCACAGATGCGCTTCGCGAATGGGAGCTCGGTTCCTGTGAAGGACTCGGGGCTGTACTCATAGTGCACCTTCGTATCGGGAATCGTTGCTTCGAGCGAGCGAGCGAGCTCGGCACCCTTGAGCGCAATGTCGACGATGCCGTCTTCGTCGAGACCGAACACGACCTTGCGTTGGAGTGTCGAAGTCGAGTTGTAGATGTGCACGATGGCCTGCTTTGAACCAGCAATGGCTTCGTACGTACGACGAATCAGGGGCTCACGGCATTGGGTGAGCACCTGAATGGTGACGTCGTCGGGGATCTTGCCCTGCTCGATGATTTCGCGCACGAACTGAAAGTCAGTATCCGATGCTGACGGGAAGCCGACCTCGATTTCCTTAAAGCCCGCAGCGACGAGCGCATCGAACATCTTGTGCTTGCGTTCGGAATCCATGGGCTCGATGAGCGCTTGGTTTCCGTCGCGAAGGTCGACCGAGCACCACAGTGGCGCTTTGGTGATGGTCTTGCTGGGCCACGTGCGATCTGGCAGATCGACTTGTGGGAATGCTTGGTATTTGTGTGCCGGCATTGCCGACGACTTCTGCGCAGAGCGCATTGCCTGATCATTGCGATCACTCATAGGTGAATACTCCTCAAAGATGGTTTCGAACGTACGACATACCCCGGCTGTTCTGGCGGAACGCTCAGAAGGCCGGGCCCATAAGTCGTAGGTCGAGGAGAAGAACCATGGCTGTAGCGTAGCCGCAATCGCGCAGATGCCCCCGCCTTGGGAGGCGGGGGCATCTTCGTGAACAAGCGGTTAACGGACTCTAACTACGTCACCGCCCGCATTCGGGTGGGGCTTGACCCCGTTGGATCAGCCGCCGATGGCGACGAGACCCTGGGTGTCAATTTCTGGGAGTTCACCCGAAAGCTCTTGGATCTGGGTCAGACCACCAAGTCCGTCCAACTCGTAGACGCCAATGCTTCCGCTAAGGCCTTCGAGTTGGTAGAGGTAGTCGCCGTCTGGAGCGACGTCGAGGTCGATGAAGCCGTCGGTGGTACCGAAGACCTCAGGACCGGTCTGTCCAGGCTGATCGAATCCGCTGACTCCTTGTGCAGCGATGGTCTCGATAACTTCGAGGGTGCCATCATCAGCAAGGCGGACACTCGAGATCGAAGCGTTAATTGCGTTCGATACATAGAAGATGTCCGATCCGGAGCCGTGACCGAAGTCGATCCAGCATGCGGTGAGCTGCTGTCCGTCAGCACCGAATGAATTTGGTGCTGCTCGGTTGCCATCGGTGAAGGCAAAGTCGCCTTCGGTGATGGTCAGGCTCGAGTCATCGCCAAGCTCGTATACGGTTACCGAACCAGCCTGGAGGGCTGGAAGGGCAGGTGGTGCACCTTCTGAGTTGAACTCACGTGCCTCGGTGACGACAACGAACTCACGACCGTTCTGGACAGTGATGTCGAAGTCGATAGCCGATGGCAAGTTACGTCCCTCAGTGTTCCCTCGAAGGGTTGGGGTACCGGTGTCGGCAAGCTGGAGACGACCAGAGCGCAATACGTCGAAGCTGTAGATCGAAGCTTCGGAGTTTTCGCCAAGTAGTGCAGCGGAACCAGACGTGATCGACGACACGATGATGCGGTCACCGTCTTCTGAGAAGTCGATGTTTGCAGGACGGTTGTCGAGATCGACCGAATTTCCGGTCGGAGTCAACACACCGCTGTCGGAGAGCGTGAATCCAACGACGTTTCCTTCGTCGTTAGGCTCGCCACGGGTGGTGCCCGCCTCGCCGAGTGCAAGTCCGTCACGGTCGATGTTGGTGACGTATACGTAACCATCGTCGACAGCGACACTGTTCGGTCCAACGCCACCGGAATCGACGACGCTGACGCGGGTGAGGCTGAAGTCATCGTTGATGCGGAACGAGACAATCTCGTCGCTACCAGCGTTGACGGTGAGCAGGAACCGCTCATCCTCGGTCACGACGAGCGAGTCGGCAGAGATCAATGGATCCAAGCCTTCGCCGCCGTCGAACTCGGTGGAGCCTTGACCGCCGGTCGAGAATTCACCAATCGGGCTGAGCGTGCCGTCGGCTGCTCGGGCGAACGCTGCAACCGAGTTATCATCCAGATCGTTGGTGCCGACAAAGACTGCGCCAATTGGATCTCCAGGAACTGGATCAGGAACTGGATCGGGATCAGGAGCTGGGGCTGGGGCTCCGTCGACTTCACTTCCGTCGAAGAGTGGACCAACAGCCGACTGGGTGTTGATTGGATCGCCGAGGTCGATGGTGATTCGAGCGAAAGGCTCGTCATCTTCGACTACGCCGCCACCGTCAGAACCAATGGTGGTTCCGGCTGCGGTCTGGAGTCCAACGAGGTTGTCGAAGCCCGGGTGAGAAGCAGCAACACCACTTGGGTCGTCGGTTGAGGTTCCACCGTTCACACCGTCGAAGCCGAGCGAGAAGCCAGCGGCGCCCTGGGCGTCGTTGACCTCGGTGCCAGCGTCGAGTGCGTCAGAACCAAAGACGTCGATGGTGATTGGACCAAGGAAGTTTCCTTCGTCGTCGAAGATCTGGATGAGATCGTCGTTGCCGAAGAACGCATCGTTGGTTGGGATGAACATCGATGCGTAGGAGACGTACTGGTACGCCTGCGGGTTACGCACATCGATCGAACCGGAGATGGTCTCTCCAGGCGAGATGAACTGGACTTCGCCGTTACCAATGGTTGCCTGGAGGCGACCTGGCTGAGCAAACTCTTCGCCGAGAAGCTCGGTGTTGCCGCCCTCGGCAAGAGACTCGAGACCTGGGGTTACCCGGTCGCCGATGTCGAAGAGATCGAAGTCGTCGCCGTGAAGCCCGACCCATGGCTCGGTGAAGAAGAAGCCATCTTCTGGCTGCAAGTTCTCGAACGTGAAGGTAACAGCATCGCCAGCAGGCGCTGGGTCTGCGTCTGGACCTGGGGCGTCGACGTCGAGGCGGGTGAGTTCCCACTGCGTGTCAGGACGAGCCTGTCTCGAGGTGTCGACGTTGAAGAGGTTACGGCGATCGGCATCGACGCGACGGTCGAGCGCAATGTTGTAGATGCTTACTGAACCATCGTCGTTCTCGTTGATTTCCCAGAGAACGTTTCCGTCAGCTCCGCCTACGGTGACGTTGTAGTTATCGGCGTTATCATCAGCTGCCGGGTTGGCCGTGAGATAGAGGCCGGACTCGACGGACTGAATGAGGTAACCGTCAGGCGTTGCCGTCACTGCCCATGCGGTCGAGATGCTCTCGCCTGCAGCGGTGCCGACGTTGCCATCGTCTCGGTTCTCAAGGAAGCGACCAAAGTTTTGGTCCTGAAGTGTGTAGGTACCTTCGGCAGCGCCAAGATCGATCTGGGCTGCAGCGCCAATAGGGGCGACGGCAACGGTTGTGCCAACAAGCAGAGCAGCGAGCCCTGCACGCAATGCCCTGTTCTGCGACAATCGGTGGTCTTTTCGTAACATATTGTTTGTTTCTCCATCCTCGGGCGGGACTTCCCGCCGCCTTCGTCACGCAAAGTAACAACAAATGCTCTCTGAGCACCAGAGGGAAGGGGTTAACACGAAAGGAACGAACGCGGCGGAACCTCCGGGCTGTCCGTCACGGTTTCTCAACAGTCTTGAGCAAAGAGGAGTCATTGTCGGACTCGTCAGGTTCATGGATTGCATACGCCACTTCAGTCTGACGGTTTCGCGCTATGTGTCACTTTGAGTCACGCTCTGTGGTCAACGAATCCGCCAGAACCTCGTCCGATGTAGATATGAATTCTGACGAAAGCGGCGCGAGCCTCCACGTTTGACCACACCGATCGCGATTCGCAAACAAGAACCCGCGAACAAGAACGATGTCCACCAGCCGTCCTCGACTGGATCCGTAATCCATTCCAAGTGGCGCGCGTCACAAATCTGAGACAGGATCAAGGGCACACCACTATTTAGGGGGATCTATGGACGTATCTGTCACCGTCAACGGGAAGACGTATACCCACGACGTTGAACCGAGAACCTTGCTGGTCCATCACTTACGCGATGGCATTGGACTTACCGGTACGAACATTGGATGCGATAGCTCATCCTGCGGCGCATGCACGATTCACATGGATGGCGAGTCAGTGAAGTCCTGCACAGTCCTCGCCGTACAGGCGAACGGCACTGACCTCACGACGATCGAAGGCTTGGCCGCTGTGGCCGAGGCGGAGGGCATCGCCACCGGCGATCAGAATTGGCACCCAATGCAAGAAGCATTCCAGCAGTGCCACGCCCTGCAGTGCGGTTACTGCACGCCGGGCATGGTCATGGCGTCGACTTCGTTCCTGAAGGAGAACCCGAACCCTACCGAAGAGCAGATCCGTGAAGGCCTTGAAGGCAACCTCTGTCGCTGTACCGGCTACCACAACATCGTCAAAGCAGTAGCGAGCGTCGCCGGAGGTGCAGCATGAGTGCAGTGATGGGCACAAAGATGCTCCGCAAAGAAGACCCGGCTCTGCTCGTTGGTGAAAACAAGTTCATCGATGACATCCATGCTCCAGGCGAACTTTGGATGGGCATGGTCCGCTCGACCATGGGCCACGCAATGATCAACAGCATCGACACTTCTGAAGCAGAAGCAATGCCTGGTGTCACTGCGGTTTACACGGGCGCGCAGCTCGCAGAGATGGGCCTTTGGCTCGCTCCACTGCCGTGTGCGTGGCCGGTCACCGAAGACATGGTCAACCCGCCACACAACCCGGTTGCGGTAGCCGAAGCAAAGCATGTGGGTGACATCGTTGCCGTCGTGTTGTGCAGTGACCGCTATGGCGCAGCAGATGCAGCCGAGAAAGTCGTAGTCGACTACGAGGCGCTTCCGGCAGTTGGCTCACTTGAAGCCGCGGTCGAAGACAGCGTCATGGCGCACTCCGACCTCGGAACCAACAAGGCCTTCCACTGGCCACTGGTGCCGGATCCAGAGGGCACCGAGAAGGCATTCGCTGAAGCTGCTCACACCGTCAAGGCAAAGTTCGTCCAGCAGCGCATGATCCCATCACCAATGGAGCCACGGGGTTGCCTCGCAATCCCATCGCCTGCGGGCGGCGACATCACCTTCTACTCGGCAACTCAAGTGCCGCACATCTTGAAGGTCATGATCGCAGCCACGACCGGTATCCCAGAGAGCAGCATCCGAGTCATCGCTCCCGCAGTTGGCGGCGGATTCGGCGGCAAGCTCAACGTCGACCCAGACGCAATTCTGTCGGTCACCTTGGCGAACCACCTCGGCGTACCCGTGCGTTGGACCGAAACCCGCACCGAGTCAGCTGGTTCTTCACACCAAGGTCGAGGCCAAATCCAACACATGGAAGTAGCCGCCGACGAGAACGGCAAGATCAGTTCGGTTCGAGTGCACATCGATGCCGACATGGGCGCCTACATGATGCTGATCACCCCAGGTGTTCCGCTTCTTGGCAGCTTCCTCTACACCGGGGTCTACGACATCCCGAACCTCGCGTTCACTTGCGATGGCCACTTCACCAACATGACCCCGACCGACGCCTACCGTGGCGCCGGCCGGCCAGAAGCCAGTTACGCCATCGAGCGCATCATGGACATGCTGGCAGCCGAGGTTGGGATTACCCCTGAAGAGATTCGGGCACGCAACTACATCAACGGTGGCGAAGCATTCGAGAACCACGAGGCAGCGTCCACGCTCGTCTTCGACTCGGGCCACTACCGCCCCGCCCATGACAAGGCGCTGGAGATGGTCAAGATGGACGAGCTTCGTGCCGAACAGGCCCGTCGCCGCGATGCTGGCGAGGCAAAGCAACTCGGCATGGGCATGTGCTCATACGTCGAGATCTGTGGCCTTGCACCATCACGTGCGCTCGGTGGACTCAACTACGGCGCTGGCGGTTGGGAACACGCAACCGTCCGCATGCTGCCAACGGGCAAGATCGAAGTGGTCTCGGGTTCGACACCACACGGTCAAGGCCACGAGACAGCATGGTCGATGATCATCGCCGACAAGATGGGAGTCGACCCGAACGATGTTGAGGTCTTGCACTCCGATACGGCCAAGAGCCCGCTCGGACTCGACACCTACGGCTCTCGTTCACTCGCCGTTGGCGGCGTCGCAATTGCGATGGCGGCCGACAAGGTGATCGAGAAAGCCAAGCTCATCGCAGCCCATCAGTTCGAGGCAGCTCCCGAAGATGTCCAGTTCGAAGCTGGTGCCTTCTCGGTTGCGGGAACGCCGGCGAAATCGGTGCACATCCAAGAGTTGGGCTTTGCGGCTTTTGCCGCACACGACCTACCCGATGGCATGGAACCAAACCTGAACGAACAGGTCAGCTTCGATCCGCCAAACTTTGCGTTCCCCTTCGGGACGCACGTGGCTGTTGTCGAGATCGACACCGATACCGGTGGCGTCGAACTGCTCGACTACGTAGCTGTCGACGATTGTGGTCATCAGGTCAACCCGATGATCGTGGAAGGCCAGTTGCACGGCGGCATTGTTCAAGGTGTTGCCCAAGCACTGTTCGAAGAAGCCATCTACGACGAAGATGCCAACATCAACAACCCATCGTTCATGGACTACCTCGTGCCTTCGGCAATGGAAGTTCCGAACATGCAACTCGACTTCACGGTCACCCCATCGACCACGAACCCTCTCGGGGTAAAGGGTGCGGGCGAAGCCGGAACGATCGGGTCGGCTGCAGCGGTCATGAACGCCGTAGTTGACGCACTGTCGCCATATGGCGTGAAGGACATGGATATGCCGGCCACACCGAAAAGAGTGTGGGAAGCAATCAACAGTTCAGGAGGTGCAGCATGATTCCTGCAGCATTTGATTACACGGTGGCAGAGAACGCCGAACACGCAATTCAACTGCTCGGCGAGTACGGCGATGAATCCAAGCTGCTCGCGGGTGGGCACTCGCTCATCCCAATGATGAAGTACCGGTTGGCGACGCCGACTCAACTCATCGATGTTGGTCGTCTCGACGACCTGAGCTACATCAACCGGAGCAATGGCCACATCGCCATCGGCGCAATGACCAAGCACAAAGATCTCGAGACCAGCGAATTGCTGGCCGAGGCCTGTCCGATTCTCGCTCACGTTGCATCGCTCGTTGGAGGTCCCGCGGTACGTCACCGCGGCACCCTCGGCGGCACGATGGCACACGCCGACTCGGCGTCGGATCTTCCTGCTGCAGTGCTCGCGCTCGGCGGGACGATCGTGGCCCAAGGTCCCAACGGCACGCGCGAGATCGCAGCGACCGACTTCTTCACCAGCTACTTCGAGTCAGCGCTTGCGCCCGACGAGATGATCACCGAGATTCGCGTACCCGCCGATACCGGTGGCTGGAACTATCAGAAGTTCAACCGTCGTGCCCAAGACTGGGCAATCGTCGGGGTAGCTGTCGCTGATGACGGCAAGGGTGTCGCTCTCGTCAACATGGGTTCAACCCCATTGCGGGCGGGCGCGACCGAAGCTGCGCTAGCCGACGGAGCATCGGCGGCTGACGCTGCTGCAATGGCAGCTGACGGCACGGCTCCTCCTGAGGACTTGAACGCCGATGCTGCATATCGCACGCATCTCGCTCAGGTGCTGACCAAGCGTGCTTTGGAGGCTGCCGGTAATTAGCGCTAATCTTACGTCCCATTCTCTCGCCGCCTTTGGGGGGTTGGCGAGTTAAGTCGACCACCTTGCGGTGGTTGGCATTCGAACAGGCTGGTGTGGTCCGGGGGGTCCACGCCAGCCTGTTTTCGTGTTCGGTTGACCTCATCACTCTCCCCTTCGGGGAGCGTTCAAGCGGCACGCAGCCTGGGCGCCGGAGGCGGTATTGCTTCGGTCCTGACGGACCTGTGCAAACTACGGACGGGCGAGAGCTTGTTTTCGTTATTCTGGATGTGTGCGTACTTTGGACCAGCATGACGTCGACGGCTTCGTCATTACGACGTTCTATAAGTTTGTGCAGTTGCCTGACTTTGTCGAGTTTCGTGATCCTCTGCTCGATGTTTGCGATCGGGCTGATATGCGAGGGTCGATCCTGCTGGCTTCCGAGGGCATCAATGGCACGGTGGCCGCAAACAGGGCGGCTACCGACGAGGTGTTCTCATGGTTGCGGTCCGACGAGCGCTTCTCTGACCTCGAAGTCAAAGAGTCGTACAGCCCCGATCTTGCGTTCCGGCGCATGAAAGTGCGTCTCAAAAAGGAGATCGTGACGTTCCGCCAACCGGTCGACCCCACCACCACCGTTGGGACTTACGTCGAACCGCACGACTGGAACGACGTCATCTCCGACCCCGACGTGCTCGTCATCGACACGCGTAACCGCGAAGAGGTCTCAATTGGTTCGTTCGAGAATGCGGTCGACCCCAACACCGAATCGTTCACCGAGTTTGCCGACTACGTGCAAACCCTCGACCCGAACGAGACGCCGAAAGTCGCCATGTTCTGCACCGGAGGCATCCGTTGTGAGAAGGCCTCGTCGTACATGCTCGACCAAGGCTTCGCCGAGGTCATGCATCTACGGGGCGGCATATTGCAGTACCTAGAAGACGTCGACCTTTCCGAGTCCCTGTGGCATGGCGAGTGTTTAGTCTTCGACGAACGAGTCACCGTCGATCACGACCTACAACCAGGCGACTACACGTTGTGCAGAGGCTGTCGAAAGGCCCTCACCCATGACGACCGCCAGACCGAGGGCTACGAAGAGGGCGTGAGTTGCAGCGCCTGCATTGACACGGTCGATGAAGACCGCGCCCAACGACTCCGAGAACGCCACCGGCAAGTCATGCTCGCAATGGAGCGCGGAACCCTCCACCTCGCACCGGACGCGTGAGTTCCCTCGACGCAAAAGCGCAGGCCGTAAAGGATCTGCTTTGGGCCATCAACTCACCCTCGCTCGTCGACGGCTCCGACGTTGCTCAGGCCGAACCGATCTCATCTGATGACATCGACGGTGAGCACTTGTCGGCCTTTCTCGACGAACAACCCGATGTCCACCGGGTGGGTCGCTACTTCGAACAGCTCGTTTCCTATTGGCTCCTGCACGTGCGCAAGGTCGAGGTCGTGGCAACGGGGATGCAACTGAAAGAAGGCAAGATCACCGTCGGCGAGATCGACTTCCTCTACCGCAACGAAGCCGACACCCTCGTCCACGCCGAAGCATCGGTCAAGTTCTTCCTCTACGTACCCGGGGCCGAACCGAGCGAATACCCGGGCCCCAACGCTCGAGACAATTTCGAAGCGAAAGTCACCAAACTGTTCGACAAGCAACTCAAAGCAAGCGAGGGCCGCATCGACGACATCAGCGAACGAGAAGGTTTCATTCGAGGGATGATCTTCTACCGCGATAACTCCCGCCCCGAGACCACACCCAACCGACTCGCACCAGACCACCAGCAAGGCCACTGGTGTTACGCCAACGAGCTCGAAACGCTCGAAGCGGCGGGCGACCAGTTCTCGATCGTGACCAAGCCCCACTGGCTCGCCCCGCAGCTAAGCCCACCAGTGATGACGTTCGACCAGCTCGCCGACCACCTCAGAAATCACTTCAACACAGAAGCCGATGGACCAAACCACCCCCTGATGCTCAGCGTTCGCAGTGAAGCCGAGCCCAACGTCGAAAACACTCGGTCAGTGGTAGTTCCCGCCACCTGGCCATGGTCAACCCCGGGGTCAGACCCTACCGTTGACCATCAAACCCCGCCTTCCAGATCGCCCTCCTCATAAACCGTTGAATGCTCAACGCTCAGCGGGCCGAAGGTAAATGTGAGGGTCTGACCCCGGCGTTAACCTTCGAGATTTATGGTTAGGGCTTGTTTGTACGGGGCGCTGGCTGTGTCGGGCGACGGAGAGCACGGCTAGGTTCTGCCTATGAACAAAGCTGACTACCTCGAAGCCCTGGCCGCAGAGAGCGAAGCGCTACTCACCGCTGCTGCTGCCGTATCCCTCGATTCGCCCGTAAAGAACTGTGGCGAGTGGACTATGGCCGAACTCGTTGGCCACCAAGCATTCGTTTGGGGCCTCGCCACAGCGAACGTGAAGGCGGCCGGCGAGAACGCCGCGCCCGCCACCGAGAAGCCCGAAGACGAGTCCAAGCTGATCGAATGGGCCGCCAGCGTTCGGGCCACGATGCTCGAAGTCTTCGAGATGGCCGACCCCGCAGCACCAGCGTGGACCTTTGCTGCGAACAATCAGACCGCTGGCTTCTGGCAGCGGCGGATGGTGGCCGAGACGGTCGTCCACCGTTGGGATGCCGAGACCGCTGCCGGTTCAACGAACCCCATTGCCCCTGCGCTTGCGTCGGAATGCATCGACGAATACACCGAGGTGGGCTTGCGCTTCTCCGGTGGCCGCCCTAACCGTGAATACCCCGCAACCTCGCTGCACGTGCACTGCACCGACGTCGAAGGCGAGTGGCTCCTCGTTGGCACCGACGGACCTGACTTCACCGTCACCCGAGAGCACGCCAAGGGCGATGCCGCAGCACGAGGCGCAGCACAGGCACTCTTGCTCTGGATGTGGGGACGCGATGGCGGCGACGTCGAAATCTTGGGCGACGCGAGCGTCGCCGACACTTGGCGCGAACTCTGTCCATGAGCCTTCCCGAGCTCAATATCGACTTCGTCCGGTCGC
Organism: uncultured Acidimicrobiales bacterium; assembly: GCA_964494395.1. Classification (GTDB taxonomy): domain Bacteria; phylum Actinomycetota; class Acidimicrobiia; order Acidimicrobiales; family SHLQ01; genus SHLQ01. The sequence goes on along the minus strand of CAZBTI010000033.1, from coordinate 9,913 downwards.
AGTTTCCAGCGTTCGAAGAGCCGAGCCTTACAGGCTGGGCGTTCTTTGAGAACGCCGGTGGCTCGTATGCATGCCGTCAGACGATCGATCGCCTGCACGCGTTCTACACCAAGACCAAAGTGCAGCCCTACGCGCCGTACCCAGCATCTGCTGAGGGTGGCCGCCAGATGGATGACGCAACGGTTCGCCTCGCCGGGCTGATGAACGTCGGAAACGATGAAGTCCACATCGGCCCATCGACTACACAGAACACCTACGTGCTCGCTCACGCCTTCCGTTCGATCTGGTCCGATGGCGACGAGATCATCGTGACCAACCAAGACCACGAGGCCAATACGGGGTTCTGGCGCAAACTCGCCGACACCGGAATCACGGTCAACGAATGGAAGGTCGACCCCGAAACCGGAATGCTCGACCCGGCAGACCTCGACGCGCTAATCACCGACAAGACAAAGCTGGTTGCGTTCCCCCACTGCTCGAACATCATCGGCCACCAGAACCCGGTCGCCAGCATCTGCTCGACCCTTCGGGCACAGAACATCGTCAGCGTCGTCGACGGCGTGTCAGCAGCGCCACACGGCCTGCCCGACGTGACTGCGCTCGGTGCCGATATCTATCTGTTCTCGGCGTACAAGACGTGGGGACCGCATCAGGGCGTGATGACCGTGCGTCGAGCGGTGAACGACTCGCTCCCGAACCAGGGGCATTTCTTCAATAACGTGTACCCCACCAAGCGTCTCACCCCAGCTGGCCCCGATCACGCCCAAGTGGCAGCGATGAACGGCGTCGTCGACTACATCGATGCGCTCCACGAAGCGCACTTCGACGATGGTGCGCTACCGAGCGAACGAGGCCAACGTGTCCACGACATGATCCGGGAGTACGAGACGAAGCTGCTCGCGCCTCTCCTCGATTTCGCGGACGGCCACGACGGAATCACCATCCTCGGCCCGACCAACCCAGCCACCAAGGTGCCAACGCTCGCCATGCGTTTGGAGAAGAACCCACACGAGGTCGCCGAAGCGCTCGTCGACCACAAGGTCATGGCTAGCGCCGGAGACTTCTACGGCGTTCGGGTCATCGAGGCGATGGGGATCCCGGCAGACCCAGGAGTGCTCCGCGTCAGCTTCGTGCACTACACGACTCAGTCCGAGATCGATCAGCTCATCAGCGCCCTCGACGCCACGTTGTAGGCGCACCTACTACCAAAAGCCGGGTTAGCAGATCCTTGGTAATTGCTCTCCCAGTGGCAAGTCGACAACTCGGGTTGCCCCGAGCCCGGTACGGGCAGTGACGATGCCGTGGTGTTCGTCGCGTACGTTGCCGATCACACACGCTTCTCGGCCGTGGTCGTTGGCGTGCATCGCCGTCATCACCGCGTCGACGTCCTCGGGGGAAACGACGGCGATAAGTCGTCCTTCATTCGCGATGCTGATCGCATCGAGCCCGAGGAAGGAACATGCCGCTGCTACCTCGGCGGGGATGGGCATGAGGTTCTCTTCGAACTGAATGCCGACATCGGCGGTCTTCGCGATCTCACACAAGCTCGCCGCCACGCCACCGCGGGTTGGGTCACGAAGCACATGAAGATCGGCGCCAGTGCCGATCATGTCTTCCACGAGGCCGTTGAGTGGCGCAGAGTCTGTACGAATATCGGTGCCGAACTCGAGGCCTTCGCGTTTCGACATGACGGCAACTCCGTGCAAACCAATGGGGCCACTGACGATGATCACATCGCCTGGTGTGGCCCTACTCGGTCGAATGTCGACACCTTCGGGGATCACCCCAACGCCTGCAGTGTTGATAAAGAGTCCATCGCCGCTGCCTGCATCGACGACCTTGGTGTCGCCGGTGACGATCTGCACACCAGCGGCCTTGGAGGCCCGTCCCATATCCTCGGCTACCCGGCCGAGGGTCGCCATCTCGAGGCCTTCTTCGAGGATGAAGCCTGCGCTCAGTGCAAGCGGACGTGCGCCAGACATGGACACATCGTTAACGGTGCCGTTGACGGCAAGGTCGCCGATCGAGCCACCCGCAAAGAACAGCGGACGCACGACGTAGCTATCGGTTGAGAAGGCGAGGCGGTCGCCGGGGTTCTCAAGGACTGCGGAGTCTCTCAGCTCGGCGTCTGCCTCGACACCGAACGCGGGCAAAAAGAGATGCTCGACGAGTTCAGATCCGAGCAGTCCACCTCCGCCGTGGCCGATCACGATCCGATCGTGGCTTCGCAATGGAAGCGGACACGACCAGCCGTCGAAATTCGGTGCCTCAGCCAACGCCGACCTCGACACGTTGTCCTTCGAGACGCCGGTATTGGTAGTACGCAGCGCATGCGCCTTCGCTCGACACCATCGTTGCGCCAAGTGGCATTCGAGGTGTGCATTCCTTGCCAAACGCTTCGCACTCATTCGGCTTGATAAGCCCCTGCAGCACCTCGCCACTTCGACACAGTTCGGATTCGGGTGAGTTGATCTCGCCAACATCAAAGCGGGTCTCTGCGTTGAAGTCTGCATAGCGCTCGGAGAGTTCCCATCCGCTCAGCGGAATCTCTCCAATGCCTCGCCACTGCCTATCGCACACTTCGAAGACGTCTTCGACCATCTCTTGGGCGAGCACATTTCCCTTCTCGTTGACGACTCGTGGATAGGCGTTCTCAAGCTTTGCCTCGCCCTTCTCCAACTGCACCACGACACGACGTATCCCATCGAGGACATCGAGTGGCTCGAACCCAGTAACGACGATCGGAAGCTCGTGATCATCGATAAGCGGACCGTATTGCCAGGTGCCCATTACCGAACAGACATGGCCGGCAGCGAGGAAGCCATCGACACGGCTCGTCGGCGAACTAGCGATGGCTTCGATGGCGGGAGGAACAAGGACATGGCTAACGAGGACAGAGAAGTTTGTAAGCCCCCGTTGCTTGGCCTGGTGGACCGACATGGCGTTTGCTGGCGCCGTGGTCTCGAATCCAATTGCGAAGAAGACGACCTCCTTGTCGGGGTTGTCCTCGGCGATCGTGACCGCATCTAGGGGCGAGTAGACGATGCGCACGTCGCCGCCCTCGCTCTTCACTTGAAACAGGTCACGTTTGGTTCCCGGCACGCGAAGCATGTCGCCAAACGAACAGAAAATGACGTCATCTCGGGCCGCGATTTCCAGTGCCTTGTCGATGACGGAGAGCGGCGTGACACACACCGGGCAGCCCGGACCGTGGATGAGTTCGACCTCGTCGGGCAAGAGTTGGTCGATACCGTTCCGAATGATGGCGTGGGTCTGACCCCCGCACACCTCCATAATCGCCCACTTCTTCGTGCTCACACGTTTGATCTCGTCGAAGAGCGACTTGGCTAGCTCGGGGTCGTTGAACTCGTCGAGATACTTCATGACGGCACCTCGCTCGCGCGAAGGTCGAGTGTTTCCTCGGGTTCGATCCCGAGCTCCTCCTCCAAGATCCCGAGGTCGCGGAACATCTGAAGGGTCTCGAGCGCCGAGGCCTCATCGACCTTCGAGATTGCGAAGCCCACGTGGACGATGGCGTAATCGCCGATCTCCATGTCCGGAAGGTACGCAAGACATATGTCTTTCGTGATGCCGTCAAAATCGATTGTGGCCATTCGAGTGTTGCGCTCGTCGCGAACGTCGATGACTTTTCCTGGTACTGCCAAACACATAGTGATCTCCTAAGGAGCTTCGGTCGGGTGGGATGAGTTCTGATGAATAGTGGAATGCGATGCAATGAAGGCTTGTCCGAGCGACAGGCCTCCGTCATTTGCTGGGACGAGTCGGTGGGTGCGTACGTCTAGCTCAGTCGCCAGACGGGCTGTGCATAATTCAGCCAAGAGCGTGTTCTGGAACACGCCGCCGCTCAGCACGACGGTCTTAAGTGAATGTTCCGCTGCGACCCGTAGAGCAATGGCTGCCACAGCTGCGGCAACGGCATCGTGGAAGCACCAAGCAATCTCGGCACTTGGTCGACCGGCTCGGAGATCGCTGACGATTGCAGCAAGTACAGGCCGCTGGTCGATCACGCCGTCGTTTCCGATGACGAAGGAATACCGCTGTTCAGCTCCGGCGCCAGACTGTGCAAGTACCTCAAGCTCAATGGCTGCTTGGGCCTCGTAGCTCACGTGATGGCGGAGCCCGAGCAGCGAGGCAACGGCGTCGAACAGCCGGCCCATACTCGTCGTTGGGATGCAGTTGATCGACCGTGCCAGTTGCTGTTCGAGAATGGCTTGCTCGCCGGTAGACAACTGGGCCAGCGGCGCGAGGTCGTCCGCCCAGGCAATGTCAGCAGCGGCGAGTTGGGCGAGCGCAACGCGGTTCGGGTTTTGGATTGCGGCATCACCCCCGGGCAGTTGCGCTGGTCGGAGATGCCCAACCCGGGTGAACGAGGTGGCGGTGGCTACCAGCACTTCCCCGCCCCAGATCGTGCCGTCACTGCCATAGCCGGTGCCGTCGAACGCAACGCCGACGACCGGGGTGTGTGGGTCGAGCTGGTGTTCAGCCATGACCGCTGCGATATGGGCGTGGTGGTGTTGCACTTCGAGTATCGGGAGGGACTGAGCAGCAGCGGTTCGACGACCCCACTTCGACGATAGGTAGCCAGGGTGACCGTCGACGGCGATGACTTCGGGCTCGACATGGTTCATCGTCGTGAACTCGTCGACCATGTGCTCAAAGGCGTGGAGCGTCTCGAGATTCTCCATATCGCCGATATGTTGGCTCACCCAGGCCCGATCGCCTGAAGCCAAACAAAAGGTGTTCTTCAGCTCTCCGCCCGCAGCGAGCACCGATCGAGAAGCACCGGGCAACGTCACCGGAATTGGCGCATATCCGCGGGCCCGACGTAGCGGCACGGCCGTGTCGCCAACGAGCCGCACGACCGAATCGTCGACGGGCACTCGGATGTCTCGGTCGTTATCGAGGATTGCGTCGTACAGGAAGAACAGCTCTCGAATGGTGTCGTGGCCGTACGAGAGCGGTGCGCCCGGCGGATTGGCGCTGGTCACGACGAGCGGCACGTCGACCATGTTGAGCAGCAGGTGGTGCACGGGCGTGTAGCCGAGCACCATACCGATGAGTGGGCTTCCCGGTGCGACCAACGACGGAAGCGTCGACGACTGACGACTCTTGGCGAGCACGATGGGCGCCGCAGGCGAAGTGAGCTCATCGACTTCGGACTTAGCGAGCTCGGCGAACTCACGAGCATGCTCGATCGAACGAACCATGATGGCAAAGGGCTTGTCGGGCCGGTTCTTGCGACGCCGCAACTCGGCAACGGCAGCAGTGTTCGTGGCATCGCACATCAGGTGGTAGCCGCCGATGCCTTTGACGGCAATAATGCCGCCGTCACGAATCATGCTCGCAGCTCGGGTTAGGGCATTCCCTGTCGACAGCTCGGCGAGCCGAGCTCCGAAGGAGAGCTGCGGACCACAGTCATGGCAGCCGATTGGTTGCGCGTGATAGCGCCGGTTCGTTGGCGCTTCGTACTCGACCCGACATACCTGGCACATCTCGAAGTCGACCATCGTGGTGTTGTACCGGTCGTAGGGAAGGTCGGAGATGATCGAGTGGCGTGGCCCGCAATTCGTGCAGGTGATGAACGGGTGCCCGAAGCGACGGTTCGAGTGATCGAATAGCTCGGCCACACAGTCGCTGCAGACCGCGGAATCGGGCGAGATGATCGTGCGGGCTCCTTGGTCGTCGCGACTGGCCACAATATGGAAGTCGTCGTCGAGCGTGTTTACGGGTAACGACAGCGTTTCGACGTTGACCGCATCGACACGAGCCAATGGCGGCGCATCGGTCGACAGCCGAGAAACGAATTCGTCGATTGCGTCGGGCTGGCCGACCGCTTCAATGAACACTCGGGCTGCATCGTTGCCAACAACACCTGTGATGTTGAGCTCGTTGGCGAGGCGATAGACGAACGGGCGAAACCCGACGCCTTGCACCACACCAGTGACCTCAATTCGCAGGGCTGTGGCAACCGCCATCAGATATCCCAGATCAGCACGCGATTGTTGCCGCTGTCGGATATTGCGAGCTTCGAACCGTGAAGGCACAGCCCGTATGGCCAGCAGAACGTGTCCGGGCCAACGACGTCCCAACGGTTCTCGCCGTTAACGGCAAAGTTGGGTTGGCCGAGTACGCGATCGGCCGGGACACTTGAATCTTCGGGGACCGAGTCCCACAGCAAGACCCGATTGTTCGCAGTGTCGGCTACGGCCATGGTGGTGCCGTCGATGTCGATTGCGTAGGGGAAACGCAGCGATGTCTGGGTTTGCGGTGCGTACGGGAACTCGGCGCCGGAGACGAAATCGGTCTGGCCGAGAACGGTGTCGGCGTCGCGGTCGCCGCCTGGGCTCGGCAGCCAGCCGAGAATCCGGTGATTTCCAGCATCCGCGATGTGGACCACCTCGGAGGTGCCGGCGATGTCGTGGGGCCAGCGGAAACTACTCGGGCCAAGTTCGCCCCGATTCTCGTCGCGAACTTCGGCTGAGGGTTGCCCCAGTACGAAGCGTGGTTCGTCGGAGGGGCCAGGAATGCCGTCCCATGCAAGGACGCGACGGTTTCCCGTGTCGGCAACGTAGAACGTGCCCTCCACCATGGCAATGCCGAACGGCCAGTAGAACGTGCGTGGGCCGCATGCCCCTCCCCTGTTCTCGTCGACCTCGGCTGTATTCGCCTGGCCGAGAATCATGTCGGCCGGCGTGTCGGAATCGGTCGGGATCTGGTCCCAAATCAAGATGCGATGGTTCCACGCATCGGCGACGAGCAGCTTGCCCTCGTGAACCAGAATGCCCGTCGGCAAGCGCATGCCGTTCTCTGGGCCGCGACCGCCGGCTTGAGCCCCTTCGGTTTCGAAGTTGGGTTGTCCAAGGACAACATCGGCGTCTGCGTGTGACGACATGGACGACGGATCGCTCCAGATCAACACTCGGTGGTTGCCCGTATCGGCAACGACCAGCACGTCGTCGTCTAACCAAACACCTCGAGGGGCATACATCTGATTGGCCTTCGGCTGAGCGTCGGGGAGCGTCAACCCACCCGCGGCCTCAGCTCCCATCCACAACGCCGGCCGCGCGCCGCCCGCGGGGTCACCGTCGACGACCGGGGCGGGAACTTCGCCGGGCCGGAACGGACGAACGGAAATCGACTCGGTCATCCAGCTACTCGAACCCAAATCTTGCCATCTTCGACACGGGTCGGAATCTGCTCGAGCTGCGCTCCCGGGGCCGAGATGCACTCGCCCGAGCTGGCCTCGAACTTAAAGCCGTGCCACGGACATGTGATGATGCCATCGTCGAGCATGCCGCCGTCGAGCGTGAGGCCCTGATGAACGCACGCATTGCGGAACACGGCGAACCGGTTGTCGACGTTGGTGACGACGAAGCTGTCTGGCTCTTTCATTCCGGTGTCGACGTCGAAGCGAAGCATTTCGCCCTCGACGACCTCTTCGACACCTGGGCCTGATACCCAGCCGGTGTCTTCGTTGGTTTTCTTGCCAATAGAGCCGAGCGGAATGAACGCTGCGGTTGGTTCGTCTTCGAGTACTTCGATGCGGTCAATTTCAGCGACACCTTCGACCAGCGCCTTCTCGACGCCTTCTCGGAGGGTCACCGCCGACATCGAGCAACCGTTGCACGAGCCCTGCAAACGCACGAACGCTGCGCCGTCCTCGATCTTGACCAAGTCGACATCGCCACCGTGGGACTGCAGGTAGGGGCGCACATCTTCGAGCGCAATCTTTGCTCGCGTCATCGGGTCGGCTCGGATGATGCCGTGAAGTGCGAGCACCGCACGAACAGCAGGATCGTCGACCAACTCGAACAACAGCGCTTTGCCGTTCTCGTCATTCTTCAACGTCTTGACCATGTGGACCAAGGCCTCACGATGGAACAGCTCGACCGAGTCCTTCAGCGCAATCGCGGCCTTCTTCGGCGCAGCATCGAGCTCGTAGACTGCTTCGAGCGCTTCGTCGACAGCCTTGGCACGCTGTTCGAAGCCGACAATCTCGGGGACGTCGGTGGCCGGGACTGGCTCGGGGGCAGGTGCGGGCTTCTTACCTAGCTGGATCATGGTCATGCGTCGGAGTCCTGACGGATTAGAGATTCGTGACGGGCAATTTCATCGAGGACGCCGCGCACTGAACGCACTGCTTCCTCTTCCTCGAATTCTTCGAAGAGCGATCGAGCCTCGTGCAGCTTTGACTTCGCGTCGTCAAAGACACCGAGGTGGGCAAGCGCGTTGCCCTGATTCGCGAGCACACGGGCACGGCCTTGCGGATCTGAGTCGCGGTCGCGGTGCTGAAGCACACCCTCGTACAAGCCAACCGCCTCGGCGATGTTGTCGGCTTGGTGCTTCGACGGCATGTAGACGAGGGCGTTGGCCAAGTTGAGTTGTGTGCTCGACCAGCGATCCGGATGGGTCTCGGGCGTGAAGTACTCGAGCGCTTCGCGCATGCTCTGCACAGCAACGCCCACACGAAGTTGGTCGGACGCTTCGGTCATCGGCATCGTGATGTAGGCCAAGCCAAGGTTCGCGTTCGCAATTGCGAAGGTCTCGGGTGCAGTTTCGGCATTCACCAACGCCAGTGCTTGGTGGTAGTGGTTGATTGCCTGGTTCATCAGGCGGGGAGCCGACTCGGACATCTCTTGGAACATTGCTCCAGCCGACACGTGGAGTTCGGCCCGACTCACGTGCAGATCGGAGTCTTGGAGCGCGTCGACCGCAGCTTGGAACGTAACCGCTGCTCGCTTGTCGCCACCCTCGTCGAGTTGGACATTTGCCAGCTGACCGAGCAATTGGCCTGCCATTGGAGCGCTGACCTCATTCGCTGCCTGAGCTGCTTGCTCGAGCGCTTCGATTGCGAGAGCGGTGTCATGACGTTCGAGGGCAAGCGTGGCCACCGCCGAGTGCGCCATCGCTGCAAACTCTCCGTCGGTCGACTCGGGCTTTGGCGGGTCGAGCAGCAGGCCGACCACGAAGCCGACCATCTCAACGTGCGAGCGCAGTCCTGGGGCGGAGTCGATTTCATCGTCGGTCAAGAGCGAATCGAGAAGCTCACGCGACGGGTCGAGCACGAGCCGGTTGGTCCGCGCAATGAGGTCGTCTCCAACGAGTGCGGCAGCGGCTCCATCGAGGTCATCGTTCAACGCCAGCTCGTAGAAGTTGAGTGAAGTCGGGAACTCGGACGGCCGCTTACCAGCGAGCAGTTGTTCGCGTATCTCGTCGTGGCCGGGGCCGTTCGGGATGAGCATGTAGCCCGCGGGAAGCGGAAAAATGCCGACCGGTTGAGGTCGGGGCAACATATTCACGATGGTGTTTGTTTCAGCCATTAACTGGTCCTTCGATGTCTCGGTTGGCGCCACGCTTGATCAGCGAGGCCGCAATCTCTGCTTCTCGTTTGGAGTTGTATTCGTTCACTGTCTTTCGGACAGCTTCGTCGGGGAAGATGACGGCAATCTCCACGACCCACCGACCGGATTGTTCGGTGACGTAGGTTTCGACCGCGAGCGGTTCGTCGTCGTGTTCGTGGGCCATACATAGTCACCGCACGTCGACCCGTAGCGCGCCGCTGCGTTCATCCCATACAGCAGGACATTCACCGACCGGCGGGTTCTCGGGCAGAGCTTCCCAGATCAGCGTTGATCGGTCGCCGCGAGCATTGCGCTGCTTGAGTAGCAAGCCGCCACCTTCGGGGCCGATCAGCGGCATAAGCCACAACTCGAGACCGTGGCGCACCGCCACAAGTGAATCGGCGGGAAAGTACTCGCCCGCAACCTCTGCGGTCATCCGCAGATTGCCGTCAGCGGTAATCTCAACGGTGGTGGCACTCATGTCTCGGGCTCGCTTTCGCTCCCCGATGCGCTGTCGCTTTCGCTCCCCGATGCGCTGTCGCTTTCGCTCC
>CAZBTI010000032.1:0-30479 GCA_964494395.1 uncultured Acidimicrobiales bacterium | reverse complement strand
CGCCTTCTGCCGGCGCATCGCTGTCTGCTCCATCCTCAGGATCGCCTTCGCCTTCGGCTGCTTCGTCGATTGCGGCCGCAGCGGCGAGTTCAGCGGGGGTCGCGGGATCGTAGATGTTGCTGAGGTTTACTGGTTCCTCGCGAACGCACGCAGAGCCGGGAACGACGATCTCTTGGACATTGCTCGCCACTGCTCGTCCATCTTCATTGAAGGTCGAAAACTCTGCTTGGCCCTCAGAGTTGAGTGAAGCGAAGAACCAGGTTTGGCCACCGTTCGGAATCGTGATGGTGAGATCGCTGCCAGCTTCGGAGAAGACCGAAGTTCCCGACCACTGAAAACGGTTTGCGCCAAGTTCGCGACCGATTGGTGAGGTTGTGCCGAGGACGACTCCGAGGCCAGCAGAGGCGCTCGGATTCGCAAGGGTGATCTGTACGGCATTGCAGCCAGTGGCCGAGATGCCGCCGACGACCGATTGGCCGTAGCTCACACCGTCGAGCGGCGAACTGGCAGCCCGAGTTCCGGACTCATTTTGAATCACTCCGTTCCCGAGCGTGCCCAAAGAGCGAGCGAGAACCCAACCCACCCGAGTTCCAGATTCCGGCTCGAGCACGTCGAGCCAGCGCGCGCCGTCGGGGTCGATGGCTGAAGTGCCACCATGGAGCGCTATTTCACTCTCGGCTAAGAATCCCGTCGGAGTACCAGAGCCGGGGTTTGGAAGTATCGGCAATTGATCTCCCTCGACCACGCTTGCGACCTGCCTGAACTCTCGGGCAAACGCTGGATCGGTGATCTCGATCGCCTGTGTGGTTGGGCTCAGCACATTGGAGGGAAGCCATCCAATGGTCCCGCCGCCGGGAGCGGTGCTCTCAATGCGTACCCAGAGGACATCATCTTCGGTGGTGAGACTCGATGCTTGGATGATCGTTCCTTCGGCGACTGTGGTTCCATCCGGCTCTCCACCCGCATTGGTCGCCGTGATGATGTCGAGGTTGACGCTGAACAGTCGACCCACGTCGTCAGCCGAAGCAAACGCAAGCGAGTTCGGAACCTGCGGCGCGGTCGTCGTGTCGACCGCCGGTTCCGGAGATTGCTCTGCTGGAGGCGTCGTCGTCTCTGAGGGGGTGCCGACGCTACGAGCCACATTCGACTGTTCGTCAGCATCAGGTATGACCTGTTGCGCCGCCTGTTCAGCCCCATCTCCACCAGTGCACGCAGTGACCACGAGGGCCGCAGCGAGAGAAATTGTGCAAAGTCGACGCTTCATCGGTGGTTCTTTCCTCGGTTGCGTTCTTTAAGACCATTCGCTGGCCTATCAAGGTCTAATCGGCAGATTCTTCGGCCATATGAAGTCCCAAACGCGGGTTTTCTCCGCCAGAATGAGCCGATGCAACTGCCGATCAAGATCCTTCTCGGAGCAGTTGCAGGCTTTCTGATCGCTTTCGCCCTCCCACCGTGGGGTTGGTGGCCGCTCGCCATTGTTGGTTTGGCACTCTTCGACCACCTCGCCGGCGACGAATCGAAGAAGGTTCGGTTCTTCTCCGGATGGGCAGCAGGTTTGGTGTGGCTCGCCATCGGCGAGCTGTGGATGTTCGACCTCACCGCCGGTGGCTACGTTGCTGTCTTCATCATCTTCGGGGCCGGATACGGCCTGGTATCGCTGCTCGCAGGGGGCGGCGACAAACGCCTCGTTCTGCTGCCGGCGGGCTTTGTGCTGTTCGAGTGGTTCCGGTGGTCATGGCCGTTCGGCGGCGTTCCCCTCGCAACGCTGCCGATGACACAGGTCGCCTCGCCGCTCGCATCGGTCCTACCCCTCGGAGGGGCACTCCTACTGGTGGCAGTCACGGTGGCCACCGGATCTGCCCTGCGTCTGCTCATCGAGCGCCGGTACGACATGGTCGCCATCATGTTCGGCACGGTTGCTGTGGCCGTGATCGCCGGGTTCGTCGCGCCGACCGGATCGGTCATCGAAACCATCGACGTCGCCGTAGTGCAGGGCGGCGGGCCGCAACGGACCCGAGCGAGCGTGTGTGAGAATCAGGCGGTCTTCGATCGACATCGAGATGCCACGGCGGGTATCGACCGAGAGGTCGACCTCATCCTCTGGCCAGAGAACGTGGTCAACCCCATCGCCGATGGAACACCGCTCGGTGGTTGCGACGACCTGTTTTTCATGACCGAAGCGTTCGAAGATACCGCTGCCATCGCCCGCGAGCAGGGCGCCGTCCTGGTGCCGGGCTTCTTCCACATATCCCAAGAGTTCCCCGATGACTACAACGTCAACTATTCGACGGCGATCTCGGCCGAGGGAGAAACGCTGAGTCGCTACGACAAGGTCCGGACGGTGCCGTTCGGCGAGTTCGTGCCGCTCCGCGGGCTGATCGAGCAGTTCTCGAACGAGGTCCCCGGGCGAGATGCCCTTCCCGGAACCGGACCAGCCGTCCTCGACGCTGACGTTGCCCAACTGGGCATCAGCATCTCGTGGGAGATCTTCTTCGACAGTCGCGGCCGCTCGGCGATTCGTGACGGCGGCGAGATCCTCGTCAATCCAACGAATGGATCCAGCTTCTGGCTGACGATTCTCCAGACCCAACAGATCGCCTCGTCACGGCTGCGAGCCCAGGAGACCGGGCGCTGGGTGCTTCAGGCTGCACCGACCGGCTTTAGTGGCATCATCGACCCTGACGGCAACGTGTTGGAACGGACCAACATCAGCGAACAGCGGGTGCTCTATGGCACGGTCGAACGCCGCGAAGGCCTCACGCTCGCAAGCCGTCTCGGCGCTGCGCCGCTTCTGATTCTCTCGCTCTTTGCCTTCGCGTTGGTCAGAGTTCGATCGAGACAGTAACCGGGCCGTCGTTGACGAGACCGACCTGCATATCGGTGCGGAAGCGTCCGGTCTCGACCGTGGCACCGAGCGCACCGAGCGCCTCGACCACAGCGGTGAACAATGGTTCGGCATGCTCGGGGCGAGCAGCCTCGATCCAACTGGGGCGTCGACCCTTGCGGGTATCTCCATAGAGCGTGAACTGGCTTACGAGCAGCAGCGAACCCGTCGTGTCGGCAACCGATGTATTCATCACTCCGTCGTCATCGTCCATGATCCGAAGATTCCAGAGTTTGTCGGCCATTTTCTTCGCAATGGCGTCATCGTCGGTGTGCGTAACCCCGACGAGCACGCACAAACCGCCCTCGATCCGACCAACCTCGGTGCCCTCGGAGGTCACCCAAGCTTCAGAACAACGTTGCACCAGCGCTCGCATGGCTGATCAGCGTAGACCCGATCGCTGTAGAGTACGGGCGGTATGACAGCGAAAGATCGATCCGCATTGGACGGACCCCTGCGGATTGCATACCTGTCGTATCGCGGCAAGCCGCACGTGGGTGGCCAAGGCGTGTACACCCGGCATCTCACCAAGGCTCTCGTCGACATGGGCCATACCGTCGAAGTGCTTGGCGGTCCTCCGTACCCACACCTCGATGAGCGGGTACCACTCACGAAGCTTCCAAGCCTGGAAACGTTCAACGACCAGTTCCCGATGCGCAAACCACGCATGTTCGAGCTGAAGGACAAGTGGGACTGGATCGAGAACACGTCGTTCAACCTCGGAAACTTCCCCGAGCCAATGGCGTTCTCTTGGCGTGCGTGGGATGACCTACGTACCCGATATCAGGACTTCGACCTCGTGCACGACAACCAAACGCTCGGCTGGGGGCTTCTCGGACTCCAGAAGCTCTTGCCGGTCCTTGCAACCATTCACCATCCAATCACCGTCGACCGCCGCCTTGAAATCGAGCACGCACGAACGCTGACCGAGCAGATCGGCAAGCGTCGCTGGTACGCCTTCACCCGCATGCAAACCCAGGTCGCCAAGCGGATGGACCGGGTGATGACGGTCTCGGAAAATTCAAAGATCGATATCAGCGCCGACCACAAGGTCGATATCGACAAGATCCATGTTGTGCCGGTGGGCGTCGACCCCGATCTGTTCAAGCCCGTCCCGGGTGTCGAGCGAGTGCCAGGCCGGATCATCACCACGGCGAGCGCTGACGTGGCCATGAAGGGCCTCGTATATCTCCTCGAAGCAGCAGCCAAGGTTCGCGCTGATCGCCACATCGAGATCGTGATTATCGGCAAACCCAAAGAAGGCTCGAAGACCGAAGCCCGCCTCCGCGACCTCGGACTGGCCGATGTTGTGCAGTTCATCAGCGGCGTGCCCGACGAGCGCATCGTCGAGCTCTACTCCGAGGCTGAACTCGCCTGCGTGCCATCGCTCTACGAGGGCTTCTCACTTCCCGCTATCGAAGCCATGTCGTGCGCGACACCGCTGATCACCACCACAGGTGGGGCACTACCCGAGGTGACTGGCACGCACGGCGAAACATGTCTGCAGGTTCCACCCGGCGACAGCGACGCGCTCGCACAGATGATTCGCACCGCGCTCGACGACCAAGAACTTCGAAACCGAGTCGGCGAAGCCGGCCGGCAACGAGTAATCGACCAATGGAGCTGGAAGCACACCGCAGTAAAAACGGTAGACCAATACCGGTCCCTCCTCGAAGAAACCAAATCCCGCTATGCCTGATCCTTTCTTCCCGTGCTGACCGTCAACTACACCATCCTTGAACTTCACCCGGGCGACCGGCTGCTCGATATTGGGTGTGGGTTTGGGCGGCACAGCTATGAGGCGTTGCGGCGCGGCGCCGATGTGGTGAGCAGCGATTTCTCGCTGCCTGAACTGCTCGAGGTCGACGGCACCGTCGGTGCCATGGAAGAAGCGAACGAGTTGCCCGCAGGGGTGTCATCAGCCTCGTGCAATGGCGATGTCACGCAACTGCCATTTCCAGATGGTTCGTTCAATCGGATCATCGCGTCAGAGATTCTCGAACACATCGACGACGACATCGCTGCCTTGGTCGAACTGGTCCGCGTATTGCGCCCTGGCGGGACGTTTGCTGCCACGGTGCCATCGACGTTTCCTGAGCGGATTTGCTGGAAGATCACCGACGAGTATCACGCCCCCAAGGTCGAAGGCGGCCATGTTCGGATTTATGAGAAAGGCGAACTGGCTCGCCGTATGGAAGCCGCTGGTCTTGAGGTGTTTCACGACCACCGAGCCCATTCGCTACACACGCCGTATTGGTGGTTGCGCTGCGCGGTTGGCCCGCAGGAGGACCCGGCGAACCACCGGGTAACG
Source organism: uncultured Acidimicrobiales bacterium (assembly GCA_964494395.1). Taxonomy (GTDB): domain Bacteria; phylum Actinomycetota; class Acidimicrobiia; order Acidimicrobiales; family SHLQ01; genus SHLQ01. The sequence continues at coordinate 25,284 of CAZBTI010000032.1, read as the reverse complement.
AAGGCGTACAACCGGCTCCTCGAATGGGACATCATGAAGAGGCCGACCGTCACCCAAGTCGCCGATCGGGTTCTCAACCCGGTGCTCGGAAAGAGCTTGGTGGTCTACGGCAGGAAACCGATTCCGAGGATGCCGTCATGACCGAAGCAGCAACGACCGGTCTTCTTTCCCAGGACCAGGTCTCCCAAACCGGCGATGCGATCTCGCAATGGCAGCTTCCATCGGGGATGATCCCTTGGGTACCGGGTGGACACGCCGACCCGTGGAACCACGTCGAGGCAGCGATGGCGCTCGCAACAGCTGGACAGATCCAGAATGCCGAACGCGCATATGACTGGTTGGTGGGCCTGCAGCACGACGATGGCTCTTGGCACCAGTACTACACCGAGGACGGTGTCGAGCAGGACAAGTTCGATGCCAACGTGATTGCCTACGTGGCTACCGGTGTTTGGCATCACTATCTGATAACTCGCGATAACGGCTTCGCCGAGACGATGTTCCCGATGGTCGAGCGTGCACTCGATTGGGTCTTTGCGCTCCAGCAACCTCGCGGCGAGATTCTGTGGGCCCGACACGCCGACGGCACACCTTGGCCGTTCGCTCTCTTGACCGGATCGTCATCGATCTACCACTCCGCCCGGTGCGCCTTTGCGTTGTCAGATGTTGCTGGCACACCCCGTGAAGATTGGCTTGAGCGCATCGATCGGTTGGGCGACCTCCTCCGTCAACAACCGGAAGGCGCGTTCGCTCCAAAGAATCGTTGGGCAATGGACTGGTATTACCCGGTGCTGAGCGGCGCGGTTCGAGGGCAGCCCGGTATCGACCGTCTGGCTGCACGCCGCTCGGTCTTTTATATGGATGGTCTCGGCATTCGGTGTGTGGGTGACCGCCCGTGGGTGACCGCTGCCGAAACATCGGAGTGTGCAATTGCTCATTTGGCGATTGGTGATCGCGACACCGCTCAGACGCTGTTCGACACCACGTGGCGTCTTCGTGACGAGAGCGGCCGCTACTGGACCGGCGAGGTTCACCCTGAACAGGTGCACTTCCCCGGTGGTGAGATGTCGACGTACTCGTCGGCCGCAGTGTTGCTCGCCAACGATGCGTTGTCCGACGGAACCTCAGCGAGCCGGTTGTTTCTCGATCGCCCGGGGGCCGACCTAGGGAGCGCGTAGCGCCCGCAGAGATCCTTCAACGGCAATCTCGATGAACCCGTCGTCGAGGGCTCGAAGGTAGATCTCATACGGGGGTCGACCGCCGTCTGCTGGGTCGGGAAAGACATCGTGGATCAGCAAGGTGCCACCTGGGGCCAGTTTGGGTGTCCAGCCTTCGTAGTCGAGGTGGGCAGGTTCTGTTCCGTGACCGCCATCGATGAACAGCAACGCGAGTGGGGTTTCCCAAGAGGCGGCGATTCGCGGGGAGTCGCCGACCAACGCAACGACGGTGCCCTCGAGGCCGGCGGCGTGAATTGTCGATCGAAACGTGGGCAATGTGTCCATCAACCCGACCGTCTCGTCGACGAGGTCGGGTTCGTGCCACTCCCACCCTTCTTGGTTCTCTTCAGAACCCCGGTGATGGTCGAGGGCGAAGAGCAGCCGACCACGATCGCGAGCGGCCGAACCGAGGTAGATCGCCGACTTTCCGCAGTAGCTGCCGACCTCGAGGAATGGCCCGTCGACCGAGCACGCCATTCCGTGATCGTGCAGCGCTAAACCCTCGTTTGGGGGCATGAACCCTCGGGCAGCTTCGGCGTGAACTCTGTCGCTCTGTTGCAGCTCAGACACGTTCGGTGACGGTCGTAGGATCATCGCTCCAGAGATACTTCTCGAGGAAGTAGAACTTGACGAGCCACAGCGCAGCGAACGAGGCAATCTGCGTGAGCAAGATGATCATGGTCGAATCGACGAACGAGCCGACGACCCAGACAGCGATCGTGGACACGACGAAACCGAGAAAGGTCATGATCCAAAATGGGCCGACCTCGCCGGTTGCGCTGTGGTTGCCCGCATCTTGTTCCCAGACCCACGAGCGGTTGAGGTAGTAGCCGAACGGCGTACTCACGAGCACGGAGACGAAGTTCGCCAGCACTTCTTGCCAATCGAAAACTTCTAACCCGACGAAGAGCGTCGTTAGGCCCACGACGGTGGTTACGATTGTGACTCCCCCATAGCGGAGAAGCTTGATTCCGTAGTCAGTCCACAGTTTCTGGACGTCGAAGCGACCCTGCTCACTCATCCCCCACAGGCTAGGCCATGTTGTCGAAAGTCGTGATCTGTTGTCATTAATAGTAGTTATGCCAATCCGCACAGTGTTGTTGGTTCTCGCGCTCGTAGCCGCTGGTTGCGCTAGCAGCGCGACGAGTGAATCAGCTTCTCCCCCCGAAACGTCCGCCCCCGAAACCGAAGCTGCCGCTGGCTCTGTAGACGATAACGACGCGAACGTCGAGTCCGAAGTCGCCGGCGAAACCGAAGAAGTACGTCCGACCGAAGATGGTGGCGACGTCGATCAAACCGCCGACGGAAATTCACTGACAGTGAGCGCCGACATTCCCGAGGGCATCCCCCAGATCATGCACGCCGCATACGCACCCGACGCACCGCGAGCGTTCAATGGGCGGGTCATCCCCGTTTCGGCCGATAACGCGCTCGACGCAGCCGAACTCTTCACCGAGGTCGAGCGAGCGCTGCGCGTCGACGGTTTGAGCCCGGAGGCATACGCCGACCTCGGCCACACCGAACAGCTCACCATTCGCACGCTCATCCGTAACGAGGACTGGATTCCCGAATTCCTCGCCGCCGTACCCGAGGACCTGCGCCCGTTTGCCGAGCTTCACATCGAGGCCCGCCAGCAACTTGGCGCTCACGTGGGCGACGCTCCTCCCGGAGAGAACGTTCCGCCGTGGCAGATCATCGAGCCCGCTCCTGCCGACGATCTCGTTGCGTTCTACAAGAGTGCTAGCGAGCAGACCGGCATCGACTGGGAAGTACTCGCCGGCGTCAACCTCATCGAAACGGTCATCGGCCGAATCAATGGCGTGAGTACCGCTGGCGCGCAGGGCCCAATGCAGTTCCTCCCAACCACCTGGCCAGAGGTCAGTGAAGGTGGCGACGTGCTCGACCCCGACGACGCCATTCATGGCGCCGCCCGATACCTCGTGCAGCGAGGCGGGCTCGACGACATCAACGCTGGCCTGTGGGGCTACAACAATTCACCGGAGTACGGCTTTGCGGTACTTGCTTACGCCGAGATGCTGGCGCTCGACGAGCGAGCATTTCGCGGTATCTACAACTGGGAGGTGTACGTCGGCAGCGTCGAGGGGCTCCTCTGGCTGCCGGTTGGGTTCAACACACCTGAACGCTTCCCCGCCGCCGACTACGTCACCGACAATCCGTGGGTGCGCACGCTCGATCAGTAATCGAGCGTGCGGCTCGTCGTTACGGACGTACCCTTACGGCTGAGTAGCGGAGACGACGAGGTTGTCGATAGCGAACGCTTCGTCGACCACGTTGGTGTTGGCTCCGCCGTCGGTGTTGTTGCGAAGATCACCTGCAAAGACAACCGTGAGCCGTCCGCTGTCCGGGACCTCTGCACACAGACCGCTGAAAGACTCGGACTCGCTTTTGAAGTCCATGCCAGCTCCGTACGCAATACCGTACTGGAAGCCAAGTGAATCGTTGGCGCGCCAGGGGTCCACAGTCGAGTCTGCGGTCTGATTTACAACGCTGCCATCGGATTCGATGCGAGCGTTGAACGTGTCGCCTGCTGCCAAGTCCCAGCTTCCAAGAGCGTAGAGATCGAAGTCGACGCATACGCGGTCGCCAGGGTTCTGGTTCGAAATCACGAGACTGATCTCGCCGGAGGCGACTGGGCCAAGGTAACTTTCTGAACTTCCTGGAGGTGACTGCACAGCATCGCCAGAGAACGGGCCGCTGAAGGAGAAGTTCTCGTTAGAATCCAAGTCGGTGACCGAGTCGAAAGCGTTCACAGCGACGAATGGCAGTGCTGGTGGAGCGCCGCTGTTCACGTCGGTACCACCGGATGCGAAGGTCGAGGTGACGACGAACTCTTCGAAGGTCGGTGGATCAAAGGGGAAGATTCCCGAGATCCACTCATGGTTGTACCTAATCGCTACGCCGATCTCGGTATCGCCGTCGGCGATACGGCTACCGGCACACCATGCCGAATCAAGCTGAATTCCCGTGTCACATTGGTAAGTCGCAGTGGGACCACCAGGTCCATCGACGGCGTTGCCGTCATCAAACAAGTTCAGCAGCGCGTTGGAATCTGTTGTAGAGGCGACCTGACTAATGAATGACTGGTCGTAGATGATGCATCCCGCAGAAGCGCCTGCGGCGCATGCCTGGAATTCGGTTGTCGCATCGCCAGAGCCGGCGTCGGCGTCAAAGATCATGACCCATTCGATGCGATCAGCGTTGTCCCCGCCGACTTCACCGATGACCGATTGAACGATGCGCAGGTCGGTACCAGGCGTATCGGCGCTTGCTGCAGCGCGAATAATACCGGTGCGAACGCCACTAATGGAGCTCGATCGTGCTTCCCAGCCCAAGCCAGCCTCGACCGCACCGAGGATAACGAGGAGGAGAAGTGGGATACAGATCGCTGCTTCGACGAGGACGGCGCCTCGGTCGTTCTCCAGACGATCTGCGATGTGGGAGCGAAAGCGGTTCATGGCGGAGGGATTATCGTTCATTAGTTGAGTTCCAGTTCAATAACTTCGATCGTGGTCGACGTGAGTGTGAGCTCGTCGAGGAATCCAGTGGCGTACTGGTAGTTGAACTCGATATGGATGCCGATGTTGTCGCCACCGCGGCGAGTAGAACTCTCCCAGCCGGTATAGGTGGGGTCAGCGGTGGCAACGTCGCCTTCATTCACCGTGTAGTGGTTGCATTCAAGGCAACCGGCATCGAACTCGGCGTCGAGGCTGTCCGCCTTGAAGATGGTGATGGACTGAACGTCGCCTTGGAGTGGTCCAACGCTTCGGGCGAGTTGGTCGAGAATTGCCGTGTCAGCCCCGTCGGCATCTCTCTGGATAGAAGCGATGCGACCTGCGGTACGTGACGTGTCTTCAAGGGCCAAATAGCTTCGGAACATCAAGCCGATCTCGATTCCGCCGAAGACTACGAGGAAGAACACCGGAGCGATCAACGCGAACTCGACCATTGAGGCGCCGCGTTCTTTTAGCGTTCGACGCTCCGTTGATGACGTAGCGCTGCGCACCCGTCGAAAAAGACCCTTTTTCACCATGAAGCTTGATTCGGCAAGGATGTCGAAAACCTGTACCCCCTGAGGGCATTTTCGGTCCAAAGGACCTACGGCGCATGATTCGTTAGGGAACGACTCTTGCTCGCTGAGGTATTTGGGGCGTCCACACTGCAGAATGTCGGCATGCACATTGCCATTGGAAGTGATCACGCCGGTTTCGAACTGAAGGCCACGCTGATCGAGTATTTGCAGTCTCAGGGTCACGAGGTGACCGATTTTGGAACCGACTCAACCGAGCCGGTCGACTACCCACCGTTCTGCGCTGCTGTTGGGCGCGACGTCGTGAGCGGCAGTGCCGATTTGGGCATCGTGCTCGGAGGGTCTGGGCAAGGTGAGCAGCTGGCAGCAAACAAGGTCCGCGGGGTGCGCGCTGCGCTGTGCGATAGCTTGTTCACCGCGCGATTGGCTCGCGCACACAACGATGCAAACGTGTTGTCGATTGGAGGTCGGGTTGTAGGCGAGGGCCTCGCGTTCGAGATTGTGGATCTCTTCTTGACTACCGAATTTGAAGGTGGGCGTCACCAGCGCCGCGTCGACCAAGTCATGGCGCTCGAAGACGAGCGTTAAGTCCGCTGCGGACGTCGACCGCGACGGCGGCGGGGACGATGGTGGTGATCGCGAGCGTGAACTTCGATGGCGTCGTTCGTGAGATCGAGGACCGGCTCAACCGAACGAGGCCGGCTGACCTCTCGATTCCGTAGGTCGAGAATGAGGTAGTCGTTGGCCGCCTTGGCTTCGGCCTCAGCGCGGGCTGCTTCACGTTCGCGCTGCTCGCCGAGTTCTCGGACCCTCGCCAATATCGAACGAATGCCGAGTGCGAGGAACAGCAAGAAGACTGCACTGCCGAGCCCGAGCAGGCGCTTCTCCTCGGTGCTGAGGGTCTCAAACAACGTGATCTGACTAACGCCGTCGGGGCCGTTGGAGGCTACTGGTTGGCCGCTTTGAGAATTGATTCTGACTCCGGTCACCGACACTCCTTGGGAGGTAACGATGAGGTCGAGGTCGCCCGCAACAGGTCGTTCCACTCGCACCTGCAACGTGAAGGTGAGCGTTTCGCCTGCACCGACGGTGCTTCGACGAGTGAGGAGGTTTGTTTCGCCCGCACCATTCCAGTCTTCGTTGATGTCGACGTCTTGGCTCACGAGCGAGAGCACGTCGAAGTCGACGTCCCACGAAGTATCGAGATCGACCACGACCCGGGAGGCAAGGACATCGACCAATCCATCGTTGGACACGTTGATTTCGAATCCGGTTTCGAATCGGCCGTTGGCATCGAGTGCACCCGATGGTAACGCCGCTACTTCTATGTCGAGCGAGGGCAGAGGGACATCGATCTCGACCGAGGTGGCAATGTCGTTGTCGCCCGGTTCGTGATTGCCATCTGGATCGGTGTTGGTTCCATCGGTTGAGTCGTCGATGACCGTCCCCGAGAACGGATCGGTTGCGATAGCGAGCGCTGAGCTTCGGTATGGGCCGGGAAGAGCGATCGAAGGCACCACGACCGCGTCGTATTGGATGCGGCACCGTTCGCCCGAGTTGAGGTCGAAGCCGGCAGCAAGAACGGGATCTGCAGCACCACCGTCGTAGCTGCTGCTCGCAAACCCATCACATGGAGACCCTCGTTCGATTCGAACCGGCGAGGTCTCAAATTCTGAGCCGACGCCGAAGGCTTGGCTGAGTTGATCGTGAACCGAAACGTTGTCGAGCGGGAAGGGACCAGCGTTTTCGACGAGGATCTCGTAGGTGACGGCGATACTGCCATCACCTTGCAACTCTGCATCGAGTACTTGCTTTGCCACACCGAGTTCGCCCTGGACGCTCAAGCGGGTGAGGGTGTTGGCCTCGATCTGCTGGTCGCCACCACCGAGGTCGGCGCCGCTTGGAGTGCTGGCCGAAACAACGACGCGAGGGCTGTACACCCCTCTCCTCTCTGGGGTGATGATGAGGTCGAGTTCAATCGTGCCTACCGAACCTGCAGCCAGCGTGTCGACGCCGCTGAGCAGGCGTGTATCTCCAATGATTCGACCGGTTGGCGCCCCATCGGCTGTTGGGAACTGACCAAGACCGTCAAAGTTTCGATTGACCACGAAGTCATCGGAGCGAATGTCACTCACAACGATCCGACTATCGGCACCCAAGGCATTCAATAGGTCTTCGCGAACCTGAACACCACGAAGTTCGACGTCGCCATCGTTCACGACGTCGATAGTGAAGGTCACCTCAAATCGATTGCCCGTCCACTCAGGACGCGCCCCCAACGTTTGATCAACCCTCAGCGCTGGCTGTTCCACGAACTCGATGTTGTTCGTCCCTACTGCCTCGGCTCCTACGACGGTGCCGGTGGGCGATACCCCGATCGCGGCGATGGTTGGAATGAACGGCCCGAGGACATTGCCTGGTTCTACGACGACCGTGCTTGTCATGACGGCGCTCGCACCAGCATCGAGGCTCGCAGCCCACTCGATAAGGTTGCTATTTCGTTGGAGGTCGCCCACATCGGCGACCGGTAGCCCATCGCCATCGATGGACACGAGTTCGGTTCGGGTTCCCTCGTACACACTGTTGAGGTCTTCGTTGAGCCGGACGAAGTCGAGGGTCGTGGTTCCGTCATTGACAATCTCGTAGCTCGAGGTGACGGTGTACGAACCATCGCGGTTGTTGACTACCGACTGGGTTAGCACGGCCACTGCTACCGATGGAAGGTCGATCTGTGACGTGACAACAGATGATGTGGTCTGGCCGGCGGGCGATGTGGCTTCGGAACGGAGTTCGCCGGCGAAGGGGCCAACGTCGTTGCCTGGTTCCACCGACACAACGAGAGTGATCACCGCTTCGGACCCGACGAACATCGATTGTCCGAGCGCGAGGAGTTCGGTCGTTTCACCTGCGGTGAATGCTTCTTCGACGACGAGGTCGTTGCTGATAACGCCATCGATGCGATATGGGATATCGGGGAACACGTCGTCGAGGTCGAGTTGTGCGTTAATGCCGTCGAGGCGAACGTCGCCGCTGTTCGTGATCGTCAGGTTCTTGAGAACGCGAAACGTTCCGTCCTCGAGGGTCTCTACCGAGATCACCTCGCTCTGCAGTTCGATCCCCGGATCCTCGGTCAGGGTGATGGCGTTGGTGGTGGCCTCTGCGACGACGATCGCTCCCGATGGTGACGTTCCAGACACCTCGGTGTCGAGGTCGAGGGGTCCGAGTGCCGAACCGGGAAGGATCAGATGTGTTCGGTCGATCGTGCATTCGGCGCCGGGGAGGAGCGGTTGGCGGGACGAGACGGTGGAGCACGAGTCGAAACCTGCGTTGCTTTCGAGCAGGGCATCGCCGTACCCAGCACCCGCATCTGGAGCGGCGACTGCAACCATGGGAACATCGCCGGTGTTGAGGACGGTGACGCGTAATTCTGGGGTATAGGTTCCGTCCCCGTTGTTGACGCCGGGAGCGAGGCTCGGCGTGATATCGAGGGACACATCCTCGGTGAAGCTGACCGGCTCGAAGGGCTCGGCACTCTCGATGATGGCCAGCGCTGGAGACTGTGCGCTTACGCGAAGGGTGGCGTCCCATGGTCCGAGATTTGTGAGCGGGCGGACGGTGACGCTCTGGACGGTCTCACACACTGCACCGGGGGCTAGCGGTTCTCCGAAACTGACCTGACCGCAGGTGTCGATATCGATCTGCGCTCCGACGACGTTGCTGCCAAACGCTGGAGAGACGGCGTCGAATGCGTTGACGAGGTAGAGGGGAACATCACCCGAGTTCGTGATCGAGGCGTCGAAGGTAACGGTGTAGGTGCCATCAGAATTGTTCGTGGCATCACCGACGTTGGTATCGATCTCGATCGCTGGTTCTTCGAGGAAGCGGAGTGGCGCAAGTGACGACGCTCCCTCGGCGAGGTCTTGGTCTTGTGGAATGACGAGGGCGTCAACGCCGGCGCTATCTGTCGCTGCGATTGCGACCGGCACTACGTGAGGGCCCACGTTGGAACCGGGTCGAATGGTCGCGGTCTCGACGATCTCGCAAACCGAGCCCGAGGCGACCTCCGAAGTACAGGTTGTGGCACTGTCAACTTCGCCAACGACGAACTCTCCGAAGACCTCTTGAAAGCCGGTGAAGACCTCGATGGAGGAGAGGGGTTCATTACTTCCGTTCTGGGCGGCGAGCGAGTGGGTTACCGAGTAGGTGCCGTCGTTGTTGTTCTCGGCGGTGAGTGAACCAGCGGTGATGGTGATGATCGGGATCGTGGTTTCTCTACTCACGTGACGGGTGAGGACCTCATCTTCGGCGGGCGAGGTCGCCTCCGGATCGACCGTGAAGGTAAACGGGCCGGGCTGGGCTCCTGGCGTTGCGTGAACGAGCACTCGGAAGTCGACTCGATCATCGCGAGCAATCGTTCCGTCGCCGGTGAAGAGATCGGTGGTCGACCCGCTCTCGAATTCTGCTGCTTCAGCGAGGCCATCGACGCTGAGGGAGATGATGTCGAACGCGATGTCGTCACTACCCACATCGAATGCTTCTGCGAGGTCGAGTTGCGCCTGCACGTTGCGGGCCTCGATGTCGCCGGTGTTTTGGAGCGAACCATCGAGAACGAAGGCGATCATGGTGTCACTCACACGTTCAACAGATTCGATGTTGATCGAGGTAGCAATCCGAGCGTCTTCGGAAAAGGAGATGGTGTCGCTCTGGATTTCGGTCTCGACCACCGCAGCTGCCGTTGAGATACCTACTGCTTCCCAATCAATAGTGTCGCCGTCGAGGTCGGCACCGGGCTCGATGACGAACAGGTCCGTAACCGTGCAAGTCTCTGCACCGGGAGCGATGTTTGCGTTGTGCAACGGGCGTTGTGCCGACACCAAAGCGCAAGAGTCGACGATGCGTTCGTAGAAGCGCAACTGGCCATCGAAAGCCTCGACGACATCGTTTGTGACAGAGAGCGAGATGATCGGTGCGTCGCCGATATTGCTGATCGTGGCCGACGAGCGGACGGTGTAGGTTCCGTCGCCATTGTTCTCTACCGACTCGACCGCTTGAGTGCTCGTGATCTCTGGAGCTTCGGAGAAGCTGACGAGCAAGTCCGACGAGGCCGACATGGCTGGTTGTACGGCGGTGAGGAATGTTTCGGCGCTTGCGGTGATCTGCCAGTCGTTTAGTGATTGACCAGGGACAGCAACAAAGGAGAACTCGATCTCGCACGCGTTGGTCGGGGCGAGTGAAACGCCATTACTCATCGCAGCGGTAGTGGCCGCCACGCTGGGCGGGATTGCTCCGACACAGCGCTCATCACCCACGGGAGCGTTGAAGAACACCGGTACGGGTGTGAGCCTGACCGGTTCGGCCTGATTTCCAGCTGCAACCGCCGACTGCGCTGCAGCCTCATCGGGGGTCAGAGGTCGTTGTGCGCTGAGTGAGACGATTGCGTCCGACAACTCGAGCGCACCGTCGTTGAGCACCGAAATTGTGCCACGGACCTGGTGACGGCCATTCTCGTCGTTGATGACCGCAACATCGACGATGTCGATATCGAGGCTGACATCTTGAATCAGCGTTGCCCACAGACGCGAGCTGTCGCTGACAGTCCGGGTACCTGAGCGAGCTGAAGTCGTGACCGTCGTGTTGTACACCGAGCCGTTGAAGTCTGGTTGGGTACCCGGGATGATCTTGGCCTGCAGGCTCAGCGTGCACGATTCTCCAACAGCGAGTCCCACTTCATCGAAGAGCAGCACCGAGGCTGGTCCGCCGTCGAAGGTGACCGTGGCAGGGTCGACGCATCCGCCTCGTGTCTTCGCATCGAGCGTCTCGACGAACGTGCCAGGCCCGAACATGTCGACGAATGGAACATCTACCGCCAACTGCTCGAGTTGTACTTCGCCATCGTTAGTGATGGTGAGTTCTTGAGCCATCGTCACGCGCCCGTCGGAACCGAGGCTCGGCGGGACCAGCTCTTCAACCGCCTGGGTAATGCTCGGTGTTGGGGTATCGAGCTGTTCGGGTGAAGTTGACCGGGAAACCGATGGCCCTGACTCCTCTAAGAAGGTTGTCTGGCCGACCTCGACGTCGTCAACGCTGCCCGAAACCGTGAGTTGTGGTGCAGGGATACTGGCGCCCTCGGACCATACAGGGTCATTGAAGTCCGGCTCGTACGCGACCACGATCGTGAACGATTCCGGATCAGCATCGACCAGCCGCACCGGCTCTGCGAGGAGGTTGGTGTCGGATCGTCCGTCGAAGTTTTCGTTGATGCGGGAACCGAAGAGCTCGCTGCCTTCGACATCGAGAAGTTCAGCCGAGGAGAAGCCGCCAGCGCCAAGTTCGAGGTCGAGGGAGATCCCACCAACGATGGGGCTCGCAACGCGAGGGTCAGTCACCCGCAGAGCACGAACTCGGTTGTTGGTGAGCGCATTGTTGAGAACGATGCGGTGTTGGGCAACGAAGCGTTGACGCTCCTCGTCCCAAGCCGGCGCCGAGATTTGCTCGCTATCGAGGTGCAGCGCAGGACAGCCGATCGCGGCGAGAACTTCGATCGGTGTGCCGCCCTCATTGGTAAAGAGAATCTGTGAGACCCCCGAAAAGATGTCGATTTCGCCGGTGCCTACAGGCCGTTCGACCGCTTCAGCGCGAAGTCCGAGGCGGGACTGCTCCTCGGCTGGTGCGAGCGCTCCACGCACCGATGATGCAGGGACGGGTTGAAAGAGATTTCCAACGATGACGTCGGTACGGAGCGCATCGCCGGGGGACACGCTGGCGACGAGCCATTGGGTGTGAAAGAGCGGCTGATCCAGAACGACCTGAACTCGACTTCCGGGACTGTCGAGCCGCAACGCTGGCCCTCGGGGCCCAATCGTGGCCTCGGCTCCCTGAGAGAAGGAAACACCCGGACCAGGAATGGGTACATCGTCGGAGTTCACTCCAACGAGATCAATGACGACCGGAGCGTCACACCATGTGGTTGCGAAGGGGTGATCGCCCTCAGTTTGGGCACGCAAAAACCCCAGTGATCCAACCACGGACAACGCAATAAAGAGAGCTATGAGGGGTGCGAGTCTTCGCATAACTATCGGTGAGGTTCCAGTCCGCCTATGCCTACGGAGAAGTAAGTCTCCGACCACAAGACCCAATCCTCCAAATTACTCGGGCTACTTCTTCGGATCGGGGATACCCAAATCTGGGGCGTGCAACCGGCCCCAAAACCACAAAGGGACGGTCCATCTTCAGATTCCGTGGAAATTCTTACTGAAATCAGGTGAATAAGTTGGTGTACGCAGGTGTTAATGGACTCGTGATTGATTCAGTGAGCATTGGGGCATACCTGCTCGCCTTCGGCGGCGGGCTGATCTCGTTCCTGTCGCCCTGCGTGCTCCCTGTCGTGCCCGGGTACCTCTCGGTCATCACCGGAGTCGATATCACCGCGGTGAGCGACCAACAGGGCAGCAAGTGGGAACGGTTCAAGCCGATCTTCACCAGCACAGCGCTTTTCATCCTCGGCTTCTCGTTCGTGTTCATTGGACTTGGCGTATCGGCCAGCGCTCTCGGCCAACTGCTTTTCGACAATCAGCAACTCTTGAGCCAACTCTCGGGCTTCTTGGTCTTTGCTATGGGCATGTTCCTCTTGGGCTCGCTCATTACCAAAAACCCACTGTTCTTCTCCGAGGCTCGTTTCCACCCTGAATTGGGCAGGTTCGGCAAGGCCGCTCCTGGTGTTGCTGGTGTGGCATTTGGTTTCGGCTGGACTCCCTGCATCGGCCCGGTTCTCGGTTCGATCCTCACCATCGCAGCCGGAGCGGGAGGCACCTTCGCTGGCGGCTCGCTGCTCGCTGCTTACTCGCTCGGCCTCGGCGTCCCCTTCCTCTTGACCGGTCTGCTCTTTGGTCAACTCACGGGTGCTTTCGACTGGTTCAAGAGTCACCTGCAGGGAATCGTCATCGCCTCTGCGCTGTCGCTCATTGGCTTCGGCATCCTCTTAATGACCAACCAATTGATTCGAATCACGACCGAATTGCAGGATGTTCTGCGAGCGGTCGGCCTCGAGTGGATTGTCCTTCTGGGATGATGCCCCATCAACCTCAAATCAGTTCATACTTGTACTAGCTGTAACCCAGCGATGAAAAGGAATTTCTGAACATGGCGAACAAGAAGAAGAAGTCCTCGGGCAACGCAAACGCCGCTCGGGCGGCTCGCCCACAGCGCAATGCGGCTCCCGCAAAGAAGGGAATGTCTGCAACGGCTCAGTGGGGGATCATCGCCGCCATTGGTGTGCTCATCGTTGGAGCGATCGTCTTCAACGGCGTGCGTGATGCAGCCGACGATGGCGGCCCTGGCGTGGTTGCCGCCGAAGCCTTCGACCTTCCAAACCTCGAAGATCAAGACAACCCCGACGACAGAGTTCGACTCGCCGACTTCGAGGGAACCCCGACAGTCGTCAACTTCTTTGCCTCTTGGTGCACTGCATGTGATGAAGAACTTCCCGACTTCCGTGAGACCGCACTAGCGCTCGAAGGTGAGGTCGACTTCATCTTCGTCAACTCGAACGAGACCGGCGACTGGGAGCCAATGGCTTCACGGAACGAGATCTTCGGGTTCCCACTCGCTCAAGATATTCAAGGCATCTCTCGCAACGGGCTCTATCGAGACCTCGGTGGAACGGGCGGTATGCCAATCACTGCGTTCTACGACGCGAGCGGGAACCTCGTCCAAACAGCGCTGACCCCGTTCAACTCGGCCACGCTCAACGCTCAACTCGACGCTCTCGGCTTCCCTTCGAGCTAGCCGAACAGCCAAGCGCTCTCCGATCAGCGGTTTCGCGTTTTCTGTTTCTGTCGGTTTGCAAAAAAGCTGGTCTACCCTGAAAGGTGTTAGTTAGGGAGGGCACCCGTAGGCGCGGACAGTGCAGTAGGCGCGGAAAATGAGGAGCGGACATGGCTCAAAATTCACTACGTGCGGGCGTGACGATCACCGAATACCAGGCAATTCGTGATGAGACAGAGGCCCTAGCGGCACCTCTTTCGCCCGAGGATCAGCAGATCCAGTCGATGGCCGATGTCAGCCCAACCAAATGGCATCGCGCCCACATCACCTGGTTCTTCGAAACCTTCCTTCTCTTGCCACATCTCCCTGAGTACTCGCCGTACGACGAGATGTTTCAGTTCCTCTACAACTCGTACTACGTGTCGGCGGGTGATCGCCATGCACGCGACAAGCGAGGTCTGATCTCGCGACCGAGCAACGACGAGGTCACGGCATATCGCCAGCACGTCGACGAGGCAATGAACCGGCTGATTAGCGAGGTTGCGCCGGCGAACCAAGAGGTGCACGATCTCATCATCTTGGGTCTGCACCATGAGCAGCAGCACCAGGAGCTGTTGTTGATGGACATCAAGCATGTGCTGTCGGTCAACCCAATCCGACCCGCCTACCACCAACTCCCCGCATCGACCGAAGGCGAAACCCGAGAGATCGAATGGAGGAATTTCGACGGAGGCTTAGTCGAGATTGGCCACGACGGCGAGGGCTTCCATTTCGACAATGAAGAACCGCGACACACGCGTTACCTCCAACCCTTCCGTCTCGCAGACCGACCGGTGACAAACGGTGATTGGCTCGCGTTCATGGCCGACGACGGTTACCACGAGGCGCTTCACTGGTTGTCCGCCGGCTGGGCCGAGGTGACCGCGCAAGGTTGGGAAGCACCCCTCTACTGGGAGCCGACCGAGAACGGTTGGTTCATGCACACCTTGCACGGTTTTGTGCCGGTCGTCCACGACGAACCCGTGTGCCACATCAGCTACTACGAAGCCGACGCCTACGCCCGCTGGGCTGGAGCGCGCCTGCCGACCGAGGCCGAATGGGAACACGCCGCCGGACAAGACGTCGCCGGGAACTTCGCCGACAGCGGACGCTTTCACCCTGGCCCGACCAGCGCCGCTGCAAACGGTCCAGATTCGGGACTCTCGCAAATGTTCGGCGATGTCTGGGAGTGGACCTCTTCGTCGTACGACGCCTACCCCGGCTTCCGCCCCGCAGCGGGCGCGGTCGGTGAATACAACGGCAAATTCATGGTGAACCAATATGTTTTGCGCGGCGGCTGTTGCGCAACACCGCAAGGCCATACCCGAGCCACATATCGGAACTTCTTCCCGACCCACTGTCGATGGATGTTCTCGGGCCTACGCCTCGCGAACGACGCGTAGCGCCTCAACCAATCTTTTCTGCACCTACGGAGCAACGACCACATGACTCAGACCGACCAACGCCTTCGCGTCGAGAACTACCTCGACGAGGGCTACTTCGAACGTGCACTTCGTGCTGACGTACTTGAGGGCATGCAACGAACGCCGAAGCAACTTCCGCCGAAGTGGTTCTATGACGATAGGGGCAGCGAACTCTTCGAGCAGATAACGCGGCTCGAGGAGTACTACCCCACCGAAGCGGAACGTTCGATCTTGAGCACACAGGCCGGCGAGATCGCCCGGGCCTCAGGCGCAGATACCCTCGTGGAACTTGGTTCTGGAGCAGCGGACAAGACCCGAGTCCTGCTCGATGGCTTGTCGGCCACGGGGCAGCTACAACGATTTGTTCCGTTCGATGTCAGTGAAGGCATCCTTCGTAGCAGCTCAGCCGACCTTCTGAAGGAGTATCCCGACCTGGCCATCAGCGGCGTGGTCGGAGACTTCGAGAACCACCTTGGCAACATCCCTCGCGAGGGAAGGCAACTCATTGCCCTCCTCGGTGGAACCGTCGGCAACTTTGATCCGGCGATGCGGCGCACCTTCTTAGAGAACATCGTGGCGGGTATGAAGCCCGGTGACTCATTCCTTCTCGGCACCGACCTGGTCAAGGACATCGCACGCCTCGAACTTGCCTACGACGACCCTCAAGGGATCACTGCGGAGTTCAACATGAACGTGCTCCACGTCTTGAACGCGCGGCTGCAGGCCGACTTCAATGTCGACAACTTCGAGCACTACGCAAAGTTCGATACCGAAAACGAATGGATCGATATCCGTTTGAAGTCGCTGGTCGACCAGGACATCCGCATCGAAGCGCTCGACCTCGATGTGCATTTCGACGCGGGCGAATTCCTCCACACCGAGATCTCCGCCAAGTTCAAAAGGGAGAAGGTGGCAGCCGAGGTTGCCGAGATGGGGCTCGAACTCACCGAATGGTGGACCGATTCCAACGGCGACTACGCACTCTCGCTATCGGTACTCCGCTAGTACGTCTCGTATCGATAGACGTTGGTTTCGCGCTCGACGAAACCGAGACGCTGATAGAGACGATTCGCTGCCTCGCGGCTCGGGCGGCTCGTGAGGTCGACGGTTCGTGCACCCGCTGCCTTTGCGATTTCCAACGCTCGTTCGTTGAGTAGCTGACCAACGCCTTTGCCCCGAGCATTCTCATCCACCACAACATCTTCGATCCATGCTCGGCGACCGGTCGGGATGAGAAACATCGCAAGCGTCATCGAACCAACAATCGCCCCGTCGAGTTCGTCGTCGCGAGCAATGAGCAGCGTCGATGCTTCACTTTCCGCAATGGCACGGAGTTCGTCTGCGGTCGGAGGCGGATTCGAACGAGACAGCTGCGGGATCAACCCAACGAAGGCAGAAACCAGTTCGTCGTCGACGGTCGTTACTTCGGAAATCGATATCACTAGGCCTCCTGGGGCTCTATCCACCAACGCTCTCTAATCACGTATCTGAGGCGAAGATGACCAATCGTAGGCGTGTCCGCGTGGCTTCATCGGCACACACCGATACCGTTTTACAGGTGGTTGAACCAATCCATGGTGCCGAGTACGTGCGGGTTTCGAGTATGCCGGAACTTCGTTCCCCAGTGCTCATCGTTGCGTTCGAGGGATGGAACGACGCGGGAGATGCATCGTCCACCACTGCGCACCACCTGATCGACCGCCTGAACGGCGAGCTCTTTGCTGACGTTGACCCCGAAGAGTTCTTCGACTTCACCGCTCTTCGCCCCACCGTCGAAATCGTCGATGGAGATGAACGAGAGCTTCACTGGCCCGAGACCAGCTTCTATGCATGCCGACTCGCCGACGCGCCGTTCGACATCATCATCATGTTAGGTGTCGAACCGCAGATGAAATGGCGAACGTTCAGCGAACAAATCTTGTTGACCGCTCGGGCGCTCGGCGCCGAGATGATCGTCACCCTCGGAGCCCTGCTCGCCGACGTGCCACACACTCGACCCGTTCAAGTTTTAGGCACCGCATACGACGAAGCAACCGCCCTCAAGCTCGGTCTCGAACCGTCGAACTACGAAGGCCCAACGGGCATTGTTGGCGTGCTTCACGCCGCCGCCCGAGACGTGGGCTTCACCGCTGCTTCGCTGTGGGCCGCAGTCCCGGCATACGTACCTGGGGCAACATCGCCGAAAGCTTCGCTGGCGCTCGTCGAACGACTCACACAGATGCTCGATATTTCGGTGTACACAACCGATCTCGAGATCGCGACGGTCGCCTATGAACGCCAGATCACAGAACTGGTTAGCGAAGACTCAGAGACAGCGGAGTTCGTCGTCGACCTCGAGGCTCGCTACGACGAAGAAGCCAAGCTTCGCGACGGTGGAGATGACCTGATGGAAGAGGTCGAGCAGTTCCTTCGAGACCTGCCCGACTAACTCTGGCGAGATCGCAGGCTAAGCAAGCGAACTGAGTGTGTCGTTCGTGAACGCAACGTATTGTGCCAGCGTGCTCTCCCACGAGTCTTCGTTGAGGATCTCATGTTCGAGTCCGGGGAGCACGATGCGCGTGACTCCCGGGAGGTCTCCGAGCGGCTCGGAATAATGCGCAGGCACAATCCGGTCGGCCCCGCCGTGAATGACGAGAGTCGGAATCGACAACCGCGACAGGCGGGCGTTGGTCTCATCCATTGCCGCAAACAACTCGAGGCCTAGGCCGGCGGTGGCGCCCTTGATTCGAAGCGAATCATGCTCATACATCGCTCCCACTGCGGGATTGTGCGACAGCAGAGACCCATCGAACTCGTTCTTGATGAACAGTTTGGGAGCGACCTTCCCAATGACCGGGGCACCGACCTCTTGCCACCGGGGAACGTCGGCGCCGAGGGCCGGACCAGACAACAACAAAACGTCAGGCAACGGCCTACCACTGACGCTGTAGGCCGTGGCGATCAGGCCTCCCATCGAGTGGGCCATGAGCACGACGGGGTCACCCGTGTCGCGAAGTTCGCCAAGGTGATCCTCAACGTCGTCGAGAAACGTCTGGAACGACGGAACATGACCTCGCACTCCCCCACTGCGACCGTGCCCGTGATGGTCGAAAGAGAGAACCGAGAACCCGGCCTTGTTTAGGGCGACGCCAACGTGCTCGTAGCGGCCGCTGTGTTCGGCAATGCCGTGCAAGAGGAGCACTCGTGCCTTTGGGTTCGCAATGTCCCAAGCGCGGCGCAGTTGTTCGGTGCCATCGCGTTTGATGACCTGACGGACTTCGGAGGCACCTGCGTACGGGCTGCACGGATCGGTGGATGGCGTACTCGTCACTACTCGTTCTCCCAAGGTGGGTTGCGGACATCGTCGAACTCGACCTCTAGGGCTTCTCCTCGAATCGCCGCAAAGGCACGGGGCACCCATCGTTCGACTCCGATCAGCGGCTCGGGCAATGCATCTTCGGCGAAGAAACCAATGTCGCTGCACTCGAGCGGGTGGGCGTTGAGTTCACCACCGATCATCCGAAGGTGAAACACCGTGCTGTACATCGGTATGCGGGTGAATCCGAGGCGCATCCCGTCGTAGACGCCGAGCAAGCGAACGACTTCGGTCTTGATACCGGTTTCTTCCCACACCTCTTTGACCGCAACCTCGGCGGGTGAGTATCCCACGTCGGCCCAACCCGTCGGGTAGAGCCAGAAGCCGGAGTCGGCTCGCTGGACGAGCAGCAATTCGCCATCGTCGTTTCCGACGATGGCGGCAACGGTGTTCTTCGGCGTCACGTAGCCAGGCACTCCGTGGCCAATGGTCTTGGTCCACTCTTCGACCAACGTATCGATATCGATCGGCAGCGAGGCCGAAGCCTGAATCTCGGCTGCAACGTGGAGAATCTCCTCGAAACGCTCCCGCTCGTACAACGACTCGGTGAAGGCGAGGCCCGTGCGGGCCAGAGCCGACAGCATCTCGGACCAACGCAGTATTTCCTTCTCAGTGATCGATTCGGAGAGAGACATTGAGCTGACCCTACTTCTTCTGAATGGCGTACAAGAGCGCACGCTCGATCTCGACGAGGAAGCTGGAGTCCAGAATCTTCTCGTCCTCGTACGTCACGTAGAACGCATCGATGATTGCATCGCCGATGGTCTGAATGCGGGCGGTCGAGATCTCGATCCCCATCTCCGACATGGCTTCGGAGATTCGATACAGCAAGCCAACCTGATCTCTACAGTTCACTTCGATGACCGTGGCGAGCTGCGAGGACCGATTGTCGAAGGTCACCGATGGTGGCAGCGCCTTCGCCGACGTCCGCTTTTTCGAACGGGCATAGGTAGTGCGCCGCTCGTGGACACGCGCTTCGAGCGCGAGGCGGCCAGATGTGCCAATCAGGAGTTGGTTCTCGAGCCGAGCTGAGTCGTATTGGTCGTGGTGGACAATGAACTGGCTGAGCGCAACGTCGCCTTCGGTGTGGGCTTGGGCGGTGATGATGTCGAGCCCGTTGAGGGTCAGCACGCCAGCGATGCGGCTGAAGGCTCCGGGCCGATTCTTTTGCACGATGGTGACCATCGTGCCGGTCATGTCGATGAGAAAGCCGTTCTGTTCCTCGACGGCCTGACGTATGAGCGCCCTTTCTTGTTCGCCGGGAAAGCCTTCACCGACGACGTCTTCAGGAGTTGCTCCCCGGATCACGTAGTGCACCCGGTCGACGAGTCTGGTGACGAGCTTCGATTTAGAACCATTCCACGCCGATGGTCCCGTGGCGATCGAGTCCGCCTCGGTGAGCGCACCGAGGAGGAGGAGAAGCTCAAGGTCACCAACTGTCTCAGCCACCAAGGAAATCGTGCCGTCGTCGTCGAGGTCGCGCCGCGTCGCAATATCGGGAAGGAGGAGGTGGTGGCGACACATATTGACGAGCAGCCATTGATCCCGTTCGGAGTACCCCATTCGACCGGCGATCGTCTCGACCAACTCCACCCCGACTTCGGTGTGATCTCCTGGATAGCCCTTGCCAATGTCGTGCAGCAGCGCACCGAGAACCAAGAGATCGTTGCGGGGCACTCGGTCGGTCAACGCCGAAGCTTCGGCGGCAGCCTCGAGGAGGTGACGGTCGACGGTAAAGCGGTGGTAGATGTTGCGCTGTGGGCGACTTCGATTGGGTTCCCACTCGGGAATGATGCGAGACATCAGTCCGACCTGATCGAGTGCCTCAAAGGCTGGGATTGCGCTTCGTCCAAATTGGAGCACGTTGGTGAATGATCGCCGCATCTGCTCGGTCCACGGATCGGGAAAGCGGGCTGATCCAGCTGCCAATCGTTCGAGCGATCCGTGATCGATGAAGCAATCCCTGGTCGCGGCAGCGTGAGCCACCTCGAGGATGAGCATCGGATCGTCGAGGTCTGCGTCGTCGGCGAGCGAGAGAAGGCCAGACTCGATCACGATGCCGTTGTCCAACCGTTGTTTGTCCGATGAGCGGCTGTGCGGATTGGCAGGGCGATCCAACCGAAACCAGACCGCGTCGCTAACCCACGCAATTGTGCGCGCCGCGCTGGCGATGTCGGCCATCATTGGATCGGAATCGGGATATCCGAGAGCTCGGGCTACATCGTCTTGGATCTCGAGCACGAGTCGGTCTCCCGCCCGACCAGCGAGGAGATGCAAGGCAACGCGGGCGGCGAGCAACGTTTCATAGGCTTCTTCGAGGGAGTCGAGCAACGACTCGTCGACGAGTGCCCCACTCGCTCGAACCCATTCGAGTGCATGCACATCGCGCATACCGCCACGACCGCTCTTGAGATCAGGGCCGAGGCCAAAGGCCACCTCGCCGTGTTCACGATGCATCTGTCGAACCCGAGCGCTCAAGAGAGCCACATTCTCGACCGGTTCGCTACGCCACTGATCCTTCGCCGCTGCCGCGAGGTCCAAGGAGAGTAATTCGTCACCCGCGAGGTGTCGCGCTGAAAGTAGGGCGGTCGCTGTCTCGAGGTCGGTTCGCGCGATCTTCAGGAGTCCATCGATCGTGTCGACTCGGTGTCCGAGCTTGATGCCCTCATTCCAAATCGGATACCAGATCTGATCAGCGAAGCTTGCAATGTCGGCATCGACGGTATGTACCAACGCAATATCGAGGTCGCTTTGCGGGGAGAGTTCCCGCCGGCCGTACCCGCCCATGGCTACGAGTGCTGCTCCCGGTGGAATTGCGATTTCGTCGACGATCGACAAGATCCACTCATCGACGACGTCCGAGTACGCCGCCGTAAACGCTCCACCCGAGAGTTTGGTATTGAAGAAGAGATCTTCGCGTTGCAGCTTCACAACGACTAGTTAAGCCGAAGGTATTGCGACCTGTTGGATCGAGATCGGCTTACCAGAACTGACTACCCACGCCACCCTTGAATGGACCGACCACTTTCGATGTTATCCAGCCTCCGTAGAAGCTGCCCTCGTTGGCGATGACCTGCTCTCCGTCGATGGTGCATGTGAGCTTTTGGGCATAAAAGGCAACATGACCTTCAATGTCGGCGAACTGCTCACTCGGGGTTTCGTAGAACCAGGCAACTTGATCGATTGAAGCGGTCTCGGTGGCGAGATCGAAGTAGCTTGCTTCGCCCTTCCATTCACAGAAGCTGCGGCCCATCGATGGCGTGAGCAAATCCATATCGGCATCGGCGACTGGGAGGTAATAGGCCGGAGGCTGGCTGGTTTCGAGGATCCGGAGAGCGTTGGTCGTATCAGCGATCATCTGGCTGCCGGCCTCAACGGTGATGTGGGCGCTCGTTCGTTCCAGTCGTGGCGGGCGGGGGTAGTCCCACACCGATTCCTGCCCGGGACCTGGTTCAATTCGCTCTGGACGCATGACGATAGCTTGAACCCCTATGACGGCAAAGGACGGATTGTTTCGTGACCAATCTCGATAGTGAAGCGCAAGGTCAACCTTCCGACGAAGAGAAATACGTCGGATACGGCCGCTCGCTCCACGCTGCTGTGGAGAGAGCAATCGTTCCGTGGCTGACGTCCACGCTCGAGTCTCGGCACGGAGCAGAGCTTCCCGCCGCGGTCGTCGAAGCGATTACTTCGGCTGCCCAAGACGCGCTTTCTAACCTGACCGAATTGATCGAAGCCGATGTCGACCAACCCCTCAGCGGGCCGCTCGAGCAGATCCGGCGAGCGGTCTCAACCCTCGGACCGGTGCTCGACAAGCACGGCTTTGCGCGGCCTGCACGCGATCCCTACGACCAACAGATGCGACCAGACGACGTGCACGCACTCGGGCCGATCTCCTTTATGGACCTGAGTGAAGAGGTGCAATCGGCGGGCATCACCTGGGGCGCGGCGAAGGCTCACCTGCATACATCACGTCGACGCACCGAATAGCCGTCCGCTATCGTGCGAATCAGCCTCTAGAGGAGCCACCATGCCCGGACTTTTGCCCAACGTTGACCCCGACGGATTGCTCGAATACTCGGTGGTCTATACCGATCGGGCGGTCAACCACATGTCCGCTTCGTTTCAAGGGGTCATGAACGACATTTCAAGCACGCTGAAGCAGGTGTATGGCGCCGCTGGAGTCGTGGTGGTCCCTGGCAGCGGCACCTATGGAATGGAGGCTGTTGCTCGCCAATTCGCCTCCGATCAGCACGTGATGGTGATCCGCAACGGGTACTTCAGCTACCGATGGACCCAAATCTTTGAGATGGGTTCGATACCCAAGTCTCATACCGTGCTCAAGGCCCGTCAGGCCGCCGACGAGACTCAGGCACCGTTTGCCCCCACTCCGATCGACGAGGTCGTGGCGGCCATCGAGGCCGAGAAGCCGGCCGTCGTGTTCGCTCCTCACGTCGAGACGTCGGCCGGCATGATTCTGCCCGACGACTACATCAAAGCTGTCGCCGACGCCGTCCACGCTGTCGGGGGCTTGTTCGTGCTCGATTGCATCGCGTCAGGAACCATCTGGGTTGATATGGCTGCACTCGGCATCGATGTTGTGTGCTCGGCCCCTCAGAAGGGCTGGAGCGGACCACCCTCTGCCGGGTTGGTCATGCTCTCCGAGCTTGCGTTGGAACGACTTGGCGAGACGACCAGTTCGAGCTTCTCGTGCGACCTCCGCAAGTGGCACGACGTCATGGCGAGCTACGAGGGTGGCGGCCACGCCTACCACGCCACCATGCCCACCGATTCGCTGCGCGTGTTCCGAGATGTGATGAAGGAAACCGAAGCGTTCGGATTCTCCGAGGCCAAAACGGCTCAACAAGAGTTGGGCGATCGGGTGCGCGCTGCACTCGTTGAGCGGGGTTACGCCAGCGTGGCAGCCGACGGTTTCCAAGCCCCCGGCGTGGTGGTGTCGTTCGCCGACTCGGTCGAGATCAAGTCCGGTAAGCGCTTTGCCGAAGCGGGTATGCAGATCGCCGGCGGTGTCCCACTGATGGTCGACGAACGCGAAGACTTCGCCAGCTTCAGGCTGGGCTTGTTCGGCCTCGACAAACTCGCCAACATCGACCGAACGGTCGACTCGCTCACCAAAGTGCTCGACGGCTTCGGATAGCGAGGGAACCTCACCCGCTCATCGCCAACTAAAGTCGACGAGTTCCAATGCCGATCACCGGGTATGCAACGAAAGAAGCTGGCAGCCGTGGCGTGCGCAATGGCCTTGCTCACCGCATCGTGCGGAACCGAGGAAGCAGAAACACTCGCCGTAGAAATTCGAGACTTCAACGGAAACATCGTTGACACCAGCGACCCTTCGGTCTTCGGCCCGCAGTCCACTGAGGTCCCCGCTGCAACTACGTCCACTGCTGTTCCGGTGCAAGCTGCTGTCGAGGAGTCGGAGGATGTACCGACTCGCTTAGGCACAGCGCCGGTGATCTTCGACGACCTCGAGAGTGAGGGTTGTAACTACGTCCCGGAGGAACGCCTCAACGAGATCATCGATCCTGAGGACGACGTGTACTTCGCGTTTCCTGGACTTAGCCGCTTCGGATCATGCACGTACCTCAGGAGCGGAAACGTCGAGAACACCGTGTACATCACCATTGCTCCCCTCCAGCGGGCCTCATTCTTCGACGCAGGGTTTAACGCGGCCTACCACACCGCGGGCGACCCGATCACCGGCAACACACGAGAAGTGATCGAGGAGAACTACGGCGACGAGTCGTACCTTTTCCTCTCGCCGACGCTCGGTCCCGAGTTCGATGTCAATATCGATGGGGTAAACGTGTCGGTCAACATCGACACACTCGATGACAACTCCGACGAGTCAGAACGAATCGAAGACGCCCGCGAGATCATGGAGCACATCCTCGGGATCAGCTAGTCGTCGTTCGCCATCGATACCCAGATCGGCACGGAAAGAAGGTTGGTCCCGCGGGACCAACCTTTGTTGTAGCCGGTCCACCGTCTCTCAGGTGAACTCTTGGCGTAAAATCAATCCATGACTTGGGTACTGTTCGCCGTGCTTTACGTAGCACTCACCGCCATTTTCTTTGCGGTGAAGCTGAACCGCGGGAAGATCGTCGAATCGTCTCGGCCCAAAGCCGGTGACATCACGGCGATCGACTTCTACTGGCGACCCGGTTGAATGTTCTGTCAAAGGCTCGGTCCGAGTCTGAAGCGAACCGGCATCCCCATGACCCGACACAACATTCACGACAATGCCGACGACGCGGCGCTCGTTCGTTCGGTCGCCGACGGAAACGAGACAGTTCCCACCATCTTCGTTGGGTCGGTCGCAATGGTGAACCCGACGGTCGCGCTCGTCAAGAAAGCGGTCGCTGAGCACGCGCCGCACTTGCTGACCGACTCGTAGTCGTTCCATCGGGCCTGGCTGGA
>CAZBTI010000031.1:0-30795 GCA_964494395.1 uncultured Acidimicrobiales bacterium | reverse complement strand
TCAGTCGATCGGCTTGCCGAATGGCTGCTTGGCTTCTTTGTAGCAGTCGGCGTGGAAGTGCTCGACGCGAAGCCACTGGTTCTTCTCGTAGACGTTGCAGATGACCTGTTGGTGACGCATCTTTGCTTGGAACTTCACGCGTTCGTCGCAGTGCATGCAGTCGACCTGGCTACCAGGCTCGACGAGGCGAGTAACAGCACGGCTGACCTTTTTGATCTTGGCCTGCTTGGTGATGTCGGTCTTCGATCCCTTAACTGGACCCTTAGCCTTGGTGGACTTTGCTGCACTCTTTGCCATATCCGCCTATCGGCAGATTTGGCTCGAATTCAAGGGACGCGGGCGCGAATTGGGTCCTTTGACCCATATTGGGCAACGGCTGGTTTACTGCTCAAGATTGGAGCATGGCGAGGACCATTTCGGCCATCGCTGCGGGGTCACCCATATCGGGGTGGAGCACGAGATCGGGGTCGACCGGCGCTTCGTAGGGGTCGGAGATTCCGGTGAAGTTCTCGATCTTGCCTTCGCGAGCCAACTTGTAGAGGCCTTTGGGATCGCGTGCTTCGGCGGTCTCGAGTGGCGTATCCATGAAGACTTCAAAGAAGGGAACGTCGGCAGCCTTATGGATTTCGCGTGCTCGCTCACGGCCGGCTCGGTATGGGCTTACCAACGGAACGAGCGCAACGACGCCGGCGTCGGCAAAGAGCCGTGCGACTTCGCTGACACGACGGACGTTCTCGGTGCGGTCAGCCGCCGTAAAGCCGAGATCGGCGTTGATGCCGTGGCGAAGGTTGTCACCATCGAGCATGTAGGTCGGTTGCTTCTGTTCGACGAGCAGGCGCTCGACCTCAACGGCAACGGTCGATTTGCCCGAGCCAGACAGACCGGTGAACCAAATGGTTGCACCGTTGAGTCCGAGGTGGGCCCACCGTTCGGCGCGGTCGAAGTGGCCGGGATGCCAAACGACATTTGTTGCGCCAGTTTTCTCGTCGCTCACCAGGACTAGCCCTGGGTCTCGCCGAGAATCATGCCTGCGGCAACGGTGCTGTTGGTTGTTTCGTCGATGAGCACGAAGCTTCCGGTCTCCCGGTTGCGGCGGTACTCGTCCACGAACAATGGCAACGTCGAACGGAAGCTGATGCGACCGATCTCGTTGAGCGCAATCTCGGTGGCTTCCTCGTCGCGGTGAAGCGTGTTGATGTCGAGGCGGTAGTTGATGTCCTTGATCATTACGCGACCAGCACGGGTGGTGTGTTTGATCGAGTACTTCTTGCGAGGAGACAACGGTTGGGTCTCGTCCATCCAACAGACCATTGCGTCGATGTCTTGCGACACGACCGGCTGATTGTTCGGACGGCAGATCATGTCGCCACGGCTGATATCGATCTCGTCTTCGAGACGGACCGTCACGGCCATTGGCGAGAACGCTTCGTCGACGGGGCCTTCGAAGGTGTCGATCGACTTGATCTTCGATTCGAAACCGCTTGGAAGCACGACGACATCGTCGCCTGGCTTCAGTACACCACCAGCGACCGAACCGGCATAACCGCGGTAGTCGTGGTGCTCTTCGCTCATGGGACGAATGACGTACTGCACGGGGAAACGAACATCGACCATGTTGCGGTCAGATGCGGTGTGCAGGGTTTCGAGGTGGCTGAGCAGCGATGGCCCGTCGTACCAGTCCATCTTGTCGGACTTCTCGACGACGTTGTCGCCAACGAGGGCCGAGACCGGGATGAACGACAGGTCGGGAACGTCGAGGCGCATTGCGAAGTCGCGGAACTCGTCACGTACTTCGTTGAAGGTCTCTTCGGAGTAGTCGACGAGGTCCATCTTGTTCACGCACACCACGATGTGCGGAATGCGAAGGAGCGACGCAATGAAGCTGTGCCGACGGCTCTGCTCGATGACGCCGTTGCGTGCGTCGATGAGAATGAGCGCAACGTCGGCGGTCGATGCACCGGTGACCATGTTGCGGGTGTACTGCGTGTGGCCGGGGGTATCGGCGATGATGAACTTGCGCTTCGGCGTTGCGAAGTAGCGGTAGGCAACGTCGATGGTGATGCCCTGCTCACGTTCGGCACGAAGGCCGTCGGTGACGAGCGAGAGGTCCATCTCCATGCCCCGCTTCTCGGAGGCCTTACCAACGGATTCGAGTTGGTCTTCAAAGATGGACTTTGAGTCGTAGAGGAGTCGACCAATGAGGGTGGACTTTCCGTCGTCGACCGAGCCTGCAGTTGCGAATCGGAGAATTTCTGACATTAGAAGTAGCCCTCTTTCTTGCGGTCTTCCATTGCTGCTTCAGAGACACGGTCGTCAGCGCGGGTTGCGCCACGTTCGGTCTGGCGGGTGGCTGAAACCTCATCGATGATCTTCTCGATGGTGTCTGCGTCGGACTCGACCGCACCGGTGATGGTGATGTCGCCAACGGTGCGGTAACGAACTTGTTCTTCGTAAACTTCTTCGCCTTCCATGCGTTCGACAAAGTCGTTCTCGGCGAGGAGCATGCCGTCACGTTCGAAGACGCGGCGCTTGTGGGCAAAGTAGATCGATGGGATCTCGACCTTGTCGGCAGCGATGTACTGCCAGATGTCGAGTTCGGTCCAGTTCGAGATTGGGAACACGCGAATGTGCTCGCCCATCTTGATCCGGCCGTTGTAGAGGTTCCACAGTTCGGGACGCTGTCCCTTTGGGTCCCACTGGCCGAAGTCGTCACGGAACGAGTACACGCGCTCTTTCGCACGAGACTTCTCTTCGTCGCGGCGAGCGCCGCCGAAGAGTGCGTCGAATCGATGCTCTTCGATTGCTTCGAGCAGAGTCGTAGTTTGCAGACGGTTACGAGAGGCTCGCGCACCGGTCTCTTCGGTCACGGTGCCGGCGTCGATGGTGTCCTGCACCTTGGCGACGATCAGCTTTGCGCCAACCTCGGCGGTACGACGATCGCGGAAGTCGATGACCTCTTTGAAGTTGTGGCCGGTGTCGACATGGAGAACGGGGTAAGGGATCTTCGCAGGAGCGAACGCCTTCTCGGCGAGTCGCAGCATGACGATGGAGTCCTTGCCACCGGAGAACATGAGTGCTGGGTTTTCAAACTCGGCGGCCACTTCACGCATGATGTGAATGGATTCCGCTTCGAGTTCCCGTAAGTGGGTTAGCTCGTAAGACATGTGTTGCCGTTGCTCCTCTGCAGCGAATTATTCAGTAAGTACATCGGCATGCCGACACGTACCCTGAGAGTTCAATCGAAGATCTCTCAATTTCCGCCGAATCGAAAGTGTAGGACGCAACCCGCCATGAAATCTGTGACGCATGACGACCATCTTGAGGCAGCACGCGTTGCCACCGCAGCAGGTGAGCTTTTGCTCGCTATTCGTGACGAAATGTCAGCTCGGGGGGCGGATTCGAAGGAAATGAAGGACGAAGGCGACCAGCGCTCGCATGACTTCATCATGGAAGAACTCCGTCGAGTTCGTCCCGACGATGCGATTTTGAGCGAAGAAGGCAAGGATGACAAGGATCGGTTGGGAGCAGATCGCACCTGGATTATCGACCCTGTCGATGGCACTCGCGAGTTTTCCGAGCCTCCACGAACCGACTGGGCAGTCCACGTTGCGATGGTCGTCGATGGCGAACCCGTCGTTGGAGCGGTCGCCCTTCCCGGCCTTGGCATCACCCTCTCGACCGCCGATCCGGTCAAGATGCCCGAGACCGGCCAGACTCCCCCGCGCATGATCGTCAGCCGCAGTCGCCCACCCGCAGCTGCGTTGGCCGTTGCTGAACAACTCGGCGCCGAACTCGTCGAGATGGGCTCAGCCGGAGCGAAGGCTATGTCGGTCGTCCGAGGCGAATCGGAGATGTACGCACACTCCGGTGGTCAATATGAATGGGATTCGTGTGCACCCGTCGCCGTTGCACTCGCCGCTGGCTTGCACTGCAGCCGCATCGACGGAAGCCCCCTCACCTATAACCACGACGACCCATACCTCCCCGATCTCCTGATCTGCCGCCCAGAGCACGCCGAAGCAGCGTTAGCAGCACTCGCTGGGGTCGAGCACTAACACCGTCGCAAGTTCGCACGCTCCCGGCGTGATTCACTCAGAAGTCTGACACCGCCTCCGGCGCCTAGCCTGCGTGGCGAATGAACGCTCCCCCGAAGGGGACGGAGGTGATTAGTTCCTTGGCTGGCAAAATCGCGCCGGAGGCGCTGCCAGCCGAGGAACTAATCCGAACAGATCATGAACCGATGAGTCTTACGGAAGCATAATTGTGTGACAGCAGTTACAACTGATGAGATCAACGGCGATCTCACAGGACTAATGCGATCAACGGCGATTGCATGAGGTGAATGACATGCCTACGAGACGTTCCTCAGACGGAACCGCAGGAGAGCAACTCTTCGAGACAGCGCTCGAACAATTCGACGCTGCAGCAGACCTCGTCAATCTTCCGGATCGAACACGCTCTATTCTTCGCACCCCGAAGAACGAGATCATCGTCAACTTCCCGGTCGAACTCGACAGTGGCGAAATCCGGATGTTCCGCGGCTACCGCGTGCAGCACAACGATATCCTCGGCCCATACAAGGGCGGCCTCCGTTTCGCCGACTATGTCGACCTCGGTGAGGTCAAGGCCCTTTCGATGTGGATGACCTGGAAGACCTCGCTCTCCGGGGTCCCCTTCGGTGGCGCTAAGGGCGGCATTGCCTTCAACCCTCGCGAACACAGCCAAGCTGAGAGGGAACGTATCGTCCGCCGCTTCACTCACGCACTCGGCACAAACATCGGACCAGAACACGACATCCCCGCCCCCGACGTTGGGTCAACCGCCCAAGACATGGTGTGGATGATGGACACCTACGTCAACGCTGGCGGTAACACCGACCGACAGAACACCCGACGGGTCGTCACTGGTAAGACCATCGAAACTGGCGGCTCTATCGGTCGAGACAAAGCAACGGGCCAAGGTGCCGCCTTCGTCCTCGCCCATCACTACGAGCAGGTCAAAAAGGATCTCCGAGGCCAGACGTGCGCCATCCAAGGTTTCGGCAACGTGGGCGAGCACAGCGCACGTGCCCTCGTCCGAATGGGTGTCAAGGTCACTCACGTCGCTGATCACACCGGAGCCATCATGAACCCCGATGGCATCGACCCAGAGTGCCTCTGGCGCCACACCACCGAAGCGGGTGGCGTCGCCGGATTCGACGAGGCTGAAGCCCTCGATGTCGAAGACTTCTTCGCCGCCGACGTCGACGTCCTGGTGCCAGCAGCTATCGAGAATCAGCTCACCGCAGAGCGAGCACCAAAGGTGAAAGCATCGGTCATTCTCGAAGGTGCCAACGGACCAACGAGCGTCGAGGGCGAACGCATCCTCATCGACCGCGGCATCGAGATCCTCCCCGATGTTCTCGCTAACGCCGGCGGCGTGATCGTTAGCTACTTCGAATGGCTCCAAAACAAGATGAGCTCGAAGTGGCGCCTCAACCAAGTCGACGACGAGTTGCGCACCTACCTATGGGAAGCAGCCGACAACATCGAAGCCGAGAAAAAGCGTCTTGCCAGCACCCGCCGCGAAGCCGCTTACGCCGTAGCCCTAAACCGCATCGGCTGCGTCTTCGAACAACGTGGGATTTGGCCGTAGGCCGCCAGCCTGGGCGTCGGAGACGGTGTTTGCCCCGTAGGTAAATCCTGGGGTCTGACCCTTGGATATACCTTCGCTAGTGTCCGGCGTCGCCGACACTTCCTTTGGTTTGAACCATGGCCTTTGCGACTTCTGGATCGATTTCGTGGGTGCTCTTCCGGGCTGATCGTTTGTTCCACTCATCGAGCGCTTCGGACTGGTCGCCTTCGACCTCGGCTAATGCCTTGCGAACCTCGTCGGCTTCAAGGTTCAGCTCGTGCTTCGCTGCAAACGCATCGGCGGGCAACCCACGAAGCTCATCGTCGATCTGCACCAAACGCATCCGAAGAATCTCCGCCGGCTCGGCATTCTCAACGTTGAACGACTCAGTCCCCATAGCCCCACCGTACCAAATCGGCTACTACCGATCTCCCGTAGCTGTTACCGATGGGGTCAGACCCCGCTCGTCACAATATGCACGTTCTGGGGTCTTGTCTGACCCCATTGGTCATCGGGCCGCGCTGGCGGAGCCGCAGCGCCGGGGGGCACGCTTTGCTATGCGTCGCCAGAGCGGCGGCGGTCGCCCTTGGGGAACTGCTCTTCGTAATCAGCCATCGATGCGAGCACAACCTCGTGAGCCTCGTCGGCGCCGTAGGTCTCGAGGACCTCGATCGGGTTATCCGCATCCGAGGACATCTCGAGCTTGTACGTCCCGAAATAGTGGACGATGCGGTTCACTACTGCATCGGGGAGGTTGCGCAGATCCTTCGCGTACTTAAAGACCGGGTCGCTATCGAGCACTGCGATGATCTTGTCGTCCGCCTCGCCGTTGTCGAGTAGGCGGACGCCGCCCAACACTCGGGCGGGAGTGACGACTTCAGCTCGCTCGATTCGTTGCTGTGAAAGAACGCAGATGTCGAGTGCATCGCCGTCACCCTGCGTCGCAGCCGGTGTGAGGGCGGCGACTCGGTCACCACAGTAGGTGCGGGGCACAAACCCGTAGAGGGTTGGCGGGAGCGCCGCTGAGCCTTGGGGGCGATCGACCCGGAGATAACCGGTGAGCTTGTCGATCTCATACTTCACGCCGTCGTTCGGCGTGATCTCGATGTAGGCGTCCACCAACGAGGGTGGTTTGGATCCTACCCCGAGGCCATGCCACGGGTGAGGGCGGAATCGATCAAATGAAGCTGCAGACACGACTACTAATAATAGAGGGTGAAGAGGCTCCTCAGAGCCAAGCGCTCAGTTCTTCTTTGCGCATCAGCCAGTCCTCGCTCGTGATTGCGTAGCGCAGGTGGTCTTCCCAGGTGCCATTGATCTCGAGATACCGTTCGGCCATTCCTTCGAGGCGCAGGCCGAGCTTCTCGACCACTCGGCGCGATGGCCGGTTGCGCGGAATGATCGCAATCTGCAGGCGATGCAACCGAAGCTCTTCGAAGGCAAACCTCATAGCAACCACAAGAGCCTCGGGCGTGTATTCCTGACCGGCGAATCGTTCGTCGATCCAGTACCCCACGTAGGCGTTCTGGAACGGACCGCGTTGGATGGCAGATACGTTCATCTCGCCTGCGAAACGGTTCTCGACGAAGACGCCGAAGCCATATCCGGTTCCAAGCTGGCGCTCACGTTGGCGAGCCGCGCAGCGAGAAGCGAAGGCCTGACGGCTCCTGACCACATCGGGTTGGCCGTTGACCCGTGCAGGTTCCCACTGTGTAAGCCACTCTTCGTTGAAGGTCCGCACTTCGCGCCATTGGCCAAAGTCGTCTGCGATTAGCGGCCGCATGACGAGACGTCGTCCAACGAGCGGCACAGACCCTGGTTCGGGTGAGGATCGCATCACGTCATCTGCGACAGGATGAGCCCGTCGAGAATGTCAGCTTCGGACACCAGCACCTCGTCGGCGCCGAAGTAACGGACGATTCGAGTGAGTATGCATATACCGCCAACGATCGTGTCGACACGCCCCTCTTCGAGGCCCGGGTTGTGGGCTCGGTCCTCTCGCGACTCGGTGACGAGGGTTCGATACACGTCCTCGATGGCCTCGCGAGTCAGTCGAAAGTGATGGATCTGATCCCGGTCGTACTCAGCGAGCCCAATTTCCACTGCTGCTGCGGTTGACACGGTTCCGGCCAGTCCAACGAGTTGGCTCGCTCCCATAGCGAGCGGCACTTCCCGCGCCACATCATCGAGGTGCGTTTCGGCCACCGAGAGGCACGCCACCAACTCCTCGGGGCGTGGCGGATCGTGCTCGATGTACTTCTCCGTGAAACGAACGCTCCCCATGTCGGTCGAGATACCGCCTTCCATCCGACTGGCGCCGACCGCAAATTCTGTCGACCCTCCGCCGATGTCAAACACCAAAAAGGGGCCGTCGACTGGGTCGAGTTCGGCCGTGGCCCCAAGAAAAGAGAGCTCGGCTTCTTCCTCGCCAGAGATCAATTCTGGTCGGACGCCAACGGTCTCTTCGGAGACATCGAAGAACACTTCCCGATTTTCGGCGTCGCGTGCAGCAGAGGTTGCGGTCATTCGAACCCCGGCGATTTCGTAATTTTCCATGATGGTCCGATAGCGGGAAAGGGCTTCCCTCACACGTTCGATGCCTTCGTCTGAGAGTCGGCCCGTCGCATCGACGCCCTTACCCAAACCAGTGATGGTCATCTCTCGTTCGAAGGTCGTCGTGCCATCACCGATGATCAGTCGGGTGGAGTTCGTCCCACAATCGATACCTGCGTAAATCGGAGCATTCATTGGTCAGTCAGTGTATTCACTGGGGCCAGAGGAGGCAGGCCAAGACGGCGAATCGACCTCGTGTAGATGGTCGGCCACCCAACGACCAACGGGGTCGTCACCACCGGCGAGGTGGTAGCCGTAGTGGGCGTGCAAGCACTTCACACCATTTCGGGTGCCGCCCACTCCCCCGGTCGGAACGTGTTCGGGTGGTGTGGTGAGTGCAGCGAGGATGTCATTGCGTTCGGCCCGGTAGCGGTCGTGGGTAGCGTTGACTGCCTCGAGGCCGACATCGGCTTCGGACCGCCGAACACCCTTCATTGACTCGAGGCGTCCAACGAGCATCGACTCCCGCTCCCCGCATAGCCAGTAGAGCGTTGGCATTGGCCGGCCGTCGACGAGGAGCGGATGGTTCTTCAAGACCGCAGGGCGGCCTTCGCCGTCTCGGGCAACGACTTCAAACGCTCCCATCGGCTCGCGGCCGAGCAGTTCTCGAACAGCAACTCGGTCGGCGTATCGCTGGCGAACATCATCGAGCGCTTCGGTCGTATCGACGTCGGTCGGATCCCCTGCGCTGGGCACCTCGGTCACTCGCTCCGGCGACTTCTTGATCAGCTCACGGGCACCCTCGTCGCCATTGGTTGGAAGCTCACCCCACACCTCGTTCGAAAGGCGCGTTGGTGGGCGCCGCCGTCCACCGAAGGTTGCGACCGAGATTGGCGTCTGGGTGGCTGTTCGAAGCGCGACCCAAGTTGATGTCTCGACGAGCGGTTGATCCGCTAGGCCGACAACCATCGCGCCATACCCCTGCTCGGCAGCGTGACTCAGGCCAGCTTGAAGGGAATGACTCTGCCCACGCTCCCAATCAGGACTCGCCACAGTGACTACTCCGTCTGGGATCAGATCGGTTAAGCCTTCTGCTCCCACGATCACCGCAACACCGTCGTACCCGGCTGCGAGAACAGCTTCGAGCGAGTGGGTCAACACCGGACGACCGTCGATGAGGGAGCGGAGTTTGTGCTCGCCACCTGCGAAACGACTACCAGCACCGGCAGCGAGTAGGACAGCGAGGGTCGAATCATTCGCCCGATCGCTGTTCGGAGTGTTTGTGGGGTTCGTGGACATGGTCTCGTTCGTGAAGCGGGAAGCCCGTTGGGTCGAAGATAGGGTCTGGGCAATGGATCAGCCCGACCTCGCTTTCAACCCTCCGGTATTTCGGGCCATGATTCTGATGGCCGACGCCGTGCAGGTTACCGACGGAAAGCTCTTCATTCTCGGTGGAGGTGTCAGTGTTGTCGGCCCACGCCCACAGCACATCTCCGTCGCGATCCGAATCGGCGTGCCATGGGATCTGGCGAACAACAAGCACGAGTGGAGTTTGGAGCTGACG
Organism: uncultured Acidimicrobiales bacterium; assembly: GCA_964494395.1. Taxonomy (GTDB): domain Bacteria; phylum Actinomycetota; class Acidimicrobiia; order Acidimicrobiales; family SHLQ01; genus SHLQ01. The sequence goes on along the minus strand of CAZBTI010000031.1, from coordinate 21,065 downwards.
AACGAGGACGGACAACCGGTCGCTATCGGTGGAAAGCCGGTCAGTCTGAACGGCCAGTTCGAGGCTGGGCGACCTCCAGGGTCCGCACCTGGAAGTGAATTGTGGGTGCCGCTCGGCATCAACTTCGGAGCCTTGGCCCTGGAACGCGGCAAGCGTTTCACTTGGACGCTCTACATCAACGAACAGACCTCCGAGCAGTGGGCGGCCACCTTCTCCGTCCGCCCCTAGCCCACCATCAAAAAGATTTGTACAGGCTCACTGACCGTCACGGTCTGTCAGCCTTCACAAATCTCGGTGGATGGAGCCTTCGGCGTGTTTTAGGGCCGGGATGGCACGACCGGTTCGCAGAGCGATGATCTCGGCGACGATGGAGATGGCGGTCTCTTCGGGTGTCCGTCCGCCAAGATCGATTCCGATCGGTGATCGAAGCCTCGCGAGTTCCTCGTTGGTAAGGCCGGAGTCGATCAAGCGCTTGGTCCGATCGTCGTGTGTCCGCCTCGAACCCATCACGCCGATATAGCCAACATCGGTCTTGAGCGCCGACGTGATGGCCGGGATATCGAACTTGGCGTCGTGGGTGAGCACCGCAACCGCATCTCTCTCGCCCAACTGTTCACCCACCTCATCGAGGAGTCGGTTGGGCCAATCGACCGCGACCACATCCGCGCGCGGGAACCGCTTCTTCGTTGCGAACATTGGTCGGGCGTCGCATACCGTCACTCGGTAGCCGAGGAACTTCGCCACGTTCGCGAGCGCTGCGGTGAAGTCGACCGCACCGAAGATCAACATCTGCGGGGGTGGTGCGAAGCTCTCGATAAAGACCGAAACCTCGTCGCTCCGCGCCTGTCCTTGCGGACCATACCGACGGATACCGGTTCGACCTGCCGACAGTTCGCCCAGCATGTCCCGGCCAACGACGCGATCGAGATCCTCGTCGCCGAGCGTTCCGCCGGCCTCGGCATCGGCGCCAGCAATGGCGACAACGAACAGCTTCGAGCCGACATTCGGACCATCGATGACGGTGGCGAGCGCTACGGGTTGTTCTGCGCGAATGGCGTCGCGCAGTCGAGCGAAAATCGGTGTTGGGTTCTCGTTGGACATCGCTACCAGTCGAGCGGTTCGATAAAGAGATGGATGGTCCCGCCACAGGTGAGACCGACGGCGAACGCCTCGTCGTCGGAATACCCGAACGTCACCGTGCGCCGTTCACCGGTTTCGATGATTTCGAGAGCTTCGGTAACGACCGCTCCCTCGACACAACCCCCCGATACCGAACCAGCTACTTCACCGTCCTCGTTGACCGCCATGGAAGCACCCGGCAGGCGCGGGCCAGAACCATCGAGTTCGATCACTCGTGCAACGGCGACTGCCTTGCCCTGTCGTTGCCATCGATCGAGGTCGTTCAGCAGTTCCTTCATTACTCCCCCAAGCTCTTGACGCCAGAGTACCCCGAGACCTTATGCACCGACAGCCTCGGAAAGCGCCGTCAGCGAATCTAGGCAGTGGCCTTCGAGGAAGACGTCGATGTGCGGCATTGCGGCGGCCATTCCTCGGGCGATGGGCTCGTATCCGGGTGTCACCTTCAGCGGGTTCACCCACACCACTCGATGCGCTGTTCGCGATAGTCGTTCCATCTCCACAGACATTTGCTCGGGTTCCCCGCGATCCCAACCGTCGGACAAGATCACCACGATCGAACCACGTGCCATACCGCGGACGCCCCAGACATCGTTGAATTCTTTCAACCCATCACCAAGGCGTGTGCCACCCGACCAGTCGGAGACCTCTTCGGTTGCCGCCGCAACAGCCTCATCAACGTCGTGGCTGTTGAGCTGTCGAGTCATTCGGCTGAGTCGCGTCCCAAGACCAAATACCTCGACGCGGCCGCGTCCAACGACCGCAGCGTGAGCGAAGCGGATGAGCACTCGCGCATAGGCCTCCATCGACCCACTTACGTCGAGGAGCAAGATAAGGCGGCGGGTTCGCGTTCCGGTCGTCGTCCGACTCAGCTGCAACGGCTCGCCACCGGTCTTCATCGCTGCGCGAACCGTGCGTCGCAGATCGTTGCGGTCGCCAGCACTCGATGCCACCCGACGGCGCGAGGCGCGCACCGACGGTTGCAGCTTCATCTGGTTCATCACCTTCTGTGCTTCGTACATCTCCTCGCGTGTGAACTCAGCAAAGTCTTTCTGACTCAACGTTTCAGCTGCGCTGTAACGGAGCGCCATGGTCTCGTCGTCACCGCCATCGCCATCGCCATCACCGTCACCGTCGTCGGTTCCGAGGGTGGCCGATTCCGGCTCGTCCTCGAAGCGCACCTTGAAGCCGGTGCCGTTGCGATGGAAGTACGCGAGGAACATGGCGTCGAACATCGCAATGTCCTCAGGTCGCACGACGAGTGTCGAGCGACCCGCCCAGTAGACGTCATCACCGTTCCCAATGCCGACAGCCCTAAGCGCTCTGGTGAATTGCAATGAGGAACTGATCGGCACCGTGAGGCCACCGGTGCGCAGACTGTGAATGAATCCGGTCGCAAGCCGTTCGAGGTCTGGGACCCTTCGAATCTCCGCGCTGGCGTCTGCAGCAGCTACCTCATCACCGTCGGGCCCGTCGATCCCCGAAATCGGAAGCGGATAGTCGTCGGCGCTCATGGAGAAGGCCGCTGACCCTACGCGCCGAGAGCGATCTCGATTACGCTCTCGATCCCTGCACGGCGAGCCCGTTCTTGGTCCTCGCGATACTTCAAGAGCGTGCCGAGCGTTGCTTCCACCGATTCGGCGGTGAGGTCGGTCTCGGCGAGTAGATGCAGCGCATTCGCCCAATCGAGGGTTTCGGCAATTCCCGGCGGCTTGTACATCCCCATCTCACGGAACTGGCCAGTGGCAGACGCCACCTGACGAGCGAGGCCGGCCGGGACCTTCGGTGCCTTGCGTTCGATGATCTGCACTTCTCGCTCGAAGTCGGGGTGCTCGACCCAGTGGTAGAGCGCTCGACGCTTGAGCGCGTCGTGGACATCGCGGGTCCGGTTGGACGTGATGATGACCATGGGCGGGTTCTCGGCATGGAAGGCGCCCAGTTCAGGAACGGTGACCGAATAGTCGCTCAGCGCTTCGAGAAGGAATGCCTCGAACTCGTCATCGGCTCGATCGACCTCGTCGATCAAGAGGACGGGTGGGGTGTTGGACCGATGGTCGATCGCTTGCAAAAGAGGTCGCCGGATGAGAAAGCGATCGGTGAAGAGTTCGTCTTCCAGCTCGTCGGCGACTGCACCAGATGCCGCTCCTGTGGCTTCTGCTGTGCGGAGGTGCAGAAGTTGACGGGTGTAGTTCCACTCGTAGAGCGCTTGTGAGACATCGATGCCTTCGTAGCACTGGAGGCGAATCAGCTCGGCGCCTGTGGCGGCGGCAATGACCTTTGCTACTTCAGTTTTACCAACACCGGCATCGCCTTCGAGCAGTAGCGGACGCTCGAGCTCGGCTGCGAGAAAGATCGACGTAGCGAGCCCGCGATCGGCAAGGTACTGGTGCTCGTCGAGCCGTTCGAGAACGGCATCCACCGACGACAACTCACTTCGACCCATCACTCACCCCTTACTTACGACGGACTCGACTCTGTCAGAGAATCAGTTCCCAGGCGCAATTATGAGGTAGTTCTCCTCTTCGGGACGAACCAAGCCAAACTCCCGCGCCTCGAGTTCGATAGCAGTGTCGCTTCCGAGGCGGACGATGCGCGCTTCCAGTTCGGCGTTCTCGTCACGGAGGTCCGCGAGTTCTTGTTCGGCGTCACGCAATTCGTTGCGCTGTTCGAGGTAACTGCCGGTCGGGAACACACCAAAGATAAAGACGGCCAAGATGAGCAAGCCAATGACCAACTTGGCAACGACCTTGGTCGCACCACGGAGAATCCGGTGACCGCTACTTACGTTCTCGGCCTCGGGTCGGCGCGACGGCGCACCTGGTCGTGCTCGGCCCCGTACCTTGTCGTGATCTTGTGGGACTCGTCGCCGAGCGCCCGAAGATGGACGCTTTGCCGACCCACGCGCCACCCGGCGCTGGGTTGTCACTGACCTGCGAGAGCCGAGCGGCCTGGGTATGTCGCAGCGTCGCCCAGTTCGGCTTCGATACGGATCAGTTGGTTGTACTTCGCGACGCGATCTGAGCGAGCGGGTGCGCCGGTCTTGATCTGGCCGCTGTTGGTTGCGACGGCGAGGTCGGCGATTGTCGAATCCTCTGTCTCACCGGAACGGTGCGACATAACCGACGTGTACGCGCTCGACGTGGCGAGGCCAACAGTGTCGAGCGTCTCGGTGAGTGAACCGATCTGGTTGACCTTGACGAGAATGGAGTTGGCAATACCTTCGTCGATGCCGCGCTGGAGCCGGGTGACGTTTGTGACGAACAGGTCGTCGCCGACGAGTTGAATCTTGCCGCCGACAGCATCGGTGAGCGACTTCCATCCGTCCCAGTCGTCCTCGTCGAGACCATCCTCGATCGAAACGATTGGGTATTTGTCGGCGAGTTCGGCGAGGTAGCCAGCCATCTCGGCAGGGGTCAGACTGCGACCTTCACCGGCGAGTTCGTACTTGCCGTCCTTGAAGAACTCCGATGCCGCAACGTCCATAGTGAGCGAGATGTCTTCACCAGGGGTGAAGCCAGCCTTCTCGATGGCCTCCATGAGTAACTGCAGCGCCTCTTCATTTGAGCCGAGGTTTGGGGCGAATCCGCCCTCGTCGCCAATGGCGGTCGAGAGGCCGCGCTCATGGAGCACGCCCTTCAGCACGTGGTAGGTCTGCACTCCCCAGCGCAGGCCTTCGGAGAAGGTCTCGGCGCCGATCGGCATCAGCATGAATTCTTGAAGGTCGATGTTGTTGTCGGCGTGCTCGCCACCGTTCAACACGTTCATCATCGGAACTGGCAACGTGTGCGCGTTTGGTCCGCCGACGTAGCGGTAGAGAGGAAGCCCGACCTCGGCTGCTGCGGCGTGGGCTGTCGCGAGCGAAATCCCGAGGATGGCATTCGCACCGCACCGACCTTTGTTCTCGGTCCCGTCGGCGGCGATCATCGCTGCGTCAACATCGCGTTGTGCGGTGACATCGAGGCCAATAACGGCCTCGGCGAGGTCGGTATTCGCGAACCCGACCGCGGTCAACACACCCTTGCCCATGTACCGATCGCCACCGTCGCGCAGTTCGACTGCTTCGAACTGGCCAGTGGACGCACCACTTGGCACCATTGCCCGACCAACTGCACCCGACTCGGTTGTCACGGTGACTTCGACAGTGGGGTTTCCACGACTATCGATGACCTCAAGACCTACGACCGATTCAATGTTGGACACGTGACATGCTCCTCTGCCGCGAAGGCGTGCGGCTTTGATGTTCCGGTAGGCAAAACTACACGCTGCGCCGGGGCTGCGTCTCGATCTCGGTGAGGAGTGACGTTATTTTTTCAGATGGCGAGCGTGTGCTCCATCTGCGAGATCGTCGATCGTGAAGAACCCAGCCTCGGCGGCGACCCGTGCGTGCATCGCCAGGAGATACAGAAGGTCGGCCAATGCATCCTCGAGATCGAACTGTGCATCATCGACATTTTCGAGCACACGATCAATGGCCCGAGTGACATTCGATGAAACCTGCGCAAGCCCATCGCGAAGCGAGCGGAGCGTATCTTCTCGCGACTCGGCCGATGTCTCTCGCCAGTCACGGATCAACTCGTCGAGGCGGGCAAACGACGCCCCGATCGGCTCCGCCAGGCTGGGTACCCACAGAGAAGTGAGGTGATCTGGTTCGACCGAAGACCGCAGACTTGACCACGGGACCTGCACCACCAACTCGTTTGCTGTTCCAAGTCCTTGCAAGATCGTGACAGTGTCGGGACCTGCATCGTCAAGGAGCGAGATGACGTCGTCGAGCACTTCGGCGGAGTGCACCTGGGTGATCAGGAGTGACCCGGCCCGCCCAGTGGCCTGATTGGCCAACGCGAGCGCATCGACGATCGTCGCTGCCTCAGCCATCGGGTCGACGCCGAGCGCGTTCCAGCACAGGTCGGCGAACCCCATAGCCGGGTGCACGACGAGTTCAATGTCGCCCTTCGCAACAACGCGGTGCGAGCGAAGCAACTCGACGGTGTGTTCGGCCACCATGGGAGAACCTGGCACTGCGTAGACGACATTGCCATCATTGGTTGCCAACTGAATGAGCTGGTCGACGATGGTTGAGTAGACCTCGTCAAAAGAGTCCAGCGTTTCATACAAGTCGTCGAAGGAACCAGCGACGTCGAGCCCGTCGGCTGCCGGGTGGCGACTCGTTCGCAGCCATGTAGGCACCGGACCGTCGAGGAGTCTCTGGGTTTGGTCCGTCAGGTACTCAGCGCCCGCGGGACCAAGCCCGACGACGGTGATGGTTCCCTTCGACACTGCTGGTGCCCGAGGCCGAATCGACTAGTTCGCCACGATGGCGAAGACCTCATCGTCCCAAACACCTAGACGGGACTCGACCGAGAAGCCCTCGGTGAACTCTTCAAGGATCGCTCTTTGCTCTGGGAACGTCTCCTCACTATCGGCGTTTGGGTCGAGTGTGCCGACAGGGTTGTCACCGAGGAATGTCTGGAGGACGAAGACGTCGACGAACGCTTCGAATTCGGGACTATCGAACTCGAGCCGTCCTAACTGCCCACTGGTCGAGGCTTCGATGACCTCTTGTTCGACCGACTCGCGAAGTGCATCAGGCACGGGAATACCTTCGGCCTCGAAATAGTCGCTGAAGGCTTGGCTGCGAAGATACGCCGTCGCGAGAAGCCGGGTGTTGGTTCCCTCCAGCGATGCCGGCGGTGTTCCGTCTCCCGCGCCTTGGAACGCGCTCACGAAAGTCGACACCTCTTCTCGGGAAAGCGAAGTATCTCCGGCGTCAACGGCACCTTGGGTCCCTGCAGCGCAAGCGCTGACCACCAATACAAAAAGGGCTGCTATCGCAAAGCGTCGAATCACGATTACAGAGCCTACTCGTCGTCAGCGGGCACAAGGTCGTCGAGTGCCGTGACGATGTTCTCGGCGATGTTGCCCTTCTTCATTCCCAGTTGGAGGAACCCGCCGTCGGCAGGTTTATACACCGAGTGTTTGTAGATCCGATCCAAACGGATTTGTTTCGAGGTGGGTAGTTCGATGGGCGACATCCGAACCACGAAGTCGGGACCGCCGAACCCGGGCCCCTTCCCCACCGTGAGTTCGGTGATGCCGATACGCAAGCACGCCGCCCGCACTCGACCAACCTCGAGCAAGTTCTCGGCCGGTTCAGGTACCGGTCCATAACGATCAGCCCATTCCGTGCCGATGTCGGCAACCTCGTCGGCAGTCTTGACTGCGGCAAGGCGCCGGTACGCCTCAAGACGTTGGTCTTCGGTCTCCATGTAGCTGTCTGGCAGGAAGGCCTTGATCGGCAGTTCGACCGACAGTTCGTCGACCTCTTCAACGGATTCGCCTTTGAGTTCGCTGACAGCTTCGGTGACCATCTGGCAATACAGGTCGTAGCCGACAGCAGCAATGTGACCGCTTTGGCCGGTGCCGAGAAGGTTGCCGGCTCCGCGAATCTCGAGGTCGCGCATCGCGATCTTGAAACCAGAACCGAGTTCGGTCGCCTCGCCAATCGTTTTTAGGCGTTCGTAGGCCTGCTCGGTCAACGACTTATCGGGTGGCACCATGAGGTAGGCGTAGGCCCGCTGACCAGATCGACCAACGCGACCTCGGAGCTGGTGCATCTGCCCGAGTCCGAGCAGGTCGGCTCGGTCGACGACCAGAGTGTTGACCGACGGCATGTCGATGCCACTCTCGATGATCGTCGTACAGACGAGCACGTCGTACTCGCCATCCCAGAAATCGAAGACGACCTGTTCGAGGGTGGCCTCATCCATTTGGCCGTGGGCGATTGCGATGCGAGCTTCGGGAACCATCTCGCGCACCTTGGCCGCCGTGTGTTCGATATCGAGCACACGGTTGTGAACAAAGAAGACCTGGCCTTCACGAAGGAGTTCTCGTCGAATGGCTTCAGCTATTGCTCGATCGCTTTGCTCACCAACGTAGGTGAGAATCGGCTGGCGCTCCGATGGTGCAGTCGAGAGTAATGTCATATCTCGAATGCCGGTCAAGCTCATCTCAAGGGTTCGAGGCACCGGCGTTGCCGTAAGCGTGAGGACATCAACGTCGGTGCGGAGCGTTTTGATCTTCTCTTTGTGCTTGACACCGAAGCGTTGTTCTTCGTCGACGATGAGCAGACCGAGGTCTTTGAACTTCAGCTCTTGGTTGAGCATTCGATGCGTACCGATAAGCACGTCGACCTTGCCCTCGTTTGCTTCCTCGATGATCTTCTTCGCCTGACCAGCGGTGAGGAACCGACTGAGCACCTCGACGCGCACGGGGAAACTCGCGAACCGGTCGGAGAACGTCTGATGGTGCTGTTGTGCCAACAGAGTGGTCGGCACGAGGACAGCGACCTGCTTGTTGTCCTGGACAGCCTTGAATGCCGCCCGGACCGCAACTTCGGTCTTGCCAAAGCCAACGTCGCCCACGACGAGTCGGTCCATGGGATACGGCCGCTCCATGTCGGCCTTGACGTCGGCGATCGCGACGAGTTGGTCGGGGGTCTCCTCGTAGGGGAATGAGTCTTCGAGTTCTCCCTGAAACGGGGTGTCCATCGCAAAGGCGAAGCCTTCTGCGGTCACGCGCTTCTGATAGAGCACGACGAGTTCTTGAGCGATCTCACTGACCTCGCTGCGAACCTTGGCCTTTGCCTTGGCCCAGTCACTTCCGCCCATCTTGGACAGCGTCGGGCTGTCGCCGCCGGTGTAATGGCGAACCGACGCGATCTGGTCGGTGGGTATGTAGAGCTTGTCGTCACCTCGATAGGCGAGCAACAGATAGTCGCGCTCGACTCCTCCGATCGCACGCGTCACCATTCCGGTGAAGCGCGCGACGCCGTGCTGTTGATGAACAACGTAATCGCCGGGTGCGAGATCGTCGAAGGTGTCTTGGGCGGTGTTCGCGCGCTTTCGGGCCTTGCGGTGCGTGCGACGGCGACCGGTGAGGTCGGACTCGCTCATGACCGCGAGCTTCGAAGAGGTGAACACCGCTCCGCGTTCGAGTGGTGCAACGACGATTCCCGATGCCCCGCGTTTTGCTTCCTCCAGTGAATCGAGGACGGGAAGATGAATGCCGTGGTCGGAGAGGAGTACGGCGAGTCGTGGCGCTGTTCCTGTGCCATCGGCGCCGACGACGATCTGGAATCCGTCGGCGGTGAGTTGGTGCAGTTGGGTAACGAGAGGAGGTGGATCGCCGAGCGGAGTCTCCCAACCAGTTGCAGCAACCACCGCAACATCAGGTCCTTCAGGAGCTGTGGTCATTGTCCAGACGGGACACTCGCTGTGTTGCAGAATTCGGTCGAACGGTACGTGAAGCCGCGGAAACTCATCGTTGCCGTCGTCATCGTCAGAGATTGCGCCCCACGTGCGAGCGAGCGTGTTCGCGAGGTCGGCCTCTTCGCTCCCAATGTCGGCTGCTCGGTCGCGTAGGCGCCGCGGTTCGACGAGCACGACGAGTGAATCGGCGCCGACGTGATCGATAAGCACCGAATCGCTATCGGTGAGCCACGGCAGCCACGATTCCATACCGTCGAAGAACTCGCCGTCGGAGAGCCGTTCCCAGTGTTCGCGGCCCCACGGTTCGGACGCCACGAGCGTCTGTGCTCTTTCGGCGATCGCCTCGGAAGCAACGACCTCGCGGGCAGCATGGATGATCACTTCTGAGCGGGTCACGGTCGATCGTTGGTCGTTGACTCCGAACTCGCTCAGGCGGTCGACTTCGTCGCCCCAAAGATCGATTCGCACGGGAGCATCGGCGGTACTTGGAAAGACATCGACGATCGACCCACGCACGGCAAAGTGCCCACGGGATTCGACTTGGGGTTCACGTCGGTAACCACTGTCGACCAGGAGGCGGGAAAGATCGGCGAGGTCGATCTGATCGCCGACTCCGACGATGATTGGCTCGAGGTCATCGACTCCGGGTCCGAGGCGTTGCACGAGGGAACGTGCGCTCGCGACCACGACCTGCGGTGACCGGGATGGGTCTTGCAGACGCCACAGCACTTCGAGGCGGCGACCCATGGTTTCTACATTTGGGCTGATCCGTTCGAACGGGAGCGTCTCCCACGCCGGGAACAACGCCACGGCCTGCTCCCCGAGATACACCGCCAGGTCGGACCGCAAGCGCTCGGCCTCGGTCGATGTCGGGACGCAAACGACCACGGGAACGCGTCCGCTCTGCTCTGCAATGGCAGCGAGCGAGAGCGCTCGGCCAGCTTCTGGCACAGCAACGAGGGCACTTCGTTTACCAATGGAGCGAACAATGCCCGGGTCGTCGACGAGGCCGTTGACGAGCGCACGTAACGGTGGAGCGGTTTGGTCGTTGACCGAATCGATATCAGCCACCGTTGAAATCATTCATCAGCGTGTCGACCTGTTCGCGAAGAAGCCGTTCGATCACATCGGCTGCTTTTTCGACCTCGATGTCGAGGTTGGTTTGCTCGGCCTTTCCTGGACGCCGGAGGACATAGTCAGATACCGACTGGCTTCCCGGCGGCCGACCAATGCCGATCCGAACGCGGACAAAGTCTTGGGTGTTTGCATGACGCTTGATCGATTTCAGTCCGTTGTGCCCGGCGAGGCCACCGCCGACTTTGAGTTTGGATGTCCCAGCCTCGAGGTCGAGTTCGTCGTGGACGACGACCATTTCGGCTGGATCGTCGATGCCGTATCGGTTCATGAGGTCGCGGACGCTGCGTCCGGAGTGGTTCATGAATGTCTGTGGGAACGCGATGGCCATACGAAATTCGCCGAACCGAAGTTCTGCGCTGAGCGCTGCTTGACGTGAAGGTTTGAGCTTCTCGCCATGTCGTTCCGCCAGAACGCGCACAACACTGGCGCCGACGTTGTGTCGGGTTCCGTCGTACTTATCGCCGGGGTTCCCCAGACCGACCACGAGTAGGTCGGCCGGGGTCCCGGATCGTTCTGTCGATTTCTTGCGGCCAAACACGGTGTCCTGCCTTTGGATCTGGCTACTGGGCAAAGCCTGGCAACCAGCCAGGCGTTAGCCGTCGTCGCCGTCGTCGCCGCCGCCGTCGCCGCCGCCATCGGCGTCGCCGCCTTCTCCAGCTTCTCCGCCTGCGCCCTCTTCGCCGTCCAGAAGTGCTGCTGCTTCGGCTTCCTCTTCCTCGCGCATTGCTTCGAGGGTAGAGCGGGTAACGAGTGCAGATGCGATGGTCTCTTCTGCGTCGACCTCGGTGCGAACGCCGGTTGGGAGCGCAACGTCGGAAACCGTGATTGCGTCGCCAACTTCGAGTTCGCTGACGTCGATGGTGAGTTCGGTCGGAATCGAATCCGGCTTCGAGAGAACGGTGAGTGCAAACATGGTCTGATCGACCATGCCCGAAACTGCGGTAACCGCCTTGGCTTCACCTTCGAGGATGACTGGAACCTCGACCTCGACCTCGGCGTTGGCGTCGATGCGGATGTAGTCGACGTGAATCACGTCGCGACGGGTTGGGTGGCGCTGAATGTCCTTGACGATGGTGAGCTGTTCGTCGCCATCCACCTTGAGGGTGAGCAGTGCGTTGACGCCTGCATCTGTGGTGAGCGCCTTACGGAGCGCTGGCCATTCGACAGCAACGGACACTGGGTCCTGGCCCAGGCCGTATACCACTCCGGGGACCAAGCCCTCAGAACGGAGCCGTCGGCTCGATCGAGTTCCGGTCATACGACCAGTGTGTGCGGTGAGAAGTAGCTCGCTCATGGCGCCATCCTTCGTCTAGTTAAGTTTTGGACCTCATAAGAGTATCGAGGGAATCACTTGTCGACACTCCCGGTCGACATCCGCGGAACGGCCCCCGGAGGGAAACGCTCACATCTGATTTTTGCCGTCGAAGATTTCCGAGACGGTGGTGTCCATGAAGACGGCCTCGATGGCGCGGGCGAGGATGCCTGCGATCGAGAGGACCACAATTTTGTCGAACTGCTTCTCGGGGCCGAGGGGCAACGTGTCGGTAACGATGACCTTCTCGATCGATGAGTTCTTGAGCCGGTCCACGGCCGGTCCGGAGAGAACGGGGTGGGTGGTGGCGGCGAAGACAGACTTCGCGCCCTTTTCGACCAGTTGTTCGGCTGCGGCGACGATCGTGCCGCCGGTATCGATCATGTCGTCGATCAGGACACAGACTTTGCCGGCGACATCACCGACGACGTCTTTGGCCTCGACCGTGTTCTTCTTGTCTCGTACTCGGCGCTTATGCACGATTGCGAGCGATGCGCCTAGTGCGTTCGCGTAGCGTTCTGCAACCTTCACTCGACCAGCGTCGGGCGAGACGACGACCAAATCTTCAGTGCCTAACGACTTGAGGTAGTCGACGAGCACCGGCATGGCGGTTAGGTGGTCGACGGGCCCGTCGAAGAAGCCCTGGATCTGACCGGAGTGCAGATCAATACTCACGAGCCGACTCGCTCCTGCTGTGCGGAACATGTTGGCGATGAGTTTCGCGGTGATTGGCTCGCGGCCAGCAGCCTTGCGGTCTTGCCGGCCGTAGCCATAGAAGGGGGCTACGACGGTGATGCGCTTTGCCGAAGCGCGCTTTGCAGCGTCGACCATGACGAGGTGTTCGATGAGGGCGTCATTGATCGATCCGTCGTCCCAAGCGGAATGAACATTGAGGATGAAGACATCGGATCCCCGGACTGATTCGGAGAAACGGCAGTGGATTTCGCCGTTGGCGAACTCGGCAATGTTCGCTTCACCAAGCTCGATTCCGAGCTCGTCGCAGACCGACTTGGCGAGCGCTTCGCTCGGTCTACCAGCAAAGAGTGCCAGCTTTTTTTGTGTTACTTGCTCCATGGTGCCCTTCGGTAATCGAACCCCCGCAAGGGCGACCATATATGGCGCGTTAACGGAACTTTGAACCGAGGATTGAAAACGGTGTCACATGTTCATGGGGAGTCACTTCGACACCATTCACGACACTGTGCGGGACGTGTGCACCCGTGCCGATGACCGCGTTGGTGAGCTGGGTGTTCGGACCAATAGTGGCGTCGTCTCCAACGACGGTGTCACCCTCGAGAATTGAACCGGGAAGGATGGTCACGCCGTGGCCGATCGTCACGGTGGCATCGATTGTTACCTGCCGTGGATCGGGGATCGAGACACCGCATTCGATGAGTCGTTGCGCAACTTGATCTCGCAACTCCATTTCGATCGGTGACCGATCGACGAGTGTCGAGATCGACTCCACGTCGCGTCGAGGGGCGAGGGCTCCAACTCGATGCCCGAGTTGTTCGAGGAGTCCGGCGATCTCCCGCATTGGAACTCCTGGTTCCCATGCATCGACCGACGCGCGCCGCATCGCTGGAATCAAAAGCGATGCACGTACGAGGAGAGCGGTAAAGCCGCCGACGGCCACATCGTGAATCGAAGTGATCTCGCCGGCATCATTGCGCTGAATCACCGTGTCGGTACGGTTCCCCACCTCGGTTGCGAGAAGTGTCGCAGCGTTGGCTTCTGCCCGATGATGCGAGATGAGCTGACGAAGTTCGGCCGGATCGATGTGTGGAGCTTCGGCGGGGATGAGCAGAAGATCGGTGGCGTCGCTCAGCGCAAGGTCGGGGTCGAGCCGGCTCAAGACGTCGAGCATCGATTCGGTGAGGTCGGCTCGCGGGGTAACGATTTCGAGCACCGTGTTGTCGGTCCGATTGCGTAGCTCATCGCGGTCGGCGGGCGCAACGTCGTGCGCAACGACACCGATGCGACGAATCGAAGCGGCAACAGCGGCATCGACGACCCAAGCAACGACGGGCTTCCCAGCTATCGGAGCGAGCGGGTGCGCTGGCGTTGGATCGGCCTTCTCGTCCAGCGCTGGTTGCGTGGAGACAATCACCGCAGTGATTTGGCTACGTTCCATATCCCCCATCTTTAACACTCCAACCGAGGTAGCGACGGAGCTAACGGCCTCGGATGTACAAAAGCAGTGCTTTTGCGGTGTAGCTGGCCGAGAAGGGATCGAACCTTCGACCTCCTGGACCAAAACCAGGCGTTCTACCAACTGAACTATCGGCCAATATGTATACCCACCACATTACCGCCACCGCGGAAAACGCCCGCACTTGCGGGCGAGTTCTACCGTGTCGGGCCAAAAATAGGCTCGTAGCGTGTGAATTGTGTAGGTGCCGGCAGGCGTGCTGCTAGCGACCGCGCTGGCGTTGAGCGCGAGTTCGCTTCAACATTTTGCGGTGCTTGTGCTTACGCATGCGCTTGCGGCGTTTCTTAATTAGAGATCCCATAACTGGACGAACGATACCGTGCTCAGGGCGTCGGGCCGACGTTCTCGCCGGTGTTTATGAAAAAGAATTCGGCAGTTCAGTCAGCAGCGGGCACGGTTCGAAGCACGGTTCCTGCGTCGGGAAAGGCACCTTCGACGAACCACGAGCTCCCGCTTCCGGCAAGCCGTGGCGTCTCTCCTGTCGCGTTCCCAAGAAGCTCGCGGGCTTGCGCGAGCTCGGGTACCACGGCGAGCGCCGCTGGTTCGAGGTCGTTGCCGTGGTCCCCAATTGGACCACCGAGTTCGTCCCATTTGTTGTAGATCGCAACTGTTGGGCACGCGAGCGATGGGGTGACGACGGTAAAGGCCAGATCGAGGTGCTCGAGTGGTTCGACCAGTTCGCCGATGCCTCGCACACGCGCTCGTCCACCGACGAGGCAGAACGCAACGTCGGCACCGATCGATGCTGCCTGTTCGATGTCGGTGAATCCCGCCCATCGCAGGACAGCCGCTGCATCTGCTGAGCCTCCGCCGAGTCCTGCTTGTGCCGGTATCCGTTTGCGGACCACGGCGCCGAGTTCGACGCCGGCGAGTGCGGCCGCCCGAGTCACGAGGTTGTCGTGCGGGTCGATGTCGATCGGCACTCCCCCATTTCGTTCGTCGATAAAGGAGATTCCGCTGCTACCTGGAGTGATCGTCAATTCATCGAAGAGGTCGAGCGACACCATCTCGGCGTCGATCAGATGCAAACCGTCTTCGCGAACACCGGTGACGCGCAGCGTTCGCGTGAGCTTCGCTGGTGTGAGGACGGTCGTTGGAGTTGTGGACGGAACAGAACTGGTCACGTGTCTGAATCTACGGCTCTGGCGAGATCGATCCATTGGTCGAGCGGGAGTTGTTCGGCCCGGTGTGTGGGGTCGACCCCAACGTGTGCGATCTCTTCTTCGCTCAGGATCCCCGAAAGCGAGCGTCGGATCATCTTGCGTCGCTGACCGAAGGCTGCCTTCACCACTCGGCTGAGTTCGCCATGGGACACAGCCGGTGGGGTGTCTCGCCGCACGAACCGAATCACCGACGAGTCGACCTTGGGTTTAGGAACGAAGACCGACGGCGGCACGGAAGCGACAACCTCAGATGCGCTGTACAGCGCCGCCATCACCGATGGGATGCCGTAGATCTTCGAGCCGGGGTCGGCGGCGAAACGTTCGGCAACCTCGGCTTGGACGAGGACGGTGAGCGTTTCGACCTGCGGCACTTCGGCGAGGATGTCCAAGATGAGTGTCGTGCCGATGTTGTACGGCAGGTTAGAAACAACATGCACTCCGCCGCCTCCATCGGGGTCGAGGTGCTCGGCGATGAGCTGATCCCAATCGAGTTTCATGGCGTCCGCAACAATGACCGTCACGGCAGTACCCAAGAGGTCGGCGGCCACAGCAGCAAGTCCGGAATCGACTTCGACTGCGACGATGTCTGCTCCGGTTTCGGCGAGAGCGAGGGTGAGTGAACCGAGGCCGGGCCCGATCTCGACGACGAGATCACCCGGACCGACCCGACTCAGTTCGGCAATTCGTCGAACCGTGTTTGGGTCGGCCACGAAGTTCTGTCCGAGTTCGCGCCTCGCTGCAAGACCATGGGCGTCGAGCAATTCATGGATGCGGGGGCGGCTATGGGTCACTTGACTACAACAGGTGCCGGCCGCACTCGGGCCATTGATCCCAACCGCGCATCGCAAACAGGGTGTACGCCATGACGTCTTGCCAGGCAGGATCGGCTGCGGCGGGGTCTACGCCGACGAGGTGCGGCCAGTGAATGCCAGCAACCCAATCCCAGGTCTGGATCGAGAATTGGTAGGCACCTCGAAACTTCCCAGACGGGTTGATTGCTTGATAGTTGTGAGTGGACTCGCAGTTACGGACCGCATCCCATTGCGCGGCCGTCGGGCCACCGGCGGGAGGGGGCACTCGTCCATCGACTTGCGCAGGCGGAGTTGGGACATCGACGTCGGTCGACTCGGCCTCTCCTTCAGCGTCCTCGTTCTCGCTGTCTTCGTTCTCGCTGTCTTGCTCAGCTGGTTCTTCCTCAGCTGGTTCTTCTACGGCCTCTTCCTCGACCTCAGCGTCTTCGACATCGGCATCTTCGACATCGGTGTCCTCGGTCGGCTGTTCTTCGACGGGAGCCTCTTCAGGAACGACTTCTTCGGAAGCTTGCTCTGCTTCAACGACAAGATCGTCGACAGGTTCTTCTTCGACAGGTTCGGTGGTTAGCAGCTCTTCGAGAATCGGCTCCTCATCAACAGCCTCTTCCTCGACATCAGCCTCGACGACAGCTTCCGCGTCTTCTTCTTCAAGGACGTCGATTTCGGAAGCGTCGCTCTCTTGGTCGACTTCGACTATTTCGAAGGGCGCGAATCCGTTCGCCAAGAGCGCCGACAAGTTGACTTTGACTGCCGTTGCAGGTTCTGCTTCCTCGGGAACACCTTCCTCGGGGATATCGGGGGCTGTCTCGCCCCGAGCTTCGGTCCATGTGCCAGCGCGTGCTGCGAGCAGAGCAATATCGGGGCCCGCCAGTTCGTCGAGAGCCGTGGCTGCGGCGTCAGAAACGCTCGCTGATTCGTCGATGCCGATGGGAGCGCTGGTGGTTTCGAGTCCACCCGCTACAGGGGGTGTGTCGAGCGCCAGAAGCGGAATTGCGAGAATTGCCACAAGAACAGCAAGCACGACACGCCACCGTTCATTGACTTTCGGTCGATTCAGGATCCGACCCTTTCACTGGCCATCGGTGTCCGCGCACAGGTCAAAGACGACCCGAGTCCGCCCGCGACTGGTGACGTTATTGAACCGCAACACTTCCCGCAACCCCTTCGCAATGCGCTCGCGCGATGCGCGCGAATTTGTTAGCTGTTCAGCCCGTAGAACGCTATTGCACGCGATGTCGTGGCCTCTGCCACATCTGTCGCAGCGATTCCGTGGAGCTTCGCTACCGCTTCGCCTACGTGAACGACGTTCGCGGGTTGGTTCTTTTTCCCTCGATGCGGGACAGGTGCGAGATACGGCGAATCGGTCTCCACCATCAACATGTCGAGAGGTGTCAATCGCACAGCCTCTTGGAGATCGGTCGCATTTTTGAACGTGACGATGCCACTTACCGAAATGACGATGCCTCGATCGAGGCCAGCCCTCGCGTCGTCGGGACCGCCAGTGAAGCAGTGAAAGACCGTCCGCTCTGGAACGCCCTCGACATCGAGAATCTCGAACGTGTCTGCCCATGCGTCGCGGGTGTGAATGATGAGCGGTAGGTCGTGGGCATTCGCCAGCGCAATGTGGCGAGCGAAAATCTCTTTCTGTACATCTCGGGGAGAGTGATCGTAGTGATAGTCCAAGCCCGCTTCGCCAACACCAACGACCTTGTCTGCCGAGAGGAGCTCTTCGATGCCGTCCATGCCGTCGGTCGCATCGTGAGGATGAACCCCGACCGTTGCGTAGACACCATCATGGCGAGCAGCGACAGCGATTGCCTCGACCGATCGATCGTGAGTCACGCCGACGGTGACCATCCTTTCGACCCCCGCTTGGCGAGCAGCCTCAACCCATAAGTCCCCATCCTCACCCGGAGGAATATGGCAATGGTTGTCGATCCAAACGAGCTGTTCGGTGGCGCTCACGATTACCCCTTGATTCGAGGGAACAGTGGATCGCCCGAGATAAGCGCCACTCCCCCATCGTATTGGCCCCAATCGCCAGCTTCAGGAAGCCGTTGGTCTTCGACGTTCCCCGCCATACCAATCCGCTCCCATGCCAGTTGAGCCGCCTGGGGAATCGCTGGTGATGCCAAGATCGAAACGATCCGGATTGCTTCAAGCGAGTCGCCCATGACCCGATCGACTTCGGCGCCGGGTTCCATCTTCCATGGTTCGTTCGCCGCCAGGTACTCGTTGGTCTCGCGAATCAATCGCCACGTCGCATCGAGTGCGATCGGTGGTTGCGCCCGTCCCCAAGCCTCGGCCGTTGCAACGTAAGCCTTTGCAGCTTCTTCGGCGAGCGGCGAATCCGGAGAGCATGCGGGTGCGATCTCGCCGCACTTCTTTCCCGTCACCGTGATGACCCGTTGTACGAGGTTGCCGAACTGATTCGCGAGGTCCGAGTTGTATCTGATGATCATCTGCTCGTAGCTGAAGTCGCCGTCCGGGCCGAACGCAGGGTCTCGAAGGAAGTGATACCGGACGCCATCAACGCCAAACGAGGCGTAGCCCTGCTCGTCGTCGCCTTCGATCAATTGTTTCGGCGTAATACCGTTCAACTTCGTCTTCGACATCTTCTCGCCGCCGATCAGTAGCCAGCCATGTACATAGAAACTGGGAAGATCGGTAACACCAGCTGCGAGAAGCATCGCTGGCCAGAACACGGTGTGAAATCGAATGATGTCTTTGCCAATGATGTGGTGCGCTGCCGGCCAGTACTTCGCGAACCGTTCGTCGTTCGCTCCGTATCCAACAGCGGTCGCGTAGTTGATCAAGGCGTCGTACCAGACGTAGAACACGTGGTCGTCATCCCAAGGAACCGGAACTCCCCAGTCGATCGAGGTGCGCGAAATACTGATGTCACGAACTTCCTGGCGCAACAAGCCAAGGACTTCGTTGCGATAGCCGTCGGGGCGAACCTGGTCGCCCGCCTTTTCGTAGTGCTCGAGCAACTGGTCAGCGAAGGCGCTCAGCTTGAAGAAGTAGTTCTCTTCCGACATGTGCTCGGCGGGTCGCTCATGCACCTTGCAGTTGCCTTCGTCGAGCTCGTCTTCTGTGTAGTACGCCTCGCAGCCAACGCAGTACAACCCCTCGAACGTGTCGGAGTAGATGTAGCCGTTGTCGTAGGCCTTCGTCATGAGCGCCTGGACCGCTGCGTGATGTCGCGGTTCGGTCGTGCGGATGAAGTCATCGTTGCTGATGTTGAGCTCTTCCCACGCTTCACGGAACCGAACGCTCGTCGAGTCGGCCTGCTCTTGTGGGGTGATGCCGTTCTCCTCAGCAGTTCGCTGGATCTTCAGGCCATGCTCGTCAGTTCCGGTGAGGAACATCGTGTCGTCACCAATCAACCGGTGCCATCGTGCAAAGGCATCGGCGTTGATCGTCGTGTACGCATGGCCAATGTGGGGTGCATCGTTGACGTAGTAGATAGGAGTGGTGATGTAAAAGCTGCTCACCCCACAGATCCTATGGCCCGTTGGGCTAGGCCGTGGCAACCTCGCGCAACTCGGGGAAACCCTCGTTGTCTGCAACAGCAAGCTCGACTTCAGCTTCGGCGCTTGCCTCACTCAGCTTTGCTGCTCCCGGCGTCGCTGCCTGCAGTTGGTCGATCTTGTTGAGCTTGCGCTGCAAGACATTGGTACGGGTACCCGAGAGATCCTCAAACGACTTCATCGCCGTCGATATGTGCTTGCCGTGCTTGTCGATCTGCTCGGAGTACTTCGTCCACTCGCTACGGAACGCAACCAAGCAGTCGAGGATCTCGTGGCTCTGACGTTCGAGCATGAAGTTGTCCATTGCCTGACGGACGACCTGAAGCACCGCAAGCAAGGTGCTTGGACCGCACAACACGATCTTTGAGCGCATTGCGACGTCCATGAGCGACGCGTCGTTCTCCTGCACAAAGGCAAAGACGCTCTCGTTCGGGATCATCAGGATCACGGTGTCTACCGAGTCAGCCTCTTCGTGGTACTTGCGGTCAGCGAGTTCCTTC
Source organism: uncultured Acidimicrobiales bacterium (assembly GCA_964494395.1). GTDB lineage: Bacteria > Actinomycetota > Acidimicrobiia > Acidimicrobiales > SHLQ01 > SHLQ01. The sequence goes on along the minus strand of CAZBTI010000031.1, from coordinate 992 downwards.
ACCCGATCACGAGCGTCCTTAACGAACTGCTTGCGGAAGCCCTCCGCTGCCAAGGCGTCGGACCCCTCTGCTTCGAGGAACGCGAGGTAGTTGTCGAACGGGAACTTCACATCCATGTGAAGCACCATGTTGCTCGGCATGAGGAACGTGAAGTCCGGGCGGCCGCCCGACTCGATGCCCTTTTGCACTCGATAGTTGATGCCTACTTTCAACCCGGCATGAGTAAGCACGTCTTGGGCCATGCGTTCGCCCCAGTTACCGCGCTTCTTCGAACTGCCGAGCGCTTCCTTGAGGCCGCCGGTGGTCTGCTGCAGTTGCCCGGTGACCTTCGCCGTCTCTTGCAATTGGTTGGCGAGCGCACCGTACTGACCAGCAGCCTTTTCTTGGAAGTCCGTCATCATCTTCTCGATCCGCTTCATCTCGGCTTGGAAACCAAGGCTCTGCTTCTCGATAAATGACGTGCCAGCATCCATGCGCTCGTGGTTGAGTGACAGGTTCTTCTCGAGCTTCTCTTGGCTCAGTGCCAAGCTCTTCTCGAACTGCTCGTTGCCGAGAGCCAGGTTCTTCTCGATCTTCTCGTTGCCGTCACGCAAACGGGCATCGAGCTTCGCATCGGCGATCTCTGCCACTCGCGTCATAGCAATGTCGCTCGCCTGCTGCATTGTTTCAGCACGCTCGTGCTTCAGCGATTCGGCTGTTGCACCCCGCTCCGCGAGAGTTGCCGCTACCGCAGCCTGAATGGCGGCATCGTTGGCCTCGGTTTGGTTGGCTTCAGCCTGAGCAGCACTCGCCCGGCTGAGCAGCCAATACATGACCGCAAAGCCGATAGCGGCAACGATTGCGAAGGAAACGGACAGGATGAGGATGGGGAGAAGTTCCATGGCTCAACAGTAGAGATGGGGTGTGACACTGCTCAGAATCAGCATCGGCTCCGCCGATATTCGGAGACGGAGTCCACCGGTGCGACGTTGTGAGCCTCCGGCGAGCAACTC
>CAZBTI010000030.1:25945-31584 GCA_964494395.1 uncultured Acidimicrobiales bacterium | reverse complement strand
TTGGCGCTGCTCTAGAGAGCAGTTTGGCGCTGCCCTAGGTCAGTTCTTCCAACACTGCGTCAGAAAACGCCGGCCACAGTGGGACCGCCCATTCACCGAACGTTCGGTTCGTGAGGACCACCGTGGACACATTGGCCACTGGGTCAACCCACAAGAACGTGCCCGCCTGACCAAAGTGGCCCCACGTCGAGGGTGAGTTCTTCGAACCGGTCCAGTGAGGCTGCTTTTGTGCACGAATTTCAGGACCGAGGCCCCACGTGTTTGGATCTTGAGGGCCATAACCGGGCAGAACGCCGCGCAACTCAGGGAGGTACGGGCTGGTCATTGCCGAGATCGTGGATGGTGCGAGAAGTTCGGGTATGCGCGTCACGAAGGAAACGAGATCGTCTACTGTCGAGGAGCCAGCAAAAGCTGCGCTCCCCTTGAGCGTGGTCGACAACATGGCGAGCGGCTCGAACAACCCCTCTCGCAGGTAGTCGGCGAACGCCATACCGGTGCCCGCCTCAACCGCCGCTGCCAACAGGTCATAGCCGCCGTTCGAATAGATTCGTTTCTTACCCGGATCATCGAGGATCGCGCCCTTCGGGCCGAAGCCGCCAGCGTGCCCAAGGGCATCAGCAAGTGTTGCTCCTCGCGACGTATCGCCGTCTACGAGGACGCCGGCATGGTCGCTGAGCACGATCGAGCCTTCTTCGGCTGCCAAGTGCACTCCCGCCGCGGCGAGCACTTTCGTTACCGAAGCAAGCGCAAAGACCGCGCTCGTATCGCCATGGCGACGAACCGTACCGTCCGGGGCGACCGTCGCTGCTGCCACGGCATCTACCGGCCACGCGTCGAGAAGGGAGAAGGCTGACACTTCTACTAGCTATCGTCAGGACCGGTTTCGGCCATGACCTCTTCGTCGTCCCGCACCTCGACATCGGTGTCGACATCGGTGTCGACATCGATGTCATTCTTCGAATCTGCTTCGCCCTGCTCTGCGTCGACGATCGCATCGCTCGGGGCGGCACTAGAGCGAGGCCATGCAATGATCACCAGACCGCCAATGATGAGTGCGAGGCTTAGCCACAAGTTGATTCGGAGGCCAAAGATTTCGTTGGCAGGATCGATGCGAAGCGCCTCCACCCAACCACGACCGATGCCGTAGCCGAGCAAGTACAGCGCGATCAATCGACCGCGTGGCAACCAGCCCTTCCGGTCGGCGAACAACATGAAAGCTGTCAGCCCGAAGTTCCAAACGCTCTCGTAGAGAAATGTGGGGTGAAAGGTCGGGAACTCTTCAACCGATTGGAACTCTGCCGGTATGGATCCCCGATGGCTCGCATCGATCGAGAGGCCCCACGGAAGATCGGTGGGGCGGCCGAAGAGTTCCTGGTTGAACCAGTTTCCCCAACGCCCAATCGCTTGTGCGAGCGGAAGACCCGGAACGATAGCATCGAGGGTTGCCCTGAGGTCCATGCCCCGCCTCCTCGCAACCCAGAGGCCGACCAAGATTCCTGCAGCCATGCCGCCGGGAATTCCAAGGCCGCCCTCGCGGAGGGCAAAAACTTGCCACCATGGCGCGTCGCGGAACAACTGAAAGTCTGTTGCTACGTGGTAGAGGCGAGCGCCGACCACACCGGCTGGCACTGCCCAGAGGGCGATTGCGGTGATGTCGTCCTCGTCACCGCCACGAGCTAGCCATCGTTTTTGGGCCAGCGAGACCGCAGCAAATACGCCGAGAGCGATCAGTATGCCGTAGATGGTGAAGGGGCCGATCGAGTTGAACGGCGGCGACGGAATCGCAGAGATCATCATGTGCACGCTCCCGCTATCCAAGTCGCTCCAAAGACGAATGTCATAGTGCAAGATTACACGAGCCTGCAGGCCGAGCACCCCAACAGCGTCCGGCGAAAGGGGATTTATCAACGATTCTTTGAAAAGTCTTCGGTCCGACCCGCGAACGAAGTCTTCTGTCGGCCCCTAGAACTGAGACGGTTCCAATGTGGTGAGCGCGTCTGCGCTTGCGAGCACCGCTGCTTCGCGAGCCATTGCTTGGGGAAGGATCTGTTCGCAGTAAAAGTCTGCGGTTACCAACTTCGCTGAAAGGCGCTCGTCGGTCTCGCCGGCGTCGATACGAGCTTTCGCAGCATTGGCTTGCAGCACCATCGACCATCCACCGGCGAGGTACCCGAGCATGTCGAGGTACGGGGTCGCCCCTGCAAACGCATCGACAGGGTTACTGGCGAGGCGCTCCATCAATTTCACGGTGATGCCACGGATACTGGTGCTCGCCGACTGCAGCGCAGCTCCCATTTGCGCTGTCGCCTCACCTCGGTCAATCGCAGCGTGGGCTGCAGCGTCGATGTCGTCGAAAAACTCTGTCGCTACCCGTCCGGAATCCATCGGGAGCTTTCGAGCGACGAGGTCGAGGGCTTGTATGCCGTTTGTGCCTTCGTAGATCGGATTGATTCGTGCGTCCCGGTAATGCTGTGCCACGCCGGTCTCCTCGACAAAGCCCATACCGCCGTGCACCTGAATCGCAATTGAGGTTGCCTCGACACCAATGTCGGTACACCAGCCCTTCACGATCGGTGTGAGCAACGCCGCGCGTTCAGCCCCAGCTTGGCGGCCATCCTCGTCGGGATGATGCCCCTCAGCGTCAACGGCCGCAGCGTCGAGGAAGCACAAGCCGCGCATTGCCTCGATGTACGCCTTCATCGTCATGAGGTTACGTCGCACGTCGACGTGCTCGATGATCGGCGATGCGGTTCCGGCTGCGGCGCCGAGCGCTCGACCTTGGGTGCGTTCGTTCGCATAGCTCACCGCGTCTTGATATGCGCGCTCGGCAATTGCCAGACCCTGCACACCAACCGACAAGCGAGCGTTGTTCATCATCGTGAACATGTAGGCCATGCCGCGGTTCTCTTCTCCGATGAGGTAGCCAATGGCCCCCTCGTCGTCGCCGAACTGCAGCACGCAAGTGGGGCTTCCATGGATCCCGAGCTTGTGCTCGATCGAGGTGCACTTCACATCGTTGCGGATAGTCGGATTTCCATCATCGTCGAGCAAGAACTTCGGGACGATAAAGGTGGAGATGCCCTTAGTTCCGGGCGGGGCATCTGGTGTTCGCGCAAGCACCAAGTGCACGATGTTGTCAGTGAGATCGTGCTCGCCGTAGGTAATGAAGATCTTCTGCCCAGAGATCCGATACGTGCCGTCGTCTGCCCGTTCGGCCTTTGTCCGCAATGCACCAACGTCAGACCCAGCGTCTGGTTCGGTCAGGTTCATCGTGGCGCTCCACTCGCCCGTTACGAGGGGACGGAGCCAGGTTTCCTTCTGTTCTTCGTCGCTGTGGTGGGTGATGAGGTCGATCGCTCCCTGGGTCAACAGCGGACACAGTGCAAACGACATGCACGCCGAGTTGAGCATCTCGCCGATCGCTACCGCCAAGGTCCACGGCATCCCGCCACCGCCGTATGCGGGATCGAAAGGCAGCGTTTGCCAGCCGGCATCGACGTATGCCTGGTAGGCCGCGATGAAGCCATCAGGAGTGGTGACCGTGTAGTCCTCGTTCCATCGACTGCCCTGTTCGTCGCTCTGGCGATTGAGCGGCGCAATCGTATCTTCGATGAAGCGGGCGCTTTCCTCGAGCAGAGGTTCGATCATCTCGACGCCCACCTCTGCGAAGTCTGGATAGCTCGCGATCTCGTCGGTCTTGGCGACAGCTTCGAGAACGAACTGCATCTCCCAAAGTGGGACGGAATAGTCAGCCATGGTCGACTCCTCGGCGGGAAAACCCGAAATAGTTGGATGTCCTACTATATCTAGCCGAACTATTTCGGCAGCGCTGGAGTGGACTAGTCCTTGGCGCGATGTTCCTGTCGGCGGATTCTGCTTCGAGTCCAGCGAAGTGCTCGAGTAAAGAACAGCGGCTCAGTCCAATTTTCTGCAGGCCCTTTTCGAGTGGCGAGCCCAGCGTTGACCTCAGCGCCGAGGACGAGACCAATTGCGAGCAGGTACAACCACAACTGCAAACTGATCGCCGTACCAATGACCCCGAAAATGGCGTTCACTGTCGAGAGCGTCCGAAGATAGATGCTGAACAAGACCGAGGACGCAAAGGAGAACACCGCCGAGAACGCGCCGCCCGGCAGCTCGTCTCGCCACTCAGCGCGGCGGTTCGGCGCAACGTGATAGATCGTGGCCGACCAAGAGATCAAGACAATGAACGCGACGGGGAAACGAAGGTACGTCCACAGGATTCCGAGAATCGTTTGGAGCAAACCGTCACCCAGGAAGTCCTCACGGCCAAAAAGCGGCCCAATGACCAGCATTGCAAGAGTGATCGTGCCGACAAGAATCGTGCCGACAGCGAGCACAAGTCCAATGACCTGCGTCCCTACCCAGCCGCGGGTGTTGTGGTGACCGTAGGCAACGTCGAGCGCTCGGACCACAGCGGCGAAGCCACGCGATGCGGTGTACAGCGTTGCGAGAACACCCACACCAAGGGCGAGAGTGGTCGAGCTACTGAAGAGCGTTCGAATGGCCTCGGTGACGCCGCCCTCACCCTCACCGAACAGATCTTCGGACCAGTCGGTCAACTGACCTTCGACACGACCCTCAAAGTCACTACCCACAATGCTACCCAAGCCGCCGAGTGCTGCAGAGAACACGAGCAACAGCGGAAACAGGCTCAGGAGTGCAAAGAATCCAATCTCGGCTGCGAGACCACTCACACGGTCGTCATGCCATGCGCGATAGAGAAAACGCGCCCACCACGAGAAGGTGAGCCGTTCCGGGCGCGGGGGTTTTGATGGGTTGATTGCACTCATCGCCTACAAGCATGGCCGACCGGAGACTCGGGTTAGCGCATATCCACGGATTGCCGTGCGTAGCTCTAGCGGAGTTACGAGGAATTTTCGTTTCGGAAGGCGAACCGGCGACGTGCTGGTTCTATCGACGCAACATGATCGGCTGTCGTGAGATCGATGACGTCATCGAGATCGATGACGTCATTGGACAACCCGTCGAGATCTGGCGACAGCGCCGAACGGAGCGTGGACGCCCGTTGCTCATCTTCCGGTATCACAAAAGTCAGGTGGACTGCAGACACCGAGGAGCGCAAGCGCTTCACGTAGTTACGAGACGAGAACGGTGGACGCAGGTGAATGGTGATGGGCGCCTGGACCGGACCATTTTGCGACGCGAACTCCGACGTGGTCACAATCGCCGATCGGGCACTCGCTTCGAACCTTGCGGAGCGATAGGAGTGGCGCGGCTTGGAAGCAAGCAGTACCGGCAGGCCGAGGAGGGTGAGCCTCTCACTCACGTCACAAGCTTCGCTCTCCGAACCAGCGATGACGACGAGCTTTTTCACCCGGCCAGCAACGTCGAGAATGGCTTGAATCCGGCGAGCTCGATTTACCGTCCAAAAGAAGCCGCCCGGATGGGCACGTTGAATTGGCGATATGAAAGGAGTATCCGCCACGGTCATTGGAACACCCTCCCAGCTCCACTCGTTGCCTACACAAAACCGTAACACTTCGTGCGCAATGTTGCGATCTGGTAACAGAGAAATTTCAGACGATCAGCTGCTGATAATGGGTGTTTCGCGTCATTCGGACGCTCTACGTGGCAACGGGCAAAGGTAAGCCCAC
>CAZBTI010000030.1:0-25845 GCA_964494395.1 uncultured Acidimicrobiales bacterium | reverse complement strand
GGGTGTTTCGCGTCATTCGGACGCTCTACGTGGCAACGGGCAAAGGTAAGCCCACTGCCTTAAGCAGAGATGCGCTGCCTTAAGCAGAGATGCGCTGCCTTAAGCAGAGATCGTCACGGGTGCGCCGAGTGGAACCATCTCGGCAAGCAACGTCACAACGTCGTTCGGAATGCGAAGACAACCGTTCGAACGGGCATCACCGACCTGGTGGGGGGCACTCGTTCCGTGAATCGCGATCACTGGAAGACCGCCGCCGAACGTTTCATGCACCTCAGAGAATGCTGAGAGGGCGAGTGCCCATGGTCCGAGAAATGTCTCCGACGGAAGGCTGCGACGCTTGGCGGTGATGAAGAACGTACCCAATGGCGTTGGCGTTGCGGGGCTACCGATTACGGCTTGAGTTTGGGCAATGATGTCGGTGCCGTCATAGACCGTTACCGATCGAGCACTCAGGTTTACTTCCGCACGTACCTGAGTCTGGCTGAACGTGTAGAGCGATGCGTCGATCCAGCCCGTCTGAAGGTTGGGGCGAATCGGCAACTGAACCTCGACCCAATCATCACCAGGTTGACCCTGGGTCACCATAAGTACCTGAGGGCCACCAAACTGATGAGGGTTCGGAACAATGAATTCGAAAGGGATGACCGAGCCGCCGGGTGAGTCGTATGCAACGAGGTGAGTAACTTGGCTGGTCGCTGTTGCGACCCACGTGCTGACCGCCGCGACATCCTCAACAGGTGCAGTATCAGAAGTTTCGCCAGTTTCGACAGCAGCAGCAGCAGGAGGAGCAGTCGTCGACGTTGTACTGGTGGCTGGAGCTGTGGTCGTGTCAGTTTGAGCCACCGGATCTACGACGGGTTCGACAGCCTCCAGTCCACTCTCACTATCGAGTTCGAGCGGCGGCGCTGTGACGTCCGCTAGATCACTCCCATTCGCCTGCGGTGCTTCCACCGGTGTCACATCATCTGCAACCGCCAATGTGCTGCTCTCTTCTGAGCCGCAAGCAGCAGCGAGCAGAGAGATTACGACGAGAACTACGAGCGCTCGAAGTGTTGCATGCGGACGACGTTGGCGAGAAACCCTTTTATGCATATCGCTAGTATCGGCGAGAGAACCCAAGATTTGAATAGTAGATTTGGATAATGTTCAACCATGAACTAGTGCAAATGGCTCCCGGTGTGTACGCGTGGTTGGCAGACACTGCCGATCACAGTCACACCAATGCAGGCGTCGTTATCGCCAGTGACGCAATGACCGTGATCGACCCAGGTCTATGCCCAGCAACAGCTGATCCTCTCGCACAGGCCCTCGCCGAGTTATCACCCCTCCCGATCAAGCGCATCGTCGTCACCGGCTCCCATATTGATGTTGTTGGAGGCAGCACTGCGTTTCCACTCGCAGCCGTCTATGGCTCAGGCCAGACTTCAGCTCATCTCGACCAAGAGCCAAACCCCGAGGTCTGGAAACGACTCCACCCGTCCTTCGCAGCAGAATTTACTGAACTGCGTACCCGGCCCGTTACCCACACGGTTGCAGAAGCTGCGCACCTCTGCCCGGCGAGCATCGCTGTCCCACTCGGTGGTCCACAGTTCGAAAATCTGGTCGTTCAGGTGCCGTCGGCAAACGTGGTCTTTACCGGATTGTTGGCGAGTTTCGAGACTGTGCCACTCGGCTTCGAGGCCGACTTCGAGGCGTGGATTGCCTCCCTTGACCAACTCATCGGCTTCGGCGAAATCTTCGTTCCTGGGCACGGCCCTATCGGCGGGGTCGAAGAACTATCAGAACTCCGCAACTACCTCGAAGCCTGCATCGCTGCAGCCGGCGACCCGAGCGCAATTGCTCGAGGTCCATGGGACGAGTGGAACAACCAGCAGTTCACGCCGATAAATGTCGAGCGGGCACACATGCTTTCACAAGGTGACCCGTCTCCTCCACCATCCATGCTCGCACTGCTCGCAATGAGCTAGCTCGAAACGGCTTTGTCTTTCGGCTTGATGATCAGAAGCTGCTCGCGATCGAGGTGGCACTTGATCATGTGGCCGTCGCCGAAATCACGTAGCTCTGGCTCGGTCACATCGCAAAGTCCTTCAACGAACTTGTGACAACGGGTGTGGAACACACAACCCGTAGGTGGGTTCGCCGGTGACGGAATGTCGCCGTCGAGCGGGATGCGGCCCGAGGCATCGCCATCGACGTTCGGAACCGCCGACAGGAGCGCTTCGGTGTAGGGGTGCACCGGCCCATCGAAGAGTTGCTCTGTAGTAGCGAGTTCGACGATACGCCCCACGTACATCACCGCAATGCGGTCGGCCAAATACCGAACGACGCCAATATCGTGGCTGATGAACAGATAGCTCGTCTTCACATCGCGTTGCAAGGTTGCGAGCAGGTTCAAAATGGCAGCCTGCACCGACACATCGAGTGCCGATGTCGGCTCATCGCACACGACCACGTCGGGGTCGCCAGCGAAGGCTCGAGCGATCGCAACGCGCTGCTTGAGACCACCTGACAACTGCCTCGGTCGCATATCGAGATGCCGTTCGGAGAGCTGCATTGCTGAGGCGATCTCTACGGCGCGAGCGTTTGCAGCCTCGCCGGTAACGCCGGTGAGTTTCTCGACTGCACGAGTGAGAATGCGACGGACCGTCCACGAACGGTTGAGCGCAGAATCTGGGTTCTGGAACACCATCTGCAGTGCGCGGATCGACTCTTCATTTCGCGAGGTCGCCAGATCGGCCATTGGACGGCCTCGAAGTGTTATCGCCCCACCTTCATCTGGGGCGTGCACACCAAGCATCGTCTTTGCGAGCGTCGACTTACCCGATCCTGACTCGCCGACGAGTCCAAGCGTTTCGCCGACGCCAAAGCCAAGGTCGATGCTGACGAGCGCTGGCACATCGCCGCTGCGCTGGCGGAAGGTCTTCGACACGTGGTCGACCCCGATGACTTCGGTATCGACAATGTTCTCGATGGAATCGGTGTGGGCCGGTTCAGGGACTTCGTCGATGCGGTCCGGAAAGTGGCAGCGCGTCCAATGTTCCCCGTCGCGATCGACGACCGGTGCAACTTCGGTGCGGCACTTGTCGGTGGCGATCGGACAACGATCGACGTAGGTGCACGTGGGTAGAGCGAGGCCGATCTGCGGTGCGCTTCCTGGAATGGTGAAGAGCTCGCGGTCAGTCTTGCGCAGCCCGCGCCGAGGGATCGAGTTCAAGAGGCCCTTGGTGTAGGGATGGCTCGGTTGGTCAAATACGTCTTCGACCGTGCCCTCTTCGACGATCCGACCGGCATACATCACGCCAACACGGTCACACATGGTGCGGATCACACCAAGGTTGTGTGCGATGAGAAGGATGGCTGCGCCGATCTCGTCTCGAAGGTGACGGACGAGGTCGAGCACCTCTGCCTCAACGGTGGCGTCGAGGCCCGTTGTTGGTTCGTCAAGAACCAGAAGCTTGGGGTCAGATGCGAGTGCCATAGCGATGACGACGCGTTGCAACATGCCGCCCGAAAGTTGGTGCGGGTACCGGTCCATGACGCTCTTCGGTGCCGCTATCTGCACGCGTATGAGAGCCTCTTCGGCCCGCTCGTAGCTCTCTTTCTTGCTGATCCCGCCGAGCAGTTGGAAACTCTCTGCGACTTGCCTGCCGATCTTGTGCACCGGGTTCACTGCCTGAACCGGGTCTTGATAAACCATCGATGCCTCGGTCGCGCGGAACTGTTGCAGCTCGCGGCTGCTCATCGCCGTAAGCTCGCGCCCGCCCGAGTGGATCGTGCCAGCGGTAATGAGGCCGTTCGATGGCAAGTAGCGCAGCGCCGAGTACGCGGTGGTGGATTTGCCACAACCCGACTCTCCTACAAGGCCGTATGCCTCGCCCGGTCGCACATCGAAGCTCACGCCGCGAAGCACCGCACGGGGTTCGCCGCGAACGATGTAGGCCATCTCCAGATCACGAATGGAAAGGGCCGCTGATGCGTCCGCAGGAGCCGTCTCTCCGGTCTGACCATCGATCAGGGTCATGACTTGATCGCTTTCTCCATCGAGTCGGCAATCAGGTTGACGCCAATGACGAGCGACGCGATAGCTAGTGCCGGAAAGATGGTGGGCCACCACGTGCCGTTGATGATGTCTCCGAAGTTCGACGCAACATCGAGGCCCCAGTTGGCGTCGGTTGCGTCGCCAGGAGCGAGACCGAGGAAAGCGAGCGTGGTGAGCGTGAAGACGGCGTACCCCAAGCGAACGGTGGCCTCGACCACGACCACGCCGATCACATTAGGGGTGATCTCTTTGATGATGATGAACAGACTACTTTCGCCGCGCATGCGTGCCGCCGTGACGTAGTCCAATTGTGATTCGGACAACGTTGCTGCTCGAACGGTTCGTGCTACTGGTGCAATAAAGAGAAAGGCGATCGTTCCGGTGATGACCACCGATGTCCGACCGAAGGTCACAACGATGAGAATCGCAAGGAGAACCGCAGGAATCGACAGAATAGCTTCGAGCAGGCGGCTCATGATCTGGTCGAAGATGCCTCGGTAGTAACCGGACAGCAACCCGAGAAGGGTGCCCCCTGCTACCGCCAAGACCGTGGCGATCGGTGCGACGATGAGGATCGGACGAGCCCCGTGAATCACCCGAGAATATACATCTCGGCCGAGACGAGTAGTTCCGAACCATGCAGTTCCGTCGGGGCTTGAATTTCGGAGACGATCACCATTGGCCGTCTCCACCGATGCCCCTGGATCAAAGGTAGAGAGCAACTCCGGGATGAGCGCTGCGATCGTCCAAAACACCAAGATGAGGACGCCGATGATGAAGCCAGGGCTCCGGAAGAGAATCCGGCGCTGTTCTTTCTTGACCTGCTTCAGCGTGGTTACGGGTTCCGACGGGGTTGCCGCCTCTTGGTCCGATGACGACGGTTGCGCTGCTGGCGTCTTTGGCTCTTCTGCGCTGGCATCGGTATCTGGACCGATATCTGAGATAGTCAACGTTGTCTCCTACTACTCGGTCAGCGCGAGTCGCGCCCGGGGGTTCATCCATGCGATCAGCAGATCCGAAAGCAACGTCGCCACCATGTACACCACAGCTACGGTCAGCACGCCGGCTCGAAGGACTGGATAGTCGGCATCTTGGACAGCTGTGAAGATCATGCGGCCGAGGCCTGGGTAGTTGAAGATCAGCTCCAGCCCAATGAGCCCGCCAAACATAAAGCCGAGCTGGGTACCCACGACCGCAACCGTTGGTACTAGGGAGTTGCGCAAGACATGCTTGGTGAAGACCTCTCGGGTCGACAACCCCTTCATAAAGGCAGTACGAGCAAAGTCGGAGTCGAGCGCACTGATCGTGCTGGCTCTCGTCACGCGAGCGATGTACCCGAAATACACCGTAAGCACCGTAAACGCGGGCAAGAGAAGAAACCGCGCCTGAGTGAAGATTCCAGAACCCTCCGGCGCAAGCGCCCCTACCCGGAAGAAGGCAAACGGTACGCCGAGGAGCGCAAGAAAGAAGACGCCGGCGACAAAGTCGGGGATCGACGATGCTGCGACCCCAACATTTACGATAATCCGATCGAGAAGACTGTCCTTCTTATAGGCCGCAACGACGCCGCCGAAGATCGAAATCGGTAACACCAACAAGAGCGAGAATGCCACCAGCTTGGCGGAGTTCCACAACGCCCCACGAACCAGTTCGGACACGGCGACCGACTGGTCGTTGAAGGTTTGGCCGAAGTCGAGCGTAAACAATGACGTAAAGGCGGTGACGAGCTGTTGTGGAATTGAATCGTTCAGTCCGAGCGACGCCCGCACCTCTTCGAGTCTGGCCTCCGATGCGAGGGCACCGGCGATCTGGCGCGCTGGGTCACCGGGGGCGATGTTCGGGATCATCGTCACGATCGTCAAGATGATGAGCAGCGTCAGTAACGACAGCAGCATTCTTGTGGTGATGAACTTCAGCAATGGGATCCCCTCAAAGTTTCGTCGTTTGCAAACTCATTTCGCCGCTGACCAGCCTTCTCCCGAGTATGCACTCGAACGCAACAGACGGCAAAAGAGCCGGCGGCGAGTAACCACCGGCTCTTTACCTACTGAAGACGTAAGCGGTCTGTTCAGCCAATCCCCTTAGGTAAGGGATGTATTGAGCAGGATGAGGTGACCAAGAGCGGTCATCTCGACGTTCTGCACCGTTGATCCGTGACCACCGAGGTAGTCGAAGAACGCTGGGTACAGTGCCGGAGTCTCTTCGTGGAGATGCTGCATGATCGCTGACGTTGCAGCGGTCTGCTCCTCGACGTTAACGGCTGACTGGTAGTCACGGAACAGCTCATCGAAGGTGTCCGATGCGAAGTTGCTGCCGTTCCAGTCACCACCGGTTCGCAACGCTCGGCCAAAGAAAATGTCCGGCGTTGGACGGTGACCCCAGTCGACGATGCCGACGCCCGAGCTCGCACCACACGGGATCGCCCCAGGTACCGCCTGGTCGGCAACACACCAGAACTCGCCGTAGAACGCACCGTTGTCAGTGACGTTCACGGTGAGGTCGAAGCCAGCTTCTGCGGCGTTCTCCTGGATGATTGCGGCCATGTCCGGGCTGAACGTGATTTCGCCAGCCTGGAGGGTGTCGGCGACTCCGTCTGGGAAGCCAGCTTCCTCGAGCAGAGCCATCGCAGCTGGGATATCTCGCACGCGCTGTTCAACAGCTCCCTCGTCGAAGAACGGCAGCGTTGGGTGGACTGGGTGGTCGTTGCCAATGATGCCTTCGCCGTCGAACACGACGTCGACGATCTGCTGACGGTCGAGCGTGTACCCGAGCGCTCGGCGCACGAGTGGGTTCGTGAACGGGCCACCCTCTGGGAGCTGGGTGTTGAAGTACACCTGACGGTGGTTCGACGACGGTGGGCGCAGCGTAGTGAACGAGTCGTCGCTCAGCAGGCCCGATCCATCGACGGCACCGAACTCTTGGATGATGTCGGTCTCGCCTGCGGCCATTGCGGCAACGCGGGCCGATGGATCGTCGAAGCCCTGGATGGTGATGCCATCGAGGATTGGACGTCCTCCCCAGTAGTTATCGTTCGCCGTAAACGTTGCCACGTAGGCCACTGGGTCGAAGTCTTCGAGAATCCAAGGACCGGTGCCAGCGGGACGATCGTTGAGCAGCGTGCCTTGGGCGTAGTCCTCCGGCGTGATCAATGACTGAGGGTTGTAGATCGACACGAGGACCGGGAAGTTACCGTTCGCTCCAACGAGGTTCACCGTGACGGTGAGGTCATCGTCGGCTACGGCGCCGCCCGAGTCCACGATTCCGTCGAGGCCGGCGCCGACCTCGATCATGCGCTCGATCGTCGCCACGACATCGGCCGAGGTGAGATCGGATCCGTCGTGCCACTGCACGCCTTCACGAAGGTTGAAGGTCCACGCCGTGCCGTCTTCGTTTGGCTCCCATGACTCAGCGAGGCCGAGCGTTCCAATGTTTCCTGATCCGTCGTCGGCGAGACCGACGAGGTATTCGAAGGACGATGAGCAGACCGAGTAGGTACCGAGGTCGAGCATGTTGACCGGGTCGAGATCGGCACCCTGCTGGATGCCGATGGTGATGGTGCCACCGGACTGTCCTTCAGCTGAACCGCCGTCGTCTCCGCTGTCGTCTCCCCCGGCGTCATCGCCGCTTCCGGTGTCGGTCGTAGCGGTGTCGTCTCCGCCGCCACACGCAGCGATGACGGCGCTCAACGTTGGTGCGCCGATACCGATGATCGCGCCTCTCTTTACGAAGTTTCGGCGGCTGATGCGGTTCTCTTTGTATGCGTCGATGAGATCGACGTGCACGACGTTTGCGTCACGACAAATTTCGTCTATTGATTCATGATCCATTCTGGCGGGTTCCCCTTCTTGGCGCGATGCCATGGTTGCCCAAACCATACTTCGCCTTATTACAGATGTCACAACACGGGCGCTCTCGGGTTCAAATCGTCACGAAACCGCATTCAGGTTCTTACCCCGTGTTAACCGACGCAAATGGGCTGGATGAACGTCGCAAATCGCCGGAAAGCGATACATTTTTCAAATGTCTGAGCAGACCGTCGAGCACGGTGTAGCGCAATCTGAGGTTCCGCACCGGTATCACTCGCGCCCAGCAATTCGCGGGCCGCTCACCTCGATGTGGGCGTTGTTCCTCGGCGTCCTCGCAATGATGCTCGGCAACGGACTCCAGGGAACGGCCCTCGGCGTTCGTGCAACGAGCGAGGCCTTTGCGGTCACGGTGATTGGCTTGATCCAAGCCGCCTACTACGTCGGCTTCCTCATTGGTTCGAAGTTCACCGTCGGGGCCCTTCGCAAGGTAGGACACATTCGAGTCTTTGCGGCCTTGGCATCGCTGGCCTCGACCTCGTTCGTCCTGCCTGCCCTTTTCGTCAACCCGGTGGTCTGGTTCGTCATGCGACTCGTCACCGGTTTCTGCCTCGCCGGGCTCTACGTCGTGATCGAGAGCTGGTTAAACGATCAGACCGAACCCGAGAACCGGGGCAGGACCCTGTCGATCTACATGGTGGTCACCATGTCGGGCGTGACCGGCGGGCAGTTCCTCCTCAACGTCGCAGACCCCGACGGCTTCGAACTGTTCGTGATCGCCTCGGTGCTCGTCTCCATTGCCTTAGTACCTATGGCGCTCTCGGAGTCCAGCGCGCCCCGGCTTCCACCGGAATCGAAGCTGAAGTTCAAGGAGTTGTTCGACGTCGTGCCCACCGGCGTGATGACGATGCTGTTCTCGGGGATGGCCGCTGGAGCGGTCTTTGCGATCGGCCCGGTCTATGCGGCGCAAATCGGCATGACGAATGCCCAGATCTCGCTCTTCATGGCGTCGGCGCTCGTCGGCTCTGTGGTCCTGCAGATGCCCATTGGTTCGATCTCCGATCGAGTTCCACGCCGAGGTGTCATGCTGGCCTGCGCAACCGTTGCCACGGGAGCGTCGGTGTTCGGGGTGAGCACAAGCACCGGATCTGATGCCCTCTTGGCGATGTTCCTCATCGGAGCGAGTTCGTTTCCCCTCTACTCGCTTGCGATTGCGTACACGAACGATTGGATCACGGCCGATCAGCGAGTCGGCGCGTCGGGTTTCCTCGTCATGGTCAACGGTGTAGGAGCGATCATTGGACCGCTTCTCGCATCGATGCTGATCACCAGTTTCGGCAACGGTGGCTTCTTCTGGACTCTCGCCCTCACGCACTTCCTCGTGGGGACCTACCTATTGGTGCGCATCGTGATCCGAGACCCAGTGCCGATCGACGAACAGTCCGAGTACCAGCCATACCCAGCGCGCAGTTCGGCGCTGGCCACCTCGATTGGACGCCGGATTCCAAAGCCCAAGAAGCCAAGTCGGCCAAACCTGAAGCGGCGATCCACCGATCGCGACCCTCACGTGTAGACGCCCCGATACTGCTAACGCGGCGCTGATCGAGCGACGATCACGTCACGGGTGATCTGACGGTCGACGACATGCTCGAAAGATTCTGGATGCTCGACGACGTCGAGGCCCGAATTTGTGAGGAGCCCCGCCAGGGTCGCCCGTTCCATGGTCGACACATTCCAGGACAGTGCAATGGCGCCGTTCTTCGCGAGCAGCTTTGCCCATCGGGCAATCGAATCGGTCACGAGTTGTTCTGGAGAGCGATTGCTGGCCGAACCTTTTGCGCTGGTCTTCTTCGAAGAGTGCTGAACGCCATACGGGAGGTCTCCGGCGATGACGTCGAACCTCTTGCCCGAAAAGAGTTGGGGACTTTGAGAGGTCTCTGCTCGGAAGACCTGCACGCGTTGTGCGCTCTCAGGAGACGTGGGCCGAATCGCAACTCGAAAGCCAGACGCTCCGGCCAGTTCGCCTTTCCGAAAGCGCTCCGTCTCGGTTTTGTGCTTTATCCGCTTGTCTTTGAGGTAGGTCGTCAGAAAGACGCGGTGTTGGTCGACGCTATTGCCATCGACCTCGACTCCGGCGACATCAAAGCCGTACACGAGACCCCGATTGAGTGTGCTTCCTCGTCCAGATACCGGGTCGAGAAGGCGCACCCGCTCCCCCATCTTCGCGCGCTGGTGAGCAGCAGCCGACGCTGCCACACCGAGGTTGACCAAGAGGTGGGTGAACTGTTCGTTGGTCTTGCCGACATACCGCTGAATAGTGATCAGGTCGGACCCGAACCACTCGAGCGGCGTGACATCTATGGGTTGCAGGCCGCCGGTGTCGCTGTGCTCGAAGAGCCCGCGCCCAAGAGCAAGGTTCGAGAGGATGAAGATGTCGGTGGTAGTGAGCGCTTCGGTCTCGAACGAGATGAACGGTAGGCCACCGAGCGTCTCGACTTGGGCACCCTTTACGCCTCCGGATAGATGGGGGGAAATCGCCTCGACCTCTGCTCGAAGCAGCTGTGGCGCAACCGTCCCGAACACCCGGTTCGAGGACTCTCGAGTGAGGAGCGCGTACCTGATCATTCGATGAGTGTACGTCTCAAGCAACGAGGATTTGTGAAGGGAAATACGCCCTATACGGCACCAAATCCTTCACAACTCGTGGTGCAAAACGCCGAGAACCCCGGGCCTCACGTCGTTGGGAGGCCCGGGGTTATCAGGGTTCGGTAATTCGAATCAGCTGCTATGCGTTCGCGAGGTCATCCTCACGGTCGCCGAGGAGACCGCGGTAGATGAGGCCACCGATGATGCCACCGACGATCGGAGCGGCCCAGAAGAGCCAGAGCTGTGTGATGTAGTCGCCACCGGCGAAGATATTGGTTGCGGTAGAACGTGCGGGGTTGACCGAGGTGTTCGTGACCGGGATCGAGATCAGGTGGATGAGCACGAGCATGAGGCCGATTGCGAGACCGCCGAATCCGGCAGCGGCCTTCTTTGCCGTCGCGCCCATGATGACGATCAAGAACATCGCGGTCATGACAACCTCGGTGAGGAACGCAACGCCGAGAGAAGATCCATTTGGCGACAAGTCGCCGTAGCCGTTCGAGGCGAAGGCGCCTGGCATCGAGTTATCTATGTCGGGGTTGCCAGCCATCAAGAGCACAAGAATCGCACCGACGATGCCGCCGAGGACCTGGGACACGATGTATGCCGGAGCCTTCGCCGGCGAGAACCGACCGCCAGCGACGAGGCCGAGGGTAACGGCCGGGTTGAAGTGGCCTCCCGAGATGTGGCCGAGTGCGTATGCTCCCGTAACCACGGTAAGGCCGAAGGCGAGCGAGACGCCGACGAAGCCGAGGCCGAGGCTTGTGCCGTTGGCTCCAGTTCCAAAGTCCGCCGCGAGAACCGCAGCTCCAGCGCCGCCGAGGACGAGCCCCAGCGTTCCAATAAATTCAGCACCAAGTGCTTTGACTTCCATTTCAACTTCCTCCCGTATAGCCACTGCCGCCAACAGTGGAGCTGCTCTGCAGCAATCCAGTTTCCCGCATCACAAGGTAAGGACGTGACAAGGAACCCAAAAGTCGCGAACGCAACCCCAGCGCGCAATTCGGCGATCAACCAGAGACAGTGGTTCCCACCTGAAGTCGTTGCGTCAAAGACAGTACGACAAGTGCAGCTGGGATGGTGGTGACCACGACTGCAGCTCCCACGGTGAAGCCCCCTGAACCAGCGAGGAATCCAACGAGCAGCGGGGTTGCCAGAAGTGCGATTCGGGAGCCCGCGGTCAGCCCGGCCAGTGCTCGATTGGAGCGGCCCGATCGGACGGCCATGTCGTACAGCTGTGGGAACATGACCGATACCCCGAGGCCAGCGAGGTTGAGGCCCACTAGAGCAAGAGTGGGTATCGGGATAACCATGGCCAGCACGATCCCAACCGCTGCGAGCAGTGTCGCAACCCGCAGCACAACATCGGACCCCATTCGAGAGACGATGGAGTCCGCGGCGAACCGGCCGATCACCATGCCGGTCGTAAAGGCAACGAACCCGAGGCCAGCAAACCCATTTGACGTTCCGAGGTCATCCGCGAGTCGAAACGCTGCCCAGTCGCTGGTGATGACTTCGGGGATGATCGCGCTGCCGCCAAGAACGAGAAAGGTGACCATCACCGATCCATTGCTGGCCTGGGCACGCTGTTCACTGCGCCCGCCGCCCGACTCGGCCACGTCTTCATCGATGGTCAAGAGACCCGGAGCGACATAGAGCAACGCGAGGGCGAGAACTCCTGCCGACACAAAGAGTTGTAGCGAAAGGCTAACTCCAGCGGCAGCCGAGGCCGCAGCGATGGTTCCTCCAACAACCGTACCGAGGCTCCAGAGACCGTGTAGACGATTAATCACCGGCGTGGAACGACGGGCACTCAGCGTCGAACCTTGAATGTTCATTGCGACATCGGTGACCACGTCGCTCACGGCGATCACCATGAGCGCTGCGATCAGGACCCAGACATTTGACGCCGCTCCAACGAACGCGAGCCCGGCTACGAGGACGAAGCTGGAGAAGATCATCGCCTTGCGGGTACCGAAGGATTCAATGGCGGGCCCTTGGAGCGCGCTCCCCACGATCCCGACTCCCGTCGCGACGGCGAGGATCGCACCGATCTGGGTGAGCGTTAAGCCGAGTGAATCTCGAATATCTGGCAAGCGGGGTATGTACGAAGCGAGCACTGCGCCGTTGACGAAGAACTGTACGGCGACCGATTTCAGGGCTCGATGCTCGACGTTGGTCAAACCTTGTTGTCCCGCCGCTAGTTTCAAGGTTCACCTCGATCCTCGGAGAGCAACGATGAAGATTGTAGCGCACCTACACCCACAGCTCGCAAGCTACAACCAGATTCGCGAGGCTGCGATCAACGCGGAGGAAATCGGGGTCGACGCGATCTACAACTGGGACCACTTCTTTCCCTTGTACGGCGACGGCGACGGGGCCCATTTCGAGGCCTGGACGATGCTGGCATCGTGGGCCGAGGTGACGAGCAAAGTTGATATCGGTTGCTTGGTGACCTGTAACAGCTATCGCAACCCCGAACTGCTCGCCGACATGGCTCGCACGGTCGATCACATCTCCAATGGTCGACTCATTCTCGGCATTGGATCTGGATGGTTCGAACGCGACTACGACGAGTTTGGATACGAGTTCGGCACCGTCGGCTCACGCCTCCACGACCTCGCGAATGCACTCCCCCGCATCGAATCTCGCATGGCAAAGCTCAACCCAGCGCCGGTTCGGGAGATCCCCATCCTTATCGGTGGCGGCGGTGAGAAGAAGACGCTGCAATACGTTGCTCGCCACGGGCACGTCTGGCACTACTGGTGGAACGACGAGTGGCAGCACAAAAACGACGTGCTCAACGACTGGTGCACCAAGGTCGGACGCGATCCGTCCGAGATCCGCCGCTCGGTTGGCGTCGATGTCGAGAAGGTCGAAGACTTCGACGAACTCTTCGCTGGTCTGGCCGACGCCCCGATCGACGAAGTCACCCTTGGAACGGGCGGACCCGACTATTCGATGGATGGCATCCAACGGTTTCTCGAGTGGCGAGATTCCCTCAGCTAGCGCAGTACTAGCGGCAAGGACGGGTGAAAGTAGGGTTCGGCGGTGTCAATTCTTCTCGGTATCGCTGCGGCGATCACCATCGGCCTGAGCGATGCCTTTGGGCGAGCGAGTTCGCTGCGGGGAAAGTCGTCTGCGACGCACGTCATCACCCAGATGTTCGTTGGCACGCTCGTAGTTCTCCCGTTTGCCTTAGTGACCAATTCTGCGCCCATCGGCCGCGACCTCGTCTTCGGGGCGTTGTCTGGAATCTTCGTTGCGTTAGGCCTCGCGGCGATCTACCGCGCTATGGCCGACTCTTCGGCCGCGGTGACTATTCCCCTCGCTGGCGTTCTGGCGATCTTGCTGCCGCTCATCTGGGACCTCGCGTCAGGTACACGACTTTCCGGAACAGCGGCCTTGGGATGCGCTGTTGCCTTGGTCTCGCTCATCTTGGTCTCGTTCGACGGAACCATGGATCCCGCTACTCTCCGGCGGGGGCTGACGCTCGCGGTCTTCGGCGGCCTCCTTTTCGGACTGACCTTCCTCTTTGCTGGGTCGACTTCGCCTGAGTCTGGTGCATGGCCAGCGGTCACGAACCGAGGATTCGGCCTCCTCGGAATCCTGGCCGTCGCCAAAGCACAGGGCGCCCCATTGCTTCTCGCCCCGAGCGTGCGAAAGTTCGGGATCATCGGCGGTATCGCCGGAGCGATCGGCATGCTGTCGATCATCGTCGGAGCCCAGATCGGCAGTCTCGGTCTCGTGTCGGTACTTGCCGGCAGCAGCCCTGCAGTGACGGTCGTGGCGACATCGGTGTTCGACGAGGACCGCGTGTCACGAACCCAAGCTCTGGGCGTCGGCGGCGCGATCGCCGGCGCTGCGCTTATTGCTCTGGGCTAGCGAAAGAGGCTCGATTCGATAAACCGGCCCTAGTGTGTGGCGATGAACTTGGCCTTTGAGCGCCGGGCGGCGCTCGACGGGATCAAATCAATCTGGCCCCTGATGATCCCTGGCATCCCCGTGGGTCTCGTCATTGGCCTCGTGATCGCCGAACGAGGCGTTCCAACTTTTCTCGGCTATTCCACCTCGTGGCTGATCTTCGCTGGATCCTCGCAGCTTGCAGCTGTCGAGTTGATCGCCGATGGCGCCGGCGCTGCGGTGATCATCTTGACCGTCTTCTTCATCAATGCCCGCCACATCATCTACTCGGCGGCGCTACGCGAACGCTTTTCGGTCTATCCCAGATGGGTGCGCGCAACGATCCCCTATCTACTCATCGATCAGCAGTTCGCAGTGATCGAGACCGTCCCCGAACTCGTCGACCCGACGCCTCGCTATCAGCTCTGGCACTTTTTGGGCGCCGGAGGCTTTGTGTGGTCGGTGTGGCAACTGGCGGTCATTGCGGGGATTTTCGTTGGTGATCTCGTGCGACCGGAGTGGCAGCTCATCTTCACCGTCCCAATTCTGTTCCTCGGCCTGATGGTGCTGTCGCTCAAGAACTTCGCAGGCGTCGCTGCAGCGGTTGTCGGAGGAACCATTGCTCTCATGGCTCGCGGGCTGCCTCAGGGATCTGGCCTACTCCTTGCGATTATCGCTGGCATGACGGTGGGGGCGCTCATCGATCAGCAGGCGAAAGACCGCTCATGAACTGGATCGCGATCATCATCGCTGGTCTTGCAACCTTCCTCTCCCGTATGTCGTTCATTGCGTTCGGAAGCAACCTTGTGCTGCCCCCGCTGGTTGAGTCGGCGCTTCGCTACGTCGGACCGGCGGCGTTCGCAGCGATCTCGATCCCCGTCGTATTCGGTGGCGACGGCTTCGCAGACCTGTCCAGCGACGTGCCCCGCATCATCGCTGCGGTGTTGGCATGCACCATCGTGTGGAAGACCAAGAACCTCCCGCTAAGCCTGGTCGTAGGCATGGGCAGCCTGTGGCTGCTGCTCGTGCTGACCTGACGCACCACGCAACCGAGTTCTGTGGTTGCTGAACGGTAAATGCGCTGCCGAGCAACCACAGATTCCTGCGCTAGCCCGCCTCGAAAAGCACGATCTCGACGCGGTTGTTGAGCCGCTCTGCCGACCGGTTGTCACTTCCGTCAGCCAGTTCGTTGGGGACGGCCGGTTGGCTTTCCCCAAGGCCAAGTACGACGGTCTCGATGGTGGCGCCGCGCTCGATCAAGCCCTCGGCGACTACTTGGGCCCAACGTTCCGACAGACCGAGGTTGCTCTGCTCTGAGCCGATTGCATTTGTATGCCCGTGCACCTCGAATACCTGATCGTTGCGTCGGAGGGCGGCGGCGACTTCGTCGAGAACTCGATCGGCTCCCGGACGCAGGTCGTCGTTGTCGCCGTCGAACAAGATCGATGCGTCGAATCGCACAACCGTGGCGCAGGGTCGAGCCAAGTTCGGAAGCGTGCCAACCGGCGGGAATCGTTCAGCGATAGCGAACTCCGGCTGTGAGGTTGTGGTAACCAAATCGGGCTGAAGCAAGGTTCCTGCTTCAGCGCCTGCTAGCAGCGGTTCGACGAGTGCGGTTAGCGGAGCGGTGTCGGCCGATGACAGTCGGCCGGACTCGCCGTCGCTTTCGAACCAGCCGCTTCCGTCACTAGCTATGGCGAGCTTGCGATCCTCGTCACCGGATCGATCGTCGAGGGTCCACGATCCATCGGCGAATAGCGCCACCTCGACGTCTCGCTCGTCCGACTGGACTCGGTACCGAGCAGCGCCAAGGCTCCCGATTTCGATAGTTGTCACCCCGCCACCGGGCAGCGCTTCATAGATTCCGGTTCCGTCGGCATTGATGTTGAGCTCCTCGCTGCGACGCCCGGTTCGGTCGTGAAAGAACCAGGATCCGTCGGCGTTGACCGCGTACTCGAACGAGAGACTGTCTGTGAGGTCGCGATAGGTCGCAGACCCGTCGCTACGCACGAGAACCACAACCGATGTAGAGCCGCCGAGATCCTCCAACGAACCTGTCCCGTCCTCGTTAAGCGAAAGTAGATAGTTGTTGTCGCCGCCACGATCGATGAGGGTTCCGAAACCTGCGCCGTTACTGAAAAAGCGAATAAAGCGGCCATCGGTAAAGTCTTGATAGGCGCCAGAATCATCGGCGTTGCGAGAGGCTTGCACGAACGTCGACCCAGTGAAATCTACGAAACTGCCTGCACCAGTGGAGTTGACGCTGACTACGAAATCGCGGCCGGGGCCAACGATGCTGGCCAAGCTGGCCCCACCTTGAGCAACATCCAGCAGATCGGTTGCATCTGCGGCTGTGGCGTAACGTAACGGCCCACCATCAGCAACACATCTCGCGGTGAGTACGTCAACCCCAGATGATGGGGTGAACAAGGAGCCCAGTTCAGTCTCGATCTCGTTGCTTAGTTCGGTCGGCGGCGAGAGGTCGGGCGGGGCAATGATGGGAACGCGTGGCAGGTCGACGGTCACCATGGCAATGACCGACTCGGGCTCGGCCATCCACGTCGGCCAGTCGGCCGGCCCAACCAGTGGGTCAACGGATCGGGATTCGGCATCTTCTGCTTCGTCGAGTGCCACTTCGGCCAGATATAGGGCGAGCTCCGCATCACGCAGTTCTTGCATCGCATCGCTTTCGGCGAGCGCTGCCTCCAACTCAGCGACATTGGCTTCCAGTAGGTCTTGACGCGACCCGTTCAGAACATCGCTCGCCTCAGTAGCGAGTTGAGCAGCAACAGTTGCGTCATTGCGTGCCGATGCGGTTACTTGGTCGGTCGCTACTCGGGCAGCTGCGCTCGCCTCCTGCAGAGTGTCGGACGCAGCGGCGGCGCCTTCACTCACGCTCCGCCGGAAAGACTCGGACTCGCGTCCTGCGATTCGTGCAGCGTCCGCTGCATCGTCAGCCGCGACTCCTGCGAGGTCAAATTCCTCTTGGGCAGAGATCACTGCTTGCTGCAACGCTTCAATCTCGACGGCGGTGAATGCCACGGGAGCATCACCAGGTTCGGGCGATCCAGTTTCGTCCTGTTCTGCGACCTGATCGGTTTCGAGTGACGGCTCTGCAAGCTGTTCTGACGAGCACGCGAATGAGACCAACGCCAAAAGCAGCAGCAGCCAGAACCCTCGAATACTCATGCCTACACCGTAGATGGCCAGGCCCCTCGCCGCCGAGAGACGATCGGCCCATAGCTCCCCGCAAGATCTGTGGTCTTAGAGCTGCAAATACGCGGCTGAGCAACGACAGATTTTTTGGCGGAATGTTAGCCCAGAACCGTGCCGGTGCTGTCGGGGTTGACGGCACGGTTTCGACTGAAGTTGGCCATGTCGAGGTCGAGCCCAGTCCAACGGCCGGGGACCACGAGCGGGTTTGCGTCATGATCGTGTCCGTTGGAGACAGCGACGATCAATTCGGCCATCAGGTGCGACGCGACACAGGCGTTCTTGAACTGGTTGCCACTCGTTCCGCGCGCTGCGAAGAAGCCGTCGAGGTCGGTCCGGTCATAGATCGGGCCCCAGTCGGAACTGACGTCGTATGCGTCGGCGAGACCCTTGCGCTGGTGCGGGACCCCGAAGTCGGGCATGCGTTTTGCGAGGCGCATCATCTGGACGTTCCATCGAGGCTCGGTGATCTCGCGATTCAACGAGGCCATGTCGTCGACCCAGTCCTCGCCGTCGCATTCAGGGTCGGCTGAGCCGATGAAGATCTGCCCACCGGCTTCTGGTCGGCAGTAGAAGCCCTGCTCTTGGTCGTTGATAAGCGCGCCGTCGACTTCGAAGTTGACGCCCTCTGGGGCGGGGGCGATATGTACTTCGTGGCGCATGGGACGCGAGGTGATTGCATCTCGCCCACCGAGCCCGGCAAGGTCGTTCACGCTTGTGGAGAACGGGCCGCCTGCATTGACGACGATGGGCGCATGAACCTCATCGCCGTTTGCGAGCTTCACCCCGGTGACCGCAGAGTTGTCGTTCGATGTCAGGATCTCGGCCACGGTGGTGCTGAAGCGGAACGTGGCGCCCTTTGCGATCGCGGCGGTGTGGAGGTTCTGTGCGGCGAGCTGCGGATCGGAAATGTATCCCGCCTCGGGCATGTACAGGCCGCCGGGCAGCGTGGCCTCGGGTTCGGCCCAGAAGCGGTCGTCGTCGATCGTGCACGCATCGCCGAATGAGGCGAGTGTGAGGTACGGCATCTTCTCGGCAACGGTTGCAGCGTCCCATTCTTCGTACGCCACGTCGGTTTGCGCCAGCCTGTCGAGGTAGAGCTGGTGGAGATCCTCGTCGTTGTTCAAGAAGAGGTGACCTGTCGTGATCTTGCGGGCATGACCAAGTTCGTCGTTCGTCTCCAAGTACTCGTCGAAGTTCTCCCAGTACCTGTTGCCCTCCCATGCCAAGTCAATGCCGGCCACCGTGGAGTAGTTGAAGCGCAGAATGGCACCGGAGCTGGAGGTAGACCCGTGCCCGGGCGCACCGTTCATATCGACATTGCACGTCTTCAACCCACGGCGAGAAAGCTCAAAAGCAATCCCAGAGCCAAAGACCCCAGCGCCAATAATCACTGCATCAAACGTGTCTGTCATAGCTACCCCTGTTTTCTAATGATCGTTCTTGGCGCAACACCTACGTGTTGACCGCCTCGGGCGCCCAGGCTGCGTGCCGCTTGAACGCTCCCCGGAGAGAGCGGGCGGAGCGGTTCCGTCGACGAAAATCAGAGCGAAGCTCATCCGCCGGGACTGTTCCGCTCATTGCGGACGATTCTGGACGTATTGGTAGCCGAAGCGGCCCTTTACGCAGAGGTTACCGCTGGTGATGGAGTGGTCCATTGGCGAATCGACCTTGACGATCTGGTTGTCTTGGACGTGTAGGTCGAGGTTGCAGCCAACGCCACAGTAGGAACACACGGTGCGGGTGACGGTTTGGTCTTCAGGGCGCCAGTCCCCCATCTTGCGGAGGTCGAATTCGGTCTTGAACTGCAAGGCGTTCGTCGGGCAGACCGCAACGCAGTTGCCGCAGTAGACACAGGCCGAGTCGGGCAGGGTAACGTCGAACTCTGTCGAAATGCGGTTGTTGAAGCCTCGGCCTGACATTGCAATGGCGAATGTCCACTGCGCGTCTTCACCGCAGGCTTCGACGCACTTGTAGCAGAGGACGCATCGGTCGTAGGCCCGGATGTAGAGGTCGTCCTCGATCTTGACCTCGTCGGTCATTGCCTCGGTGGTGTCGGGGTCGTAGCGATCGAGGTCGGCGCCGTAGTCGCCGAGCCAGCCCATGATCTCCTCGCTCTGGCTGACGTCGGACGACGTGGCGAGGAACTCGAGCACCATCTTGCGACTGTGGTTGACTCGCTCAGAGTCGGTGGTTACGACCATTGCCTCTTCGGCTGGTCGCGAGCACGACGGAACGAGGGTGCGGTTGCCTTCGACTTCGACAACACACACCCGACAGGCGTTGACCGGTGTAACGGTTGGGCCGTAGCAGACGACCGGGGTGTCTATGCCAGCTTTGTTACAGGCATCGAGGATGGTGTCGCCTTCGAGGACGTCGACGGTCTCTCCGTCGATCGAGACGGTCACCTTGGTGCGGAGCTGTACTGGACGTTCAGCGATACTCATGACTGGTCTCCAATAAGTCCTAGGTCCATGGCTGAGAGGATCGCTCCCGATGCGGTGTGGCCGAGTCCACAGATCGAGGCATCGGCCATGACCTTCGCGAAATCGTCGAGCATGGCTCGCTCTTGTTCCACCGGAGCACTCTTCTCTCGAATGCGCAATAGCGATTCGCCCTGGCGGACGGTGCCGACGCGACAGGGCACGCACTGGCCACAGCTTTCATCTCGGAAGAACTGCGCGATGCGAGCAACAAAGTCGTCGAAGTCGACCGTGTCGTTGAGCACCATGACCACTCCTGAACCGAGCGAGAAGCCATTCTCGCGGCTGGCTTCGATTGTGAGCGGTACGTCGAGCATGTCGCCGGTGATGAACGAGCCCGCAGCACCCCCCATGAGAATGGCCTTCAATTCGCCCGTGACTCCACCGGCGAGGGCGATGACTTCGCGTAGCGTTGCACCGTAGGTCACTTCATACACACCGGGAACCGCAACGTGACCGGAAAGGCAGAACAGTTTGGTGCCGGTCGACTTCTCGGTGCCGATGGCCGCGTAACCGTCGCCGCCGAGCAGCATGATCTGGTTCACGTTGACCATGGTCTCGACGTTGTTGATCGCCGTGGGTTGACCGAAGAGACCGTGGGTTGTGGGGAACGGCGGCTTGTTGCGAGGTTCACCTCGATATCCCTCGATGGAGTTCAATAGCGCAGTCTCTTCGCCACATATGTAGGCACCTGCACCGAGGCGAAGCTCAATGTCGAAGGTGAAGCCGTTGGCCTCGACACCATCGCCTTTGGCAACATCATCGCCTTCGGTGATGCGAATATCATCGCCGAGCATGCCTTTGCTTC
Organism: uncultured Acidimicrobiales bacterium; assembly: GCA_964494395.1. GTDB lineage: Bacteria > Actinomycetota > Acidimicrobiia > Acidimicrobiales > SHLQ01 > SHLQ01. Next base: position 4,950 of record CAZBTI010000030.1, on the reverse strand, counting down.
GGGCTTCGGCGATTGCCGATCGCAGACTGGCTGTGGCTTCGGGGTACTCGCCGCGGATGTAGATCCACCCTTGCTCGGCACCCATTGCGTAGCCGCCGATGGTCATGGCCTCGATGAGTGAGTACGGGTCGTGTTCCATGATGACCCGGTCCTTGAAGGTTCCGGGCTCGGATTCATCGGCGTTGACGACGAGGTGTCGTGGCCCCTCTTCGCCTGCAACAGCCGACCACTTAAACCCGGTAGGGAACGCGGCGCCACCTCGACCGGTAAGGCCAGCATCACCCACATGGCTCACCACTTCGGCGGGCGTCATGCTGACAGCCTTGGCTAGAGCCTCATAGCCGCCGGTAGCGACGTAGCCGTCGTAATCGGCCGCTGCTGCGTCGTGCACTCGGCGCAGGAGAGTGAGGTCTTCGGCTGGCTGCGGCACGGGCGCAACCGGCTTGACCATCACCCCATCGAGAGCTTCGTCGACGGTTGCTTTGGTCGCTGTTCGGACGCTTACGTGTGACTGGCCGGTTCGCTGCACGAATACGCCGGGCGCCTGCTCGCACAGACCAAGACACGGACTTGCGTGCACGTTGCGGCCATCAGCGTTAAGTTCGTCGATGAGTTCGTTAGCGCCCTTAATACGACAAGCCGTGTCGTCGCATACATGGATCGCGTCGGGCGCCGATGGCTCCTCGAAGGTGAACAGTTCGTAGAACGACGCCACACCGTAGACCTCGGCTGGAGGGACTTGGAGCGATGTTGCGATCTCGTTGATCGCCCCCTCGCTCAGCCAACCAATGGCGTCTCGCACATCGTGGAGCACCGGCAACAACAGGTGGCGTCGGTTAAAGATGCGTTCGGCACCAGAGCGGGCAATACGGTCACCGTCGAAGGTGAGCGTCTCGCCTGCGGCGTCGAACGTGATCTGTCCCGGACTCTGCAGGACGATCGAGTCGGCGACCGCTGCTGCTTCAGCAGCGGTCGCTGTGGCGGCGGTGACCGCTATTTCTGGCATTGCGTGTTCCTCTGTCTTCGTTGACGGTGGCGCCTAGGCGGCCACGAGGGGCTTTACGTTGATTGCTGTCGCTTTGAATTCGGCGGTACCGGATTCTTTGTCCCACGTTTCGATGGTGAGCTGATTCGTATCGGTCGTGTCGGCGAAATGATAGGTGGTGAAGCACAGACCGACGGGGAGGTCGGGTTGCACTCGGATCTCCATTTCGATGGTTGCCCGGCGAGACGAGACCGCTGCACGATCGCCGGTCGCCAGACCCAAACGCTCGGCATCGCTCGGGTTCATATCGAGTGCTTCGCCCGAGCGGATTGGCGAGTTGTAGCCGTCACTTTGGACGCCGGTGTTGTAGCTGTCGAGCACGCGACCCGTCGTCATGAGGAGCGGGAAGTCATCGTTGAGTTCGTCGACGTGCGGCAACCACGCGTTTACCGTGAACGGTGCTGGTTCGCGACCACCGAGATCGTCTTCCCAAAGCCAACCATGGAGAAAGAGTGTTCCGGGGTGATCGAGCGATGGAACTGGCCATTGCAAGCCTCCTTCGTTCTCGAGGCGCTCCCAGCTCATGCCTGTGTGCATCGGCGAGACGGTGCGGAGTTCGTCCCACATCTCCTCTGGACCAGGATTGCCCCAACCAGGCTGCATCTTCTCGGCGATCATGTTGATGATCTCGAGGTCGTCCTTTGCTTCCCCCGGCGGGTCGAGCGCTTTGCGTACACGCTGCACGCGTCGCTCGGAGTTCGTGACGGTGCCTTCGGATTCTGCCCAACCAGCAGATGCTGGCAGGACCACATCGGCGAGTTCGGCGGTGCGCGTCAGGAAGATGTCTTGGACGACCAACATGTCGAGCCCGGTGAGCAATGCTCGCGCGTGGTTGATGTCGGCCTCGGAGTCGGCGGGATTCTCACCGATACAGAACACGGTGGTGAGTTCGCCCTGTTCCATTGCTTCGAACATGAGCGTGAGGTGCTTCCCGGGCGTCGCAGGAATCGTGCAGTCCCAGGCAGCCTCGAACTTCGCTCGGATCTCGTCGTCATTAACGTCTTGGAAGCCGGTGAGTTTGTTTGGGAGCGCACCCATGTCGCCGCCACCCTGCACATTGTTTTGACCGCGGACTGGCACGAGGCCGGAGCCGTAGCGTCCAACGTGTCCGGTGAGCAGCGCGAGGTTGCAGAGCGCTTTGACGTTAGCCGCGCCGGTGTGGTGCTCGGTGATACCGAGCGTCCAACAGATCTGTGCCGTTTCGGCCGTTGCATACTCAGTGGCCAATTCAGCTATCGCGTATTCGGGAAGACCCGTTACTTCGGCCGTGCGGGTAAGCGTCCACTCCTGGATCGATTCGCGGTACACCTCAAGGTTCTGCGTCGAATGCGCAATGAACGCGTCGTTCTGCAGATCGTTATCGAGGATGTATTTTCCAACGCCGTTCGCGAGGGCGATGTCGGTGCCAACGTTGAGGCCCATCCAGAGGTCAGCGAATTTCGCCGTCTGTGAGCGACGTGGATCGACGACGATCATCTTTGCGCCGTTACGAACACCGGCGAGCGCGTGGTGGAAGAAGATGGGGTGCGCTTCGCGAGCGTTGGAACCCCACATGATGATGAGATCGGTGGTTTCAATTTCCTCGTAGGAAACCGTGCCGCCACCAGCACCAAAGACAGTCGCCAGACCGACGACCGAAGGAGCGTGTCAAGTTCGATTGCAGGAGTCGATGTTGTTCGACCCCATCACTTTGCGGGCAAACCGTTGCGCAGCGTAGTTCATCTCATTTGTCGACTTCGAGCAGCTGAACATGCCAAAGGCCGTCTCGCCTTTGTCCTGAACAGCAGCGAAGCCAGTGGCGACTTTCTCGAGCGCCTCGTCCCACGTTGCGGGGACCAGTTCGTCGTCGACACGAATGAGCGGAGTAGTAAGTCTCTGCCTTGGCATTGGCCTTCCGTTTCGTCGGGGCTACGGAGTTCTCCGTTTAGCCTCTGAGATCGCACCGCTGGAGCGATGCGTCATTCGTCACATCCTACCGTAATTCACCCCGTCCGTTCCGTATCGCAGCACAGTTCCACGATGTGGAACAACCCACGTCGAACTTCCCAAGAAGTGGATGTTTGGGGACTGTCCGTAAACATCCACTTCTCGGGTGAGAGGCATTCGTCCCATGGTCGTCTCGTCGCCATAGGATCACGAGATGCGTTGGTCGAACCTCTTTACTCCCACCTTGCGAGATGCCCCCGGCGATGCCGAGTCCGTAAGCCACCAGCTCCTCGTACGCGGTGGCTTTATTCGTCAACTTCACGCCGGGCATTACTCGATGCTGCCGCTCGGGTGGAAAGTCCACGAGAAAGTCGCTCAGGTCGTTCGCGACGAGATGAACGAAATCGGTGGCCAAGAATTTCTGCTCCCAGCCATGCACCCGAAGTCTCTGTGGGAGGCATCTGGCCGCTGGGAGTTGATGGGTGAAGAGATGTTTCGACTCGAGGACCGCTCAGGAACCGAGGTCGGCCTCGGCATGACCCATGAAGAGGTCTTCGCGTCGATCGCTACCGAGATCAACAGCTACAAGACCCTCCCCCAGATCTGGTACCAGATCCAATGGAAGTTTCGCGACGAGCCGCGCCCCAAGGCGGGCCTGCTCCGCGTTCGCGAGTTCGCAATGAAAGACAGCTACAGCCTCGATATCGACCAAGCGGGGCTCGATGCGAACTTCGACAAGCACCACGCTGCCTATCAAAGGATCTTCGAGAGGCTCGATCTCGACGCAATGCCGGTCGAAGCGTCATCGGGCGCCATGGGTGGCGCAGGGTCGATCGAGTTCATGGTGGCCTCTCCCAGCGGCGAGGACGACGTCGTTCGCTGCCCCGAATGCGATTACCGAGCAAACGTTGAACGAGCCACGTCAGCTGTGGCCGATATGGCCGATGACCCGCCTCCAACCGAGCCCGAGAAGTTCGCGACCCCGGGTATTCGCACCATCAAAGCGCTCGCAGAAGCCGGCGCGCCTGCGACGAGTCAGATGAAGTCGATGATCATGGTCCTCGACGGCGAGATCACGATCGCTGTCGTTCGAGGCGACCAGCAATTGAACATCCAGAAACTCCAAGACTCGACCGGAGCCATCGACATTCGCCCAGCAACGCCAGACGAGACGGTCGAACACTTGGGCGCAAAGCCCGGGTCTCTCGGCGCGGTGGGAGTGAAAGACGACATCACCATCTATGTCGACGAGTCCCTCCGAGGCCGCACCAACCTCACGACCGGTGCCAACGAGGATGACTTCCACTACCGGGGCGTCGATATCGAACGCGATGTACACGTGGCCGAGTACGTCGACCTCCGTGAGGTTCAAGCGGGCGAGTCGTGCGTCCAATGTGGCACCACCATCGAGATCGTTCGCTGCATCGAAGCTGGCCACATCTTCAAGCTCGGCACGAAATACGCGGAAGCCATGGGGGCTGAGGTCCTCGATGCTGACGGCAAGATGCAAACGATCGTGATGGGCAGTTACGGCATCGGCATAGGCCGAAACATGGCCGCAATCGCCGAAACCCATCACGACGACAAAGGCTTGATCTGGCCAGCATCGGTCGCTCCATTCGAGGTCGTCATCACCGTCATGAACATGAAGGACGAAGACACGGTCAACGCAGCCAACGCGCTCTACGACGAGCTGAAGGCGGCCCGGATCGATGTTCTGCTCGATGACCGTGACGCGCGAGCGGGAGTGAAGTTCGCCGATAGTGAGCTCATTGGTATCCCCTACCGTGTGACGATGGGGCCTCGGGGTATCAAGGACGGCCTCGTCGAATTCACCGAGCGCAAGACCATGGAGACTGAAGAGGTCGCCCTCGACGCCATTGCGGCAAAGGTGCAGGACGCTCTCGCTCGCTAGACGAACTTCGTCATGCAACAGAGCCTTCGGGCTTCGCACGGATGGCGGCGAAGGTGACGGACCA
>CAZBTI010000029.1:19655-33149 GCA_964494395.1 uncultured Acidimicrobiales bacterium | reverse complement strand
TCGTGCTCTTCGCCTTCGTGCTCTTCATCTTCGTGGCCATGTTCTTCGCCCTCTCCGAACTCGAGCCCTGCGACCACGCTGATCGCTTCCAAGACTGGGACACCGTCGGCTTCGGACGATTCGATGACATCGAGCAGTCCCTCTTCGAAACCTGCACCGTTGGCGATGAGCACATCGGCATCACCCATGGAGGCAACCTGCTGTGCTGATGCTTGGAAGACGTGCGGGTCTGCGCCGACGGGCATGATCGTCACCACATCGAATTGGTCACCCACCAAGTTCGTTATGACGTCACCAAGAATGTTCGTGGTCGCAACGATCGTTGGACGGTCGCTGACCTCAGCGGCCGATCCGCTATCTACCGTGTCAGCGCCGCTGCAACCAGCGGCAACCAGCGCGCTCAAACCGGCAATTGCAATTCCAGAACGGAAGGATGGTGTCATTTCATGGTCTCCATAGTGAGAATCAGTATCGTTTTGTCCACACTAGGCCGGAATATCAAGGCAAACAACCCAAAACGAGAATCGTCTCCATTCCAGTTTCACCCTAACCTAGGCCTGTGAGTTCAACGATCGTTACCCGCAACCTCGAGGTCCGCTTTGGCGACAGCGTGGCGTTGTCGGGCCTCGACCTCGACGTGCCAGCGAAGTCTTCGCTGGCGGTGATCGGCCCCAATGGTTCGGGAAAGTCAACCTTGCTCGGGGCGTTGGCCGGCACGGTCGAGATCAGCAGTGGCGAAGCCACGGTCACCGGGCCGGGTCCATCGTTCGTACTGCAATCGACCAACGTCGATCGCAGCCTCCCAATTACGGTGCGCGACACGGTCTCTCTCGCCCGATACCCGACCCTTGGCTTGATGGGCCGATTCACTGCCAAGGACAAAGGCATCGTCGATAATGCCCTCGAACGTCTAAACATCACCGACCTCGCTGGCCAACAATTGCACGAGCTGTCCGGCGGCCAACGCCAGCGGGTCCTCGTCGCCCAAGGCCTCGCACAGGACGCCGAGGTCCTTCTGCTCGACGAACCCGTAAACGGGCTCGACCTCGTGTCGCGCGCGGTCATTCTCGACGTCGTCGACACCGAGATAGCGGCTGGCCGAACCGTAGTCGTCACCACGCACAACCTCGATGACGCCCGGCGATGCGACCAGGTGCTCTTGCTCGACACAACACCAATCGCCGTTGGTCCACCGAATCAGGTACTCGTCGAAGAGCACCTTCGCACGGCATTCGGTGGCCGGTTCATCCGCATCGGTGACGAGATAATGCTCGACGACCCACACCACCATCACTAGATCGATAGGTAGCCTTTGCCCATGTCAGAAATTGACACCGATGAAGCCCTCGACGACGAGATCACCGCCATGCTTCGTAACGCCGACCAGCGATACACCAGCGGGCGGCGTCGCCTTGTCGACGTGCTACGCAAGAGCGACGGGCCACTGACCATCACCCAAATCGTGGCCGCGGATCGATCACTCCCGCAGTCGACGGCGTACCGCAACCTCACGATTCTCGAAGAAGTCGGCGTCGTGGCACGCATCGTGACCCATGACGACTTCGCCCGATATGAGCTGGCCGAACACTTGACTGGACACCACCACCACCTCATCTGTTCGTCTTGCGGGAGTGTCACCGACTTCTCGCTCGATGGCGGCGTCGAGACCGGCCTTGATAAGGCGCTGCATAAGGTCGCCGAGCAGGCAGGATTTACTATCGAGGCCCACACGCTCGACCTGATCGGCACCTGCAAGTCCTGCCCGAAGTAATGGGCCATAGCGCTGTCCTGCCCGGCGACCAGGCGCTCAATGCACAGACCGAGGCTTTCAAAACAATCCTGTTCAAGGGCTAGGGTCACGAGATGACCGAATTCTTCGATACCGTTCCAGAACCCGTCGCGTTCGCAGGCCAACCCAGCGGAGATGGCCTCAGCTACAGCGTGTATGACCCGGACTTGTTGGTCGCTGGAAAGCGGATGGAAGACCACCTGCGCATCGGCGTGTGTTACTGGCACAGTTTCGCTTGGCCGGGGTCAGACATCTTTGGCACTGGCACCTTCGACCGTCCATGGCTTGACGCTGGCATGGACCCCATGGATGCCGCCCGAATGAAGCAGGACGCCGCGTTCGAGTTCATCTCGAAACTCGGAGTCAAATTCTTTGCCTTCCACGACGTCGATATGGCACCACCGGGTGACACCTTGGCCGAGTCCAAAGCCAACCTCGATGTGATGGTCGAACGGGCTGGCGAGAAGATGGACCAGACCGGCATCGAACTTCTGTGGGGCACGGCAAACTTGTTCTCTCATCCTCGATATGCGGCGGGCGCTGCCACAAACCCAGACCCCGATGTCTTTGCCTATGCCGCTACCCAAGTGCGCCACATGCTCGATGCGACCCACCGGCTCAACGGCCACAACTACACCCTTTGGGGAGGCCGCGAAGGTTACGAAACACTGCTCAATACACGAATGGTGCAAGAGGCCGACCAACTCGCTCGCTTTTTGACCATGGTCGCTGAGTACAAACACTCGATTGGTTTCACCGGGACGTTGCTCATCGAGCCCAAGCCGCAGGAACCCACCAAGCACCAGTACGACTACGACAGCGCAACGGTGCACGGGTTCCTCGAGCGCTACGACCTCCTCGATGAGTTCAAGGTCAACATCGAGACGAATCACGCGACGCTCTCTGGGCACTCGTTCGAACATGAGGTTGCGTACGCAGTCGACAACGGCATCTTCGGTTCGGTCGATGCCAATCGAGGCGATTCGCAGAACGGTTGGGATACCGACCAGTTCCCAAACTCGGTCGACGAGTTGAGTTTGGCGGTATACGAGATCCTTCGAGGCGGAGGCTTCACAACCGGCGGGTTCATGTTCGATACCAAGCTCCGTCGCCAGAGCATCGATAGAGCCGACCTTTTCCACGGACACATCGGTGGCATCGACACCCTTGCGCGGGCGCTCCTCGTAGCCGATGCTCTCCTCGAGAACTCGACCCTCGAATCAGCTCGCGACAACCGTTACGAGCGGTGGGCTTCGGGCACCGGAGCTGAGATTTTGAATGGAGAGCGGACTCTCGCTGAACTGGCCGATGCCGCTGTGGCAAACAACCTCGAACCAACGCCGGTCTCCGGGCAGCAAGAAGTCCTCGAAAATGAGGTCAACAAGACAATCTGGAGCTTCTAAACATGAGCACACCGCCGACCTACATCCAGTATGTAAACGTCATCGTCGATGACATCGACTCACCAATGTTTGTCGTCAACTCGTGAACGAAACGAGTACCACCGGAGCGCCGCTGGCCGGCATCGTTGTCGTGGCGCTCGAAGCTGCAGTCTCTGCGCCGTTCGCGACACGCCAACTCGCCGACCTTGGGGCGACCATCATCAAGGTCGAACGCCGCAACGGCGGCGACTTCGCCCGAGACTACGACACGACGGTCGGCGGGTCATCGGCGTTCTTCGTGTGGGCTAACCGTGGCAAACAGAGCATTCAACTCGACGTAAAGGACGATAAAGATCGCAAGACCTTCGACGCCCTGATCGCCGGAGCCGATGTCTTCATTCAGAACCTCTCCCCCGCAGCTGCAGCCCGGCTCGGCATCACCGCAGATCAGCTGCGTGAAGTGCACCCACAACTCATTTCCTGCGACATCTCCGGGTATGGCACCGGTGGACCCCGAACAGATGACAAAGCCTACGACCTTGCAATACAGGCCGAGGCCGGAGCGATCGCGTTGACCGGCAGCCCCGAAGAAGCCTCGAAGGTCGGGGTGTCGATCGCCGACATCAGCGCGGCGATGTACGCACTCTCCTCGATCCTCGCAGCGTTGTATCGTCGTGAAACCAGCAATGTCGGCGCGAGCATCGAGGTCTCGATGCTCGAATCGCTCGCCGAGTGGACTGCTCCCCCCACCTATGCCGCCGTAGGACGTGGATCCATCCCCGAACGCTCCGCACGACGACACACGATGATCGCCCCATACGGGCTGCAAAGGCTGGCCGACGGAACAGAGGTGCTCATTGCGGTCCAGAGCAACCGTGACTGGAGCACCTTTGCCGAACAGGTATTGCTACAGCCCGCACTAATTCGAGATCCACGATTTGCAGACAATGGTGACCGGATCGCCAACGTCGACGAACTCGACGCGGTCATTGCAGCGGTCTTCGAAGCAAGCACGCCGGACGCAGTGCGGGGACGCCTTCGCGCAAGTGGCATTGCTCATAGCTCGGTTCGAGACGCACCCGAGGTTTGGAACCATGAGCAACTTCGCGCTCGCGACCGGTTCATGGAGGTCACGACCCCGACTGGAACCACCGAAACGTACCGTCCACCGTTCAACATCAGCGGCCTGCCAATCCCCGGTGACGTCGTCCCAACGCTTGGCCAGCACGACGAACAGTTCGTTGCCGACCTGGTAGCCGACCACGACACGTCCTGAGCGTCTCCGGTGCTGGTTCGAGCATCTCGAACTGACCGGAACCTCTGTAGGCGTCATCATCGACGTCAACGGTCACCAAGAGAATGGTGCCGTTGCTGATCAGTAGCTCTTTGGCAGGTCGAGGCACTTCTGGCCAACGAACGCCAGGATCAGATTGTTGTTGATCGGCGCTACTTGGTAGAGCCGTGTTTCTCGGAGCTTGCGTTCGATGTCGTATTCGACAGCGAAGCCAAAGCCGCCGTGGGTATCCATCGCAGCGTTACCCGCTGCCCACGACGCTTCGCTCGCGAGCAGCTTGGCCATATTCGCCTCGACTCCGTGCGCTTCGCCCATGTCGTAGAGGTCGGCAGCCCTCCAGCGCATGAGGTCGGCGGCCTCGATCTGGATGTGGGCCTTGGCTAGGGGGAATTGCACGCCTTGGTTCTGGCCGATTGGTCGACCGAAGACTTCTCGCTCCTTCGCATACGCGCTGGCTCGCTCGATAAAGAACCGGCCGTCTCCAATGCATTCGGCTGCGATGAGAATCCGTTCGGCGTTCATCCCTCCAAGAATGTGGCGGAAGCCTTCCCCCTCGGTTCCGATCAATGAGTCCGCCGGGATCTCCACATCGTCGAAGAACACCTCGGTCGTGCTGTGGTTCATCATCGTCTCGATCGGGTTGATGGTGAGACCGTCGATCAGGCTGCCATCATCCTTGCGCATTTCGATGAGGAAGACGGACAAGCCATCGAGCCGGTTCTCGACCTCGTCGACCGGAGTTGTGCGGGCGAGCAGCACCATGAGATCGGAATACTCGGCGCGGCTGGTCCAAATCTTCTGCCCATTCACTCGGTAGACGTCGCCGTCGCGGACGGCCTTCGTGCGGATGGCGGTCGTGTTCGAGCCGGCTTCGGGCTCGGTCACGCCGAATGCCTGAAGCCTCTTGCGGCCATCCGCGACCATTGGGAGATACTTCTGCTTCTGCTCTTCGCTGCCGTGGCGAAGCACCGTCCCCATGACGTACATCTGCGCATGGCAAGCGCTCGGATTGCCGCCGCTCGCAGCGATCTCTTCGAGAATGACCGACGCTCCTCCAAGGCTGAGGCCGCCGCCTCCATATTCCTCGGGGATGAGCGATCCGAGCCAACCTTGGGCGGTGAGTTCGCCAACGAGCTCTTCGGGATACGTAGAGGGCTCGAGACCGCGCCAGTACTCATTGCCGTATTTGTCGCAGAGTCGCCGTACCTCGGTGCGGATGACGTCGTGCTGCTCTTCGCTTCTATCGATCACCAAACGACTCCCCATAGACCTCCCCAAACTCTAGGCCTGGGCCACGCGTAGGTAGCCACCCGCCAAGGACCGACACCGATGTTGGCGACTACAGTGTGCACCACCCTCGCCAAGGAACCGCCAGCAAACCTCACCCCTGACTAGTGCGTCGCTGGATAATGGGAGAAGCACCGATCGATCAGAGTAGCAAGATGACAACGTACGACCCGCCAGAGCCAACCCAGCGGCGGCCATTCAATCTGTTCCAATGGATTGCTGACCATCGTGACGACTTGCGCCCGCCGGTCGCGAACAAGCAGATCTGGCGCGAGGCCGACATGATCGTGATGATCGTGGGTGGTGGTAATGAACGCAACGACTTCCACGACGATCCAAGGGAAGAGTTCTTCTACCAGATCAAAGGCGATATGGACCTGTGGATTTGGCCCGATCACGGCACCGAGCCACACAGCATGCCCATTCGAGAGGGCGAGGTGTATCTGTTGCCCCCACGCTTGCGTCATTCGCCGCAGCGACCCGACCCCGAATCGATCGGCCTCGTCGTCGAATATCAGCGCGATATCGGTGAACTCGATGGGTTCGAGTGGGCGTGCACCAACTGCAACAACCTCGTCCATCGGGTCGAACTCCAGATCCAAGAGATCGACAAGGATCTCCCTCCACTCTTCCAAGCCTTCAATGACGACATCGAGGCCCGCACGTGTCCGGTGTGCAGCACTGTTCACGCAGGCAAAGAGGGCCGCTTGTGAGCAATGACTCCTCGCTATCTGCTGCAGAACTCGATGCGGCCGATCCGCTCGCGCACATGCGCGACGAGTTCGAATTACCCGAGGGCATCTACTTGGTTGGCAACTCGCTCGGAGCGCTCCCCCGTTCTGCCCGAGTAGCCGTGTCGACCGAACTCGATCGTTGGGGCGCACTCGGCGTGGAGGGCCACTTCACCGGCGATCTCGCGTGGAAGGACTACCACGAACTGGTGGCTGAGCAACTCGCTCGCCTCGTCGGAGCGAAGAGCACCGAGGTCGTTGCCATGAATGCCCTCACGGTCAACCTGCACCTATTGATGGTGAGCTTCTATTCCCCCACAGCAGATCGCCACAAGATCCTCATCGAGAGCCATGCGTTTCCCTCCGACCATTTCGTCGTCGAGTCGCAGATTCGCCAGAGAGGCTTCGATCCAACCCACTCGCTGATCACGCTCGATCCACGCCCCGGCGAAGAAACGCTACGAACCGAAGACATCCTTGAGGCCATCATCGAACATGGGAGCGAACTCGCGCTCGTCTTGCTTCCAGGGGTCCAGTACTACACCGGCCAGGTCCTCCCACTGGCCGAGATCACCGCTGCTGCGCACGCCGTTGGCGCCTTTGCAGGCTTCGATCTCGCTCACGCCGTGGCCAATGTCGAAATGCAGCTTCACGAGTGGGACGTCGACTTCGCTGCATGGTGTTCGTACAAATACCTGAACAGCGGACCGGGCGGAGTTGCTGGGGCCTATGTCCACGAGCGGCACGTGAATAACCAAACGCTTCCGAAGTTCACCGGCTGGTGGGGCACCAACCCCGACACCCGTTTCAAAATGGCGACCGAGTTCGATGCCATGCCCACTGCTGAGTCTTGGCAGCTTTCAAACGCGCCGATCTTGCCGCTCGCGACGCTGCGGGCATCGCTCGACGTCATCGATGCAGCGGGTGGGATCACTGCTATGCGCAAGAAGTCTGAGCTGCAGATCCAGTTCTTCGACCGCCTGCTCGCCGAACGGTTGGGTGACCGAATCGTGAACCTCACCCCCACCGCGCTCGACGAACGGGGGTGCCAGTACGCACTCCAAGTCGCTAACGGCAACGGACGGCAGGTCTTTGAACAAATCGAAAAGGCGGGCGTATTGTGCGACTGGCGAGAACCCGATGTCATTCGAGTCGCCCCCGTTCCGCTCTACAACTCATTCAGCGATATCGAACGCTTTGTCAACATCCTCGATGAGGTGACGACATGAGTTCGACCGCTGATCCCTATGTGATCATCGGCGCCGGGCAAGCTGGCGCACTGCTAGCGATCTACCTTGCGCGCGAAGGGCACGACGTCGTTGTGTACGAGAGCCGTCCCGACCTCCGCCGAACCGATATTGACGCGGGACGCTCGATCAACCTGGCGCTCGCCACACGAGGGATCGTGCCGCTCATCGATGTCGGGGTGATCGGGAGTGTTGACGAAATCACGATCCCGATGCGGGGACGCATGATCCACGCTACGGATAACCCCGAACCCGACCTGCAGAGATACGGCACCCAAGAGCACGAGGTCATCCACTCGGTTTCGAGAAGCGATCTCAACGGGATCCTGCTCGATGCGGCCGAGGCCACCGGCCGGGTCACTCTCGAGTTCGATATCCGACTCGACTCGGTCGACTTCGAAACCTCTCAGCTCCAATTTACGAACGGGCGCACCGAACCGTTCGGCGTTCTGTTCGGCGCCGACGGTGCTGGCTCCCGTGTGCGTAAGGCGATCGCAGCTGTTGGGGCATGCGAGTTCCACACCGATTGGCTCGACCACGACTACAAAGAGCTCACCCTGCCACCGGCCGCGGACGGTTCACACATACTCGACCCGATGGCCCTGCACATCTGGCCCCGAGGCGAGTTCATGCTCATTGCGCTGGCAAACCCAGAGGGCGACTTCACCGTCACACTGTTCGCCCCGAAGACCACGTTCGAAACCCTTGAAACAGCGGTCGACATCGACACCTTCTTTGAAGAGGAGTTTCCCGACTTCAAAGCGCTCGTCCCCGACCTCGCCGATCAGTATCTCGAGAACCCAACCGGACCGCTCGGGACGATGCGGGCTACGGGGTGGAGCTACGACGGACGGGCGGTAATCGTCGGCGATGCAGCCCACGCCATCGTGCCGTTCCACGGCCAAGGCATGAACGCTGCAATGGAGTCGGTCCGATCGCTGATTCAACACATCGAAGCGTCTCCCGACGAACTCGGGGTCGCGTTCGCAAACTACGAAGCGGAACGTAAGCCCGATGCAGATGCCATTGCCGATATGGCGCTCGGCAACTACCTCGAGATGCGCTCCGGGGTCATCGATCCCGACTACCTCGCAAAGCGAGCTCTCGCTCTCGAACTCGAAGAACGGCACCCAGAGCACCTCAGCCCGCGCTACAACATGGTCATGTTCTCGACAATGCCGTATTCGGAAGCTCGCGATCGAGCTACGGCGCAGGCCGAGATCATGAGCCTCGCGCTCGCGGCCGAAGCAACCGGTGAGACAGCCGTCGACCTCGACGCTCTCGTGACCGCTCTTGCGCCGCTCCCCGATCTCGATCCACTCGCCGACCCGAAAGCGTTGAGCACGTCATGACCACTCCCCCCACCTCAGACACAGACCACAGCAATGCCGACTTCACCTACGGCAGCTACCTGAAGATTCCTGAATTGCTGTCGTTGCAGCAGTGCGTGTCGATCGACGAGGAGACCGGTGAGCCTGAGCACGACGAAACGCTGTTCATCATCATTCATCAGGTCTACGAGCTGTGGTTCAAGCAAATGCTGCACGAACTCGACTACATCGCGGCGTTGCTGAATAACGACAATGTCAATGGCGCAAGACATCACCTCAAGCGCGTGCTGAAGATATTGAAGACCTTGGTTGGCCAGATCGACGTGCTCGAAACCATGACCCCAGCCGAGTTTGCGAGCTTCCGCAACTTCCTCGCCAGTGCATCCGGGTTCCAGTCAGCGCAGTTCCGAGAGCTGGAGTTCATGCTCGGGGTGAAAGATCGGATCCAACTCGACTGGTTCCCCGGAGATGAGGGCGCCCGGCTCGCAGAGCGATACGCAGCGCCAACGCTCTGGGACGCGTTCGTTGGAGTGCTTCACCGCAACGGATATGGCATCCCAAGCGAGGTACTCGATCGCGATGTCACCCAGCCAATCGTCCCGAACAATGCTCTGCAGGCCGTGATCGTCGAGCGCTACAGCGACGAGGGTTTCGCGGGCCTGTGCGAGACTCTCACCGACCTCGACGAAGGTCTTCAGGAGTGGCGCTACCGCCACGTGGTCATGGTGCGCCGAACGATCGGCACCAAGCCAGGAACAGGCGGTTCCGATGGCGCTTCGTATCTCGCCACCACGCTGTTCAAGCCCGCATTCCCCGACCTTTGGGCGATCCGCACCGCCTTCTAGCCCTCAAATTATCGATCCGAACCGCTACGACAACCACGACCCAGAGATTCAACGCATACCAAGGAAACAGACATGACCGAGTATCCCGACCTCAAGCTCTACATCAATGGCGAGTGGCGTTCGACGACCGAGACGCTGCCGGTCATCAACCCTTCGACTGAGGAAGTCGTCGGCCACGTTCCGGTGGCGACAACATCGGACCTCAACGATGCGCTGAAGGCCGCTCAATCAGGCTTTGAAACTTGGCGTGAGTGGTCTCCTCGCAACCGGTCTGATCTCGTGCGCAAGGCAGCCCAAATTCTTCGCAGGCGCCAGGACGAGATCGCCCACGCCATCACCGCTGAGCACGGCAAACCCTTCGAAGGTGCTCGTCGCGAAGTGATCCGCGGGAGTGAGTTCTTCGAGTGGGACGCCGGCGAAGCGTTGCGTACCTACGGGCGCGTCATCCCGAGCGGCCCCGGCGTGAAATACGTCGTGCACCACCAGCCCATCGGCCCGGTGGCTGCGTTCTCACCATGGAACTTCCCGATGAGCCAACCCGCCCGTAAGGTCGCTGGTGCAGTGGCATCGGGATGCTCGATCATTCTGAAGGCCGCCGAGGAGACCCCAGCCGGGGCGATGTACATCGCTCAAGCATTCGAGGAGGCCGGCCTGCCGCCAGGAGTGTTGAACTTGGTGTCGGGCATTCCCAACGACATCTCTTCACACCTGATCCCCAGCGAGCACATCAACCTCGTTGCGTTCACCGGTTCCACAGCGGTCGGCAAGCACCTCACCGGTATCGCTTCGTCCCATATGACGCCAGTACTCATGGAACTCGGCGGTCATGCCCCGGTCATCGTGTGCGAAGACACTGACGTCGATGCCGCCGCAATCAGTTCGGCGGTTCGCAAGATGCGCAATGCCGGCCAGGTCTGCACCTCGCCGACCCGCTTCTTTATCCATGAGCGCATCTTCGATCGTTTCCTCGAGGTCTTTACCCAACGTTGCGAGGAGACCGTCGTGGGTGATGGCATGGAGCCCGGCGTCGAGATGGGCCCGCTCGCAAAGGAGACACGTCTCGCCACAATGCGTGAACTTGTGGACGATGCGGTCGAGGTCGGAGCTCAGTTGATGACGGGTGGCAAACGTATTGGCACGACGGGGTTCTTCTTCGAACCGACCGTCCTCGCCGACGTGCCCGACCATGCAAAGATCATGCAGGTCGAACCATTCGGCCCTCTCGCGGTGGTCAACCCGTACTCGACGCTCGACGAAGCTATCTCGCAAGCAAACTCTGTCCCCTATGGTCTCGCCGCCTATGGGTTTACGAATCGGGCGGACTACATCGATCGTATGGTCGACCGAGTGGAGGCTGGCAACTTGTCGATCAACACGCTCGAGGCGTCGCTTCCAGAGACGCCGTTCGGCGGTGTGAAGTCGTCTGGGTACGGCCGAGAAGGTGGAGCCGAAGGCCTCAACCACTACACGGTCGTCAAGAACGTGTCCCACAGTATCGAGATCGTTAGGAAGCTCACGTGAAGTACAGCAGGAGCGAAGCAAAGGCGTACGCGAAAGAACATATGACCGGCATCTGGGCAGCAGCACTCATGCCGTTTACTGAGGATCGCCGGATTGACGAGGATGGCTTCCGCCAGAACGTCGAGCACTGGACCCGAGAACTTGGCATCGAAGGCTTGTTCATCTCGGGCAAGCAGGGCGAGTTCTTCTCCATGTCTGTCGAGGAACGCAAGCGCACCTTCGAACTGGCCGTCGAGGCCACCGGCGACGACGGCTACACGATCATGTCGTGCTCGGACGCGAACTTCGATGTCGTGCTCGACCTGGCCCAGCACGCACAGAAGGTCGGGGCCGATTACATCGTCGTGCATGCTCCCGCGCTCCACTTCTTCACCGAGCACGACGAGACGCTGATGCGCTATTACAAGAAGATCTCTGACAGCGTCGACATCGGCATTGCCTTGTGGAGCCACCCGGCGAGTGGCTATCTCATGTCACCCGAACTATGCAACCGTCTCGCAGATCTCGAGAACGTCGTGGCGATCAAGTACAGCGTCGAACGCGAGATGTATGCAGAACTCACTCGCTTGGCGTCCGATCGGATTCAGGTGAGCACAGCTTCTGAACCCGAATGGCTCGACAACATCATCGACCTGAACTGGAAGCTCTACCTGTGTTCGTCGCCGCCCTTCCTGCTGCAGAGCGCGAAAGACCGACGGATGTACGACTACACCCAAGCCGCCCTCGCCGGGAACATCGAAGAGGCCAAGGCAATCAGCGCGAGCCTCGATCCGGTTCGCGAGGCGCTTTGGGGCACGCGCCCCGCCGAGAAGCCACACTCCCACCAGAAATACTGGCAAGAGCTGCTCGGCCAAGTCGGTGGCGCCGTCCGCTTCCCGCTCCTCGAACTGACAAATGAAGAGAAGGCCATCACCCGCGAGGCCTTCGAACAGAGCGGTTTGGAAGTCTGAGTCGCCGACGATGACGTCACGACTTCGAGTCGCCCTCGTTGGTTGGGGCGCAATCAATCGAACCGTCGCCAAGCTTGTCGCCGACCATCAAATCGACATCGTCGCCGTGGGCGTCCGGTCGCTCGATGGTGAACGCAGCGGACTCCCCGATGGAACCCAGCTCGTCACGTCTCCAAGCCAACTCGCAGAGCTCGATATCTCCTTGGTGGCTGAAGCTGCGGGCCGCGAGTCCGTCGACCCGTGGGGCCACGCAACTCTGCGAAACGGTTCGGACTTCATTGTTTCATCGGTTTCGGCACTCGCCGATGATGCGCTCCTCTCTTCTCTACGACAAACAGCCGAGAAGAGTGGAGCCAGACTCCATATTCAGACCGGGGCGCTCGGCGGAATCGATGCCTTGGCCGGCGCGAAACTGATGGGCATCGACCATGTCGAACACCGGATTGTGAAGCCACCCCTGGCATGGACGGGAACACCCGCCGAAGAGTTGTGCGACCTGATGGCGCTCGAGGACCGCACGGTGTTCTTTCACGACACCGCGTCTGCGACAGCTTCAGCGTTTCCAAAGAACGCCAACGTGGCAATGACGACTGCTCTTGCTGGCATCGGCCCCGAGAAGACACAGATCACGCTCATCGCAGACCCGTCGGCAACGGCGAACACCCACGAGATTCACGCAGATGGGGCCTTTGGATCGCTCGATGTCTCGATCTCGAACAACCCGCTACCCGACA
Source organism: uncultured Acidimicrobiales bacterium (assembly GCA_964494395.1). GTDB lineage: Bacteria > Actinomycetota > Acidimicrobiia > Acidimicrobiales > SHLQ01 > SHLQ01. The sequence continues at coordinate 20,038 of CAZBTI010000029.1, read as the reverse complement.
ACCCAAAGTCGTCGGCCATGGCAGCACTCAACCTCGCCCGAGCCATTCGGTCTCGAACAGACACGATCGTGATCTAGAAGAACCGGATGATTAGGGACAGTCCCTAATCATCCGGTCCTAGCTGGAGATCAGTCTTCCTTGCGAGCTGGAGCGACCGGAGTTGCGAGCGAGGAGAGGATGTAGGCCACGACTCCGGATGCGACTGCGAGGAGCGCTGACCGGGTGAGGTCTTCCTTGATGCCGGTGAAAGCCAAGACGGGTATGTCTGCTACCGGATCGGGGGCAAAGCCATCATCGAGGTCCAATACCGTGAGCTCAGGTTCCGGCACCTCATCAACGCTCGGCGCTGGTGCTGGCGCTGCTGGTGCTGGTGCTGGTGCTGG
>CAZBTI010000029.1:0-19555 GCA_964494395.1 uncultured Acidimicrobiales bacterium | reverse complement strand
TGCTGGTGCTGGTGCTGGTGCTGGCACAGCTTGTGACTCGACGGCAGGTGCAGGCGGAGTGACTGGCGCAGGCTCAGCTACTGGCTCTTCGATAGCGCCGAGGACTTCAGTGTTCGCCGTGTCGTCTGCGGATTCGTCGGCCTCTACGACCTCTTCTTCGATGACGACGATCTCTTCGAGAGGCTCTTCCTCGACCTCATCGTCTTCTACGACAGTCTCGTCTTCAACCTCGTCCACGACGATCTCGTCTTCAACCTCATTCGTCTCTTCAGCAGATTCGTTGTCAACATCGTCAGCCACAGGGTCCTCATCGTCTTCGACGACAGGCTCCTCTTCAACCTCATCAGCTGCTTCGGCCTCGTCTTCTTCGTCGACGTTTTCTTCAGCTTCTTCGACCTCATCGGACTCTTCTTCGTCGGCGTCTTCGGACGCATTGGTCTCGTCGAGCGGCTGGATCTCGATGATTTCGAGAAGCTCCTCGCCACCTTGGGCTTCTTCTTCAGATTCGTCGCCTTCAGCTGCCTGTTCGTCGTCCTGAGACTCGACGTTCTGAGACTGGTCGTCCTGAGAATCGTCGTCCTGAGACTCGACGCTTAGGGACTCGACGCTCTGAGACTCGTCGTCCTGAGCTTCAGCTTGCGGCTCTTCCTCAATGATCTCCTCGATCTGCGGCGCAGCGTACGTCACCACGACCTCGACGGGGTCAGCAACTGTTCCCGAACGGTCGGCAGCCTGATAGGTGATCGGCGTCGGATCGCCAGAGAAGCCTGGTTCAGGGAAGAACGTGATAGCTCCGGTGACAGCGCTCACCAGCCAGTCCCCTTCGCCATTGACGACGAGGACACCCGTTGGAGCGCCGGTATCTGGATCGATGACCTGCACGCTGGTCGGGTCGACATCGAACGCCAAGTCATTTGCGAGCACGTCGGTGGTGACGATGCTGCCCGTAGGATTGTCGGCTGTCACATCCGGTGCGAGGGTGGCGTTCGGCGCAACGAGCGCTACGTCGGTGACGTCATCTGGCTCGCCATCGCCCTCAACGTCGACGTTCGTCGTATTGGATGGATCGTCTGAAAGATCGTCGATGCTATTCCCATCAGGTCCCTGCGCAGCTGCCGTGGCCTGGTTCGAGACGCCACCAGCAGAGATGTCTGCAGCGGTGAGTTCATAAGAGCCCGTGAACGAGGTTGCATCGAGCGAACCTGGATCGAGCGTGGGGATTGCACTACCGGTGAGCTCAAGCGCGGCAAGCGGGTCCCTGACGACCACGTTGCTAACCGATGCGGTTCCAGTATTGGTGATGGTGAATGTGTAGAAGATCGTCTCGCCCGGTTGGGCAAATCCGTCCCCATTCTCATCGAGAAAGATGCCGGCCTTCGCCAGTTCAATGCATCCCTGACCTTCGCCTGCGCAAGGATCGGGTCCCGGTTCGGCGCTTTGCGCCCCGACACCTGTATTGCTGATAACGAGGAACGGCGAGAGCATCGACACACAAAGTGAAAAGGCAATCCGTTTCCGCCTACTCAAGCGACTGCGCCCAGTTCGCTCGCCCGCCGCTACGCCGAATTCTGACGTGGGTTCCATGAAGTTTTTCTCCTAAACGGGGCTGCATCTCTCAGCAATCCCTCCAACACCACCCCAATCGGCGCGATTCGCCTGAAATAGAGCTTGCGGAGGCCTCAGTGCTCACATTTGGTGAATTCGTGTGTGAAACCCCAACCTCTTGATAGATAGGTGGAACGAACTTTGATAGATGGGTCGAACGAACTGGTCGGAGAGTGCGCCTGATCGGCGTTTCCCTATGCGTCGTTTTTTACGAGGAGATCGGCTGAGCGCGAGTGTTCAAGAACCCAGCGAGCATTCGGCAGATCGTTTTGCTCGGCTCTGAATTCGACCTCGACGCTGTCGAGGCCAGCGGTCTGCCATCGATCGCGAATTCGCTGCTCGACCACGTCGAGTCCTACATCGATCCAGACCGTGTAGTCAAAGAGATCGTTGAGGGCTGACCAAGGTTCCTCGTCAGCGAGTAGGTAGTTCCCCTCGGTTACGAGGATGCGTTGATCGCAGCCGATGAAGGACGCGGCGCTTCTCGAGGCATCGAGGTCACGATCGAACACCGGCACCGCCATCTCGATCGTCGGATTGCTTCGTAGGGCGCGAAGGGTGTGGGCGTAACCCGCCACGTCGAAGGTGTGCGGGGCACCCTTGCGCTCGCGGTCACCTCGCTGGTCGAGGATTACGTTGTCGAAGTGAAAGGCATCCATTCCAATAAGGCCAGCTCGCTCCCCCAGTTGTTCGACCAGCGCCGATGCGAGGGTCGACTTTCCCGCAGCCGGAGGACCAGCGATCGCGATGACGAAGCGCCGATCGGTTGGCGCTCTCCCTGATAGGTAGCCCTCCGGCAGATGACGGAGAATTGATTGCGCATTCGCTTCAGGGGTCATGGAACCTTCAGCGGCCATGGGTAGCTCCCTTAGGAGAACTGACCGTGGCGGCCAGTGCCTTCGGCGAAGCGTGTCGCTCCTGCCTTTGTCTCCCCAGATCGGACCACGTCGAGGCCTCCGACAGCTTCGAACGTCAGCGCTGTGGCCACATGCTTCCCGGCTTGCGACTTCATCGACCGCAGGTCTTGGCGCATGCACGTCTGCGGGAACGCTGCGAGACTCTCTGCCAGTTCGATAGCGCCTTTCAGTGCGTTACCCGTGGGGACCAGCCGGTTGACCAGTCCAATAGAGGCCGCTTCCTCGGCGTCGACCTCTCGGCCGGTCAAGATCAGATCGGCGGCCCGAGACTCGCCGATCAGACGGGGCAAACGAATCGTCCCACCATCGACGAGTGGTACACCGAAGCGCCGGCAGAAGACCCCGAACTTCGCGTCGAGTGCAGCCACTCTCAGGTCGCACCAGGCAGCCAACTCAATTCCGCCAGCGACCGCATACCCCTCGACAGCGGCGATGACGGGTTTCGACAAGTAGAGCCGAGTTGGCCCCATGGGCCCGAGTGTCCCGACGATCTCATCGGCTGACTCAGAGCCGATGTGATTGCCGGGGCCGGTGCTCAACGCTTTCAGATCGGCTCCAGCACAGAAGTTGCCGTCGGCGCCGGTCAGGATGGCAACGAACAGGTCGTCGTCGGCGTCGAAGTCGACGAAGGCATCGAATAGTGCGGTGGCCGTAGCTGCATCGACAGCATTGCGAATCTCCGGACGCGTGATCGTGACAATGCGGACAGCGCCGCGATCTTCGACCTCGACGGTGTCGGTGGTTAGTGACTGGTGAACACCTGACTTCTCGTTGCTCATTGCTCTCCATCCCCTGACCGAGAAACGTGTGCGCCCAGGACCTTCTGTCAACGTAGTCATAATCAATCGCTCCTGTCGTTGGCGAGACCCGAATTCGTGCCCGGTGGGTTCACCTTTGTCGACCGGACTAGGGCAAGGTAGTGGGGTGACAGAACGACGAACCGGCGACGGGTTCATGCAGTGCAGCGATGGACACGTGCGGTGGGGCATGTTTGGTGCCGCTGGCGTGATCTTTGTCCTTCGGGAGGACGATGCAGACCGTGTGATGTTGCAGAAACGCTCCGCCATGGCCCACGAAGGCGGAACATGGTCGTGCGCTGGAGGAGCCCTCGACCTTCACGAACCGCCTTACGATGGCGCGTTGCGTGAGGCTACTGAGGAAGTTGGGGAGATTCCTGGGTCCCCGGTCATGCTCGGCGAGTATGTCTTTGCCCCAGCCGATGACTGGACGTACACCACGGTGGTCGTCGAGGTCAACGAGCGATTTGGCAGCTCGATCAATTTCGAGACCGATGCCGTCGACTGGTTCACGTTCGCCGAAGTGGCCGAACTTCCTCTACATGCTGGCTTTGCTGCAGCATGGCCACACCTCGCCGCCATCGCAACCAACGAATAGTCTCGCGAGCCGCCGAATCGTTCAGGAGCGTTTCCCTATTGGGACGTTCGGAGCACTCGTAACCGAGAGGCCAACTGCTCGTCGCTCGCGAACAACACGCCGCGATGATTCATGTGTGTGGAGTCGGGCCTGTTGAGGTCGAGAACCTCGCCGCCCATATCGGTAGCGACTGCGCCCGCTCCGTTGAAGAGACATGCCGTGGCCGCGAAGTCCCACAGGTGCCCGCCACCGTCATTGCTAGGAAACTTGAAATAGCACGATGGTGCATGGGTCAGGACTCCACAGGCGTTCATGACCGCGCCTGATGTGGCATCTACCCGCACGCCGACCAGACCCATGTCTTCGGCAATTCCGCCGAGACCTTCGATGATCGCATCGTGATCTTCGAGGTCGAGGAAGCTACGGTCAGCAAACACAGAAAGGACTTCGCTCGCCTCGAACTCTTCTGTCGACTGCGGTTCGGTTGAGGAATCTTCGGTGGACTCTTGATCGAGCGACCAGGGTTGCTGGTTCCGAAAGCTTCCGCCACAGATGGCTGCGTGCCACAGCGTGGCTTCGACAGGGTCGTACACCACTCCAATTAGGGGCGTTCCACTACGGGAGACCAGCGCAATCGAGACTGCGTAGCCACGCTGGGATTCGATGAATGCCAAGGTTCCATCGAGCGGGTCGATGCACCAGAAGTTGTCCGCGGTAAGGCGACCTCCGTCGTCGGCTCGTTCTTCGGTGAGCAGTCCAAGCTCGTAACGATCGATCGACGGTTGAAGAACTTCGAGAATCAGGTCCTCGCTCAATCGGTCGATCTCGGTGACGACCTGGCTCGCCAGGCTTGTGGCGCCAGGCTTGTACTCAATGTCCTGCGGTATCGACGCAGCGATCATCTGACCGGCTTCGACCGCCGCCATGATCGCAAGATCGGTGAGGTCGCCAAGATCGCGCGGCTCGAGCTTCATCTGGCGTCCCTTGCTAGCGAATCGAGGACCTCATTGGCCAACCTTTCGCTGTAGCGGTGGACTTTCCAGTGTCCAGGGCTCCAGCCTTGCAAGAAGCGATAGAAGTCGGTCCATGCCACTGGATACAGTGCCCGCCAATTCTCCTCGAGTGCGCCGAAATCGATGGCCTCATCCACACGGTTCAGCGCATCGCGTAACAACTCGAAGTATCGATCGAGTAGCTCGACTTCGAGCGCTTCGCTTGCGTCTTCGTCGAGGCAACTGCTGATGAAGTAGGCCACGTCCTTCATTCCGCACCCGCCGCCGACATACTGAAAGTCGACCGCGGCTACGGCTCGGCCCTCAGAGTCGAAACAGAAATTCGCGAGTTTCGCATCGCCGTGCACGATGGTCTGGAAGGGACTGCTCGAGAGTTGCTGATCGATCACTGGTGCAGCTGCCTTCAGGCGGCCTTCATCGAGGGCGTAAAGTTCATCCGGGCGCGTAGCGAGGTGCCAGTAGGTCCCGGTATCCCAAAGCCCTTCCGGCCGTTCTCCCATAAACTCGGCATGAAAGCTGGCGAGCCACGACAAGCAGGAATCGATTGCGTCGCGATCGGCGTGTTGAATCCGAGTCGCGTAGCCAGCGGCGTCTAAGTCCTCAAGGACGATGATGACTCCGTCGTCCTTCGTTTCGATCGCAAGACACTCCGGGACCCTGCACGTTTCATCACAGCGTTCGGCGTAGCGGTCGTACCAAGTGGACTCGACGAGGTAGGAATGCAGCTTTCGTTGGTGCGACCGATCCGAGGTCCAGCCGTATGGGTGATCTCGCTCATCGGGAAAGCGGACGTGTTTCACAATGACGCTGGACCGTGGCCCGCCCTTGACTGCGCACCGAAGAATCTGGCCGTAGCCACTCCACAGACTTTGGACGACTTCGCAGCTGAGCACCTCGCTCGCATCGCAGGCGCCGAGCACAACCGCTTCTACGTCCACCGTGAGATTAGCTACCCTCTCCATGGTTCGAGATTAACTCAAACTTCAGCAAACGCTAAGCGAAAGCTTATTAACACGAATCGGGCAGATTTCTACGGGCCGAGTGTCCCCATCACGAAAGATTCACTCACGAACGGTGGTGCTCCATTGGGCACAAACTCCGGCGGCCAGCTTCGGTCCGTCTTCGGTCTGCAATGAAAGGGGCAAGCTCACGACGTTCCCCGTCATTTCCGCTGGTACCGATGCCGATACGGCGAACGCTGCATCTTCAGGGCCAAAGCGTGGCGCGTGGCAGCTAAAGAGTAGGAATCGGTGCCCGTACGGCCGCTCCGAGATCAGCGCTCCGCATAGGCGCATCAACTCGCCGACGTGCTGTTGAAACTTGAATGCTTTGCCCTTTGGACCGTGGCCGTAGGTCGGTGGGTCGACGATGACCCCGTCATAGAAGTTGCCTCGTTTCACCTCGCGGGCAGCGAACTTGATCGCATCCTCGACCAGCCAGCGAATCGGGAGGTCGACCATGCCTGAAGCTTCAGCGTTCTTTCTCGCCCAAGCCACGGTGGGACCTGAGGAGTCGACGTGGGAAACCTCCGCCCCAGCAGCAGCGGCCGCGAGGGTCGCTCCCCCGGTGTAGGCAAAGAGGTTGAGCACTCGTGGTCTCCGGTTCGTCAAACTCGTTCGGGAGTGCTCGACGTGTTCGCTAATCCAGTCCCAGTTCGCAGCCTGTTCGGGGAAGAGACCGACGTTACCGGAGCTATTGAGCCCCATGATGAGTCGGCTCGCCCCATGGGAGACCGACCACGACTCGTCACTGGATGAAAGCTCCCCAGTCCACGAACCCTTGGCACCCTTATCGATATCGAAGCGAGCGGTGGCGCTCCCCCAGATCTCGGGGTTCGTAGCGGTCGCGCCAACCGCTGCGGGGCTCGGCCGGTCGAGTACTTCGCCGCCGAAACGCTCGAGTTTGCGCCCACCACCGAAGTCGAGGAGTTGATACTGGTCGTGGCTAAACATGCAGGTCGACCGTATCCAATCGGGACTCGGCTTTGTTAGAGACTCGATACGAGTTGGGCGAAAGCGCTGAGTGCGCTGGCGCTCGGGCGTTGGCCGGTCATTGCTTCGAGGTAGTACGGCAGGTACTCGAGCCGGGTGGCCATTGGCTCGTCGGTGCCGAGCGCGTAGTAGCCGATTTGGCTGTGATAGAGCAGGCGAGCGCGCACGGTCGCGTCCGCTGGCTCGAACTGGTGAGCCTCGAACATCGCGGTGAGCGCTGCGAGCCGGTCGAGGTCGGCCTGGGCCACGCGGCCGGCAACCGATGCGTCGCGGCGGGCCCAATCTCGTACCGAGAGTTCCACCGCTGGAGAGTAGAGGGTTGCGTCAGCCCAACACTCAAAGACGCCGAGGCAGGCAGCGGTGATGTCGGCGGTGTCTCGTTCGGTGCGCTCGACGATCGAGGTGGTGTTCCGCTCCCAGATATTCATGAGTTCAGCCTGAAGCTCGGCAGGGCTTTCGAAGTACCAGTAGAAACTCGAACGAGAGACATCGAGGGTGCGAGCCAAAGTGAGGACGCGAAGCTGGTCGATCGCCTCGTGCTCGAGCGATGCGAGAGCTGCGTCGATCCAATCTTGGCGGGTGACTTTGGTGTGAATCTGTCGTTCTGTGGTCATAAAGCAATCCAGTAGTCAGTCCGGAGCGGCGCCGCCCTCGGCGGCACGGCGCTCGACGAAGTCGACCATTGCTTGCACGGTGTCGTCGTCGATGGGCGGTTGTTCGTAGTCGGCAAGGACCTTCTTCCACACGGCGGTTGCCCGCTGGTCGGTGCGCCGACTGCCCTCTTCGGTCCACTGTTCGTAGTTGGTTCGGCTAAACACGATCGGGTCGTAGAAGGCCGTCTCGAAACGGGCGAGCGTGTGGTCGGTACCGAAGAAGTGGCCACCAGGGCCAACGTCGGTGATGGCATCGAGTGCGAGTTCGTCGTCATCGACGAGGATCGGCTGGCTGGCCTCGGCGATGATCTGGCACATCTCGATGTCGACGACGAACTTCTCGTAGTTGGCCGAGAGGCCTCCTTCTTGCCAGCCGGCCGAGTGCATGATCCAGTTCGCACCAGCAAGGAACGCCCCGTAGGTGTTGGTCATGGTCTCGTAGCCCGCTTGGGCATCGACCGTGTTCGATGCACTCGACCCTGACGAGCGCCATGGCAACCCGACGTGTCGAGCGAGTTGGCCGCTGGCGAGCGCGCCCTTCATTGCTTCGGGGGTACCGAAGGCTGGTGACCCGGACTTCATGTCGACGTTCGACGTGAATGCACCGTAGAGCACGGGTGCACCTGGGCGCACCAATTGCGACAAAGTCACCGCAGCGAGGACTTCCATGTGCTGCAGGACCAACGCGCCAGCCAGCGTTACCGGTGCCATAGCTCCGGCCAGGGTGAATGGCGTCATGATGTTCATCTGACCCGTGCGGGCGAAGTCGATGATGCCCATCGACATTGGTATGTCGAGTTGCCGTGGCGAGTTGACGTTGATGTTCGTCCAGCAGACCGGCGCTGCCGCAAAGTCTTCGTCGCTCTCGATGCCGTTGCGGAGCTTCACGAGGTCGAACGCGTCGCGCACTCGATCCCGGCCGCGAGCGTAGAGGAAGGTGGGCTTGTCGCTGAGCGTCAGCGTCGAGAAGGTCGAGCGCAGGTGGCGCTCGTTGAGTGGAACATCGTCGGGTTCGACGCAGGGGGCGGTTGAGCCCAACACGTCGTAGTGCTGGGTGAGTCGAAGGAAGTTCTGTTGGTCGGCAAGTGTGCCGGGGCGGCGTCCGTTCTCAAGGTCCGAGACGAAGGGCGGCCCACCGACCGGAGCGAGGACCAGGTTGTTTCCTCCGAGGGCCACCGAGCGTTCGGGGTTTGGAGCCAACAGCTCAAACTCCGATGGGGCGGTGCGGATGGCTTCGGTGATCACGTCGGGGTCGAGGCGGACCATCATCTCATCCTCGACGGTCGCACCGGCCGCTTCGAAGATGTCCCGGGCCTCATCGAGGAGTACGCGAATGCCGTGGTCGGCCAGGTACTGGACCGCGGTTTGGTGAATGTGGGCGACCTGATCGTCAGACAGCACTCGCAGCGGCTCGAATGGGTTCTTCAATCGGCGATAGTGGGTCGTGTCTATCGCAGGCCGGACGCGCTTTGCGCGTTCGCGTCGGCGAGCCATCAGCCTTGCACTGACATCGACGAGTCCGCATTGACGACTCGATTGCGGCTAAAGGCACCCATATCGATTTGACGCCCGGTGAAGTTGGCGGTGACTTGCAGCGGAGAGGCATCGTGATCGTGACCCGCAGCTACAGCTTCGATCAGGTCGGCCATGAGTTGGCCGGCGGCGCCTGCGTTCTTGAACTGGTTACCGCTGGAGCCAATGGCCACGAAGAAGCCTTCGAGGTCGGTGCGGTCATAGATCGGCATCCAGTCATCACTCACGTCGTAGACGCCGACGGCGCCTTGGCGTTGGTGCGGCATGCCAAGATCGGGAAAGCGGCGGTTGGCTCGAAGCACTTGGGTCTCCCAGAGTTCGGAAATGTTGGGGTTGTAATCGTCGGCGTCGTCGATCCATTCGAGTACATCGCAAACGGGCTCGATACTGCCGATGAGCATTCGATTACCGAGGTCTGGCCGGCAGTAATAGCCAACGTCATCGTCGGCCATGACGAAGCCGCCACCCTCGAAGTCGACGGTGTCGGGTGCTGGAACGACGTGGACCTCTTGACGCATCGGCGCAGTGGTGACCGCCATTGCTTCGGCGACACCGGCCATCTCGTTGATGACTCGACTGTGCGGGCCTGCCACGTTGATCACGACCGGGGCGCCGATGGAGGTTCCGTCAGCGAGGGTCACCCCGGTAACGGCGCCACCGGCACGGTTGATGGCCACGACCTCGGCCCCGAATCGAAATTGGCCTCCGGCGGCCTCGGCTGCTCGCTCCAGGTTGTGGGCCGCGAGTTGTGGATCGGAAACATAGCCAGCGTCAGGGGTGAGTAGCGCTCCCGTGAGTGCACCGGTGGCGTCCTTCCAGAAGGCATCGTCGGCGGGGAGCGTCGGGGGCCCGTAGAGACCGGTGTCCATCCACGGGAAGCGTGCTTGGAACTCGGCGAGGGTGAACTCGTCGAAGGGAATGTCGAGTTCGTCCCATAAGGCATGGACTTGGCTGGCATAGTTGTTCCCCTCGCTCAGCATCAACAGCATGCCGCAGCGTTGGTAGATCGCGAGGCCGAGTTCGTCTTCGGTGCCGATGTGGTCAGCCCAGTTCAGCCAGTACTGCGCGCCTTCCCACGAGAGTTGGACGCCCGTCGCCGTCGAGTAGCTGAACCGAATGACTGCGCTCGATGCGCTGGTCGATCCGCACCCGGCAGAGGGCCCACGTTCGAGGTTCAGCGTCTGGTGCCCTCGTCGACTCAGTTCGGTGGCGATAGCACAACCAATGATGCCGGCGCCGATGATCAGGACGTCGGGCGAGGACATTTCAGTGGACGACATGTGTGCAACCTACCGAGTCTGGACACTTGTGTCCATACTCGTCTTGAGACAGAATGACAGCGCATACGCGAGGGCGCACAAAAGGGGAACCCCGATATGAACGCACATGACACGGACGCAAACATTGTCGTCATCGGCGCTGGCATCATCGGGGCCAGCGTCGCCTATCACTTGGCCGACATGGGCGTGGAGGGTGTCGTTGTTCTCGACAAGGGCGACCTCGACGAGAACGACGGATCGACATCGCACGCACCCGGCGGCCTTCGCACGCTGACCATGTCGGACTTCTTCACCACGCTCGGCAGGGCGAGTCGCGAGGTGTACGACACGTTGCCGCTCGCAATCCACGGCGAAGAGCAGTTCTACCGAGTGGGCATGATCGAAATCGCCAATACCGCAGAGCGACTCGAAGCGCACCAGCGCCTGGCCGACGTCGGCCGGAGCCAGGACATCGAAGCCACGATGATCTCGCCCGCCGAGGTTGCCGAGATGCTCCCGCTCGTCGATCCCGCTCACATCGCGGGCGGTATCTCGATTCCGTCTTCGGGAGCGGTTCGCACCAGCTTGCTGGCTACCTCGATGCGTCAGGTCGCTGAGGCGACGGGCCGGGCCAAGTTCTACGGCGACACCGAAGTGACGAACATCGAAATTGCCGGTGAGCGGATCACCGGCGTAGTCACCGAGGGCGACTTGGGAACGATCCGCTGCAATCAGGCCATTGTGTGCACCAACATTTGGGCGCCGCTCCTTGCCGAGAAAACGGGCACACCGATGCCGCTGTTTCCCGGCGAGCACCAGTACATCTACACAAATCCAGTTCCTGCCCTCGACGACATTGCCCACCTGCAGGTCGCTATGCCGATCACGGCGTTCGACGACCTGTCGATCTACTTCCGCCAGCACGGCGACCACCTCGGGATCGGCAGCTACGCCCACCCTGCCAGGCTCGTCGACCCGAAGAACCTTCCCAAGACAGCAAAGATGCCGTTCACGCCCGAGGACTTCACCGACGCGTGGGCCAAGATGCAGCATCACATGCCTGCACTCAAAGAGAGCAAAGTGTCGCACGGCTTCAACGGGATGTTCTCCTTCACGGTCGATGGGCATCCGATCATGGGAGAGACACAGGTCAAGGGCCTGTGGTCGTCGGTGGGCGCATGGCTATCGTTCGCGAGTGAGGTCGGTGCGGTGATGGCGAGGTGGATGACCACTGGCGATCCGGGCATGGATGTCACGCCCGCCCACATCGACCGTTTCCATCCACACCAAACGAACCATCAGTTCGTGAGCCGCCAAGCCAAGTACTTCTACGAGATTGGCTTCGAGGACATGCATCCGAGCGCTGTCGCGTCTTCGGTTCGCAATGTGCGAGCAGCCCCGTATCAGCAGCGCCTCGAAGCGCTCGGGGCCGAGTTCGTCCCGATCGCCGGCCAAGAGACTCCGCTCTATTATCGGGCCAATGAGGGGCTGGTCGACAAGCATCGCGACGCCATCCCTGAGCGCACTGGTTACGACGCCATTGGGTACAGCCCGATCATGGGTGCCGAGCACCTCGAGATGCGCGCCAACGTTGGTCTCGTCGACTGGTCTGCCGGCATTGGGCCGATCGAGGTAACTGGGCCGGGAGCGCTCGATCACCTGCAACATCTCTGCACCGCCGACATCGACCTGCCGGTCGGGGGCGTGGCCTACACGCTCGTGCTCACGCCCTCGGGGGGCGTGGCACGCGACCTCACGCTCACGCGCATCGATGCACAGACTTGGTGGCTCCTGACCGGCAAGGGCACCCTGCCCGCCGAGTTGAAACAGTTCCAGTCGCTGGCGCCAAACGACGGCTCGGTCCGTTACCGAGACCGCAGCGAAGAACTCGTCGCCATTGGACTCTGGGGGCCGAACAGCCGGGCCGTTCTCGAGTCGGTTACGAACGCGGACATATCGAACGATGCGTTCCCCTGGTACACGAGCCAAGAGATCGGCGTGGGTCTCGCCCCGGTCACCGCCGTGCGACTGTCCTATGTCGGCGAGTTGGGTTGGGAGCTGTATGTGTCGCCCTCGTATGCACTGCACGTATGGGACACCCTCTGGGAGGCAGGTCGAGCGTTCGACATGCCCGCGGTTGGCGCACAGACGGTCTTCTCGGGTCGCATCGAGAAGGGCTACCGCCTCTGGGGAAGCGATCTCACGCCGGACTACTCCCCCGCTGAATCGGGAGTGAGTTGGGCGTTGGCGAAGGACAAGGACTTCCATGGCAAGGACGCCGCTCTTGGCGCACCTGTCAACAAGCGGGTGGTGACCCTGCAATTCGATGACCAAAGCTCGGTGATCTACGGCTGGGAGCCGGTCATGATCGGCGACCGAGTGGTTGGGCGGATTGCCGCTGGCGAGTACGGCTACAACGTGGGGGCATTCCTCGCTCACGCCTTCGTCGACGTCGACGATTGCGAAGCGGGCACCGCCGTCGAGGTCATCCGAACCGGCAAGCCGCTCGCGGCAAAGATCGTCAAGGGACCACTCTTCGACCCGACGAACGAGCGTCTCAAGGGCTGACTCGCCATAGCTCCTACCCAACTCATCGGCGAGCCAGTCCGGTTCGCAGGGTGCTCAGCGAGCGAGAAGCGCAGACTGCTTAGCGCCAGATGTCGCCAGCGATGAAGCCTTCTGGGAAGGGGTCGGTCGGGTCGAGCGTGTATTCGCCCCGACCAGTAATCCAGCCCTGACCGCCGATCTCGGGGATGATGGCGGAGTACTCGCCGACCTGAACCTCTTCGAGCACTCGTCCGGTGAAGGTCGTGCCGAGGGGGCCTTCGTGCACAAACTCATCGCCGACGGTCAGCTCGCCTCGTGCGTGGAGTGCGGCCATTTTTGCGGCCGTGCCGGTTCCGCACGGACAACGATCGAGCGCTCCGCCCCACGTCTCGGGACGGTCCCAGTTGTGCTCCCCCGTCGCCACGGTCACGACATTGCGTCGATCGGCGCCGGAAACGCTCGGAGCTCCCGACAGCTGCGAGATCGTCGGGCCGGTGAGGCTGGTGTGGATTGGGTGGGTGACCGGAAGCTGTTCGACGGTCGCTGCTCGAATCATCTCGCTCACGCGGCCGATCTCGGCGCCATTGCTCGCATCGAGCGAGATACCGAGGGAGTCGGCATCGGCGATCGCATAGAACATGCCGCCCCACGCAATGTCGACGTTGACCATCCCGAGGTGAGGGACATCGATCGGCGCATCGAGGTAAACGGCGAACGATGGAACGTTGGCGAACCAGACCTTGGTGACCTTGCCGGCTGAGCACTCGGCACGGATCGTGATGATGCCAGCGGGCGCTTCGAGGCGCAGTTCAGTAACGGGTTCGACCATGGGCAAGATGCCGGTCTCGAGCAGTGCCGTGACGACGCAGATGGTGTTGCTGCCCGACATCGGTGCGTACTCGGTTTGCTCCATGACGATGAAGCCCATGTCGACGGTCGGGTCATCTGAGGGGACGATTGCGTTGCAGCACAGCACCGGGTAACCACGAGGTTCTCGGAGCATCTGCAAGCGGATGTGATCGGCGTTGGCTTCGAGCCATTGCATCTTCTCGAGCATCGAGCCCGGTGGCAGTTCGGGCATACCCGACGTGATCACGCGACCCGGCTCACCCTCGGCGTGAACATCGACCGCTTCAAACCGACTGAGAGGTGCGTTCATGGGGCCCAGTATTGCCGAACCTTATTGATAGCAAGCCACCGCGAAGTTCAGACTGCGAACGCCGATTGCCAAGACCGAAGCCAGCACATCTAACCCGGATGCGTCCGCGGACGCATCCGACCTATCTGACAGTAACGATCAGGTGCTCGGTACGTTTTGGACGATCTCCGAGATAGCTGGATAGTCGCCGAGCATCGCTCCCACGTAGCGCCACGTCTCGTTCTGGTCGGCGTCAAAGACAACGATCGCTGGGCTCTTCGTGGCTTCGGTCGGCTGAACCGAGATGTTGCGGAATTGGCGGAACCCCTTCGCGTAGTTGGCGAGGCCCTCGACCGAAGCCACTTCGCCAAGAGTCAGATCCCTGATCTCGAGTTCCTTGCGGAACGAGTTGTCGGCATCGATCAATAGCGGGAACGGCATCTCCTTTTGCATCGCAGTCGCTACCGCAGCCGACTTACTGCTGACGATGACGGTCTTGGCGCCAACGGCTTCGAATTCTGACTGAGCCTCACGCAACTGCGTGAGGAATCCGTTGCAGGGAAGTCAACCGTAGAAGCGAGCGGCCTGAACGACCAGCGGTGCGCCCGCATAGTCGGTGAGCGAGACCGGCGATCCGTCGGTGCTGGTGAGGTTCACATTGTCGAGATTCATGGAGCGACTCTACCGAGGGGTGACCCATCAGCAGATGTAGAAGGACAAATCATCGGCTTTAGGACCCAGCGAGCAAAGCCGCACTAGTGAAGGTCAGACTTGCAAAGCAGGCGCCAACTGTCGGGCTAGTCCTGAATGTCGAAAGGGCCTAGCCCCCTGTCCGATCACATCGTCAGGTGTGACACTCTGTTGACTGCTGGGGATGGACAAGGTCAGCTCCTTGCGTACAGTGAAGAGCACGCTAATGAGGGGAATCAACGATGTCCGAGAACCAATTAGTACCCGAGTATGTTCATGTCCCTCGCTTTACAGCGGGGTCTCAAGAGGGTCTCGACTACCTCGATTCTGAAGGGTATGTCGTCATTGCGAATGCTCTTTCGGCAAGCGAAGTCGACCAGGCGCTCGACCTCACGTGGGACTACCTCGAGAAGCTCGGCACGGGCGTCGACCGCAACAACATCGACACGTGGGGTGACGACCAGTGGCCCATCAACGTGCACGGTGGCATCGTCCCGAGTCAAGGAATTGGCCAGAGTGCAGCGCAGTGGTTCATTCGATCTGCGCCTGAGGTGAAGAAGGCGTTTGCTTCGGTCTGGGATGACGAGGACCTCCTTGTCAGCTTCGATGGCATGGCACTATGGCGCCCCACCGACGTCAACCCCGAATGGGCGACCGATCGTGGCGGCGCGTGGCTTCACCTCGATCAGCACCCGGTCAGCCGTCCCGGACGCCAATGTGTGCAGGGCGCTGTCACCCTTACTGCCACCTCTCCCGATATCGGCGGCAACATCATGGTTCCCGGGTCGCACAAGTGGTTCGCCGAGATCCCAACCCGGTACCCGAACCGTCTGGCCTCGATCCCCGAGGATCAGGACCATTTCCGCTTCCCCACCGACGACCCTCAGCTGCAGGAAACGCCGCCGCTCATGGCACACATGGAACCGGGCGACATGATGTTGTGGGACTCGCGCACCGTGCACTGCTCAAGCCCCGGACCACAGACCGAGTTGGCGACCGACCTCACCGCACCGGAGATGACTCGGATCGCCAGCCTCGTTTGCATGATGCCTCGGGCTCACAGCAACCCGGAGGTCATTGCACAACGTCGGGCCGCAGTCGAGAACCGCACCTCCACCACCAACTGGAGTGATCGCTGGATTAACGCCGACGAGTTCCCAATGGTCCTGAAGGAAGGCGACCCCACCAAGTACATACTTCCACCCGTACCTGAGTTGGACGACTACCAGCGCGCGCTCGTCGGCTGATTTAGCAACAGCGACGACCATGAACAGCCAACAACTCACACCGATCTATACCCACGTTCCACGTTTGGAAGCCGGGTCCCAGGAAAGCCTCGACCACCTCGAAAATGAGGGCTACGTCGTTATCGCCAACGCGCTTTCACCATCTGAGGCCCAACACACGCTGGAGTTGACCTGGGATTTTCTCGAGCAGCTCGGAACCGGTATCGACCGAACCGATAGCAGCACATGGAGTGATGAGCACTGGCCCATCGTGACCTCGGGCGGAATCGTTCCCGCTTTGGGTATTGGCCACAGTGAGGCCCAGTGGTTTGTTCGTTCGGTTCCCGAAATCAAGAAGGCGTTCGCCGCGGTCTGGGATGACGAGGACTTGCTCGTCAGCTTCGACGGCATGGCGCTATGGCGTCCAACAACGATCGACCCCGAGTGGGAAACAACCCGAGGCGGCTCGTGGCTGCATGTCGATCAGCATCCCATCACCCGACCGGGCTTTCATTGTGTTCAGGGAGCGGTCGCGTTGACCCCCAGCTCACCTGCGTCCGGTGGCAACATTTTGATCCCTGGTTCGCATGAGTGGTTTGCCGAGATCCCTGAGCAATACAGCGAGCGGCTTGGGCGCCTACCCGAATCGCTCGACCACTTCCGTTTCCCGGCCGACGATCCGCGATTGCTGAGTACGCCACCGATCATGGCCCATCTCGAAGCTGGCGATCTGATGCTCTGGGATTCGCGGACCGTGCATTGTTCCAGCCCTGGCATCGAACCAGCTGCTCCGGTCGATGCTGCCAAACCCTCGCTGATCCGGGCTGCGAGCCTGGTGTGCATGATGCCCAAGTCGAGTGCGAGTGACGAGGTGATTGCCCAACGGCGCGCTGCGGTCACGACACAAACGTCGACGACGAACTGGACCGACCGGTTCATCAGCACAGATACCTATATCGAGATGCAGCGAGCGGAGAACCTCGACAGGTTCCATCTCCCGTCAGCACCACAGCTGACCGAAGCCCAGTTGGACCTCGTCGGCTAGTGGAGGTCTCCCCGTTCACCATTGCGGTGAGTGACGAGGCAATCGTCGATCTACAAACACGACTGGCCGCTACTCGCTGGCCCGATCGCGAGTTGGTCGATGACTGGACCCAAGGCGTCCCGCTCGCGTATGTCCAAGAGCTGTGTGAATACTGGGCTGACGAATATGACTGGCGTCGCTGCGAAGCCGAGCTAAATGCGCACCCAAACTTCACCACCGAGGTGGACGGGTTGGGGGTGCACTTCCTACATATTCGGTCGCCGCACGCTAAGGCCACACCGATGATCATCAGCCATGGATGGCCAGGGTCAGTCCTCGAATTCCAGAAGGTCATCGACCCACTCACCAATCCAACAGCGCACGGAGGAACCGAGGATGACGCGTTCCATCTGGTGATCCCGTCTCTTCCTGGCTACGGGTGGAGTGAACACCCCACTTCGACGGGCACTGGGATCGAGAAGATCGCCGAGATGTGGGACGCACTGATGGTGCGGCTCGGCTACGACGACTACATCGCACAAGGTGGCGACTGGGGTGGAGCAATCACAACCCAGATCGGCATCCAGGCACGCGGCTCGTGCCGCGCAATTCATACGACCATGCCAATAGCTCCACCCGATCCTCAAACGATGAACGAGCTGACCGACCAAGAGCGCTCTGCACTCAAAGCGCTCAGGTTCTACGACCGTTGGGACTCGGGTTTCTCAAAACAACAGTCCACTCGCCCGCAAACGGTTGGGTACGGTCTGGCCGATTCACCCGCCGGCCAAGCGGCATGGATCGCCGAGAAGTTCTACGCGTGGACCGATTGCGACGGACACCCAGAGAACTCGCTCACTCGAGACGAACTGCTCGACAACATCTCGCTCTACTGGTTCACCGAAACCGCAACCTCTTCTGCTCGCCTCTACTGGGAGAGCTTCAGCGAGGTCCGATCCGACGAGATTGAGCTGGCGACGGGCTGTTCAATGTTCCCCAAGGAGATCATCAAACCGAGCCGACGTTGGGCCGAGCAGCGATACCGAAACATCGTCTATTGGAACGACCTCGATCGCGGCGGCCACTTCCCCGCACTCGAGGTACCCGACGTTTTTGTCGCAGAGCTGCGAGCTGCAAAACCGTTCCTTCTACAGGCCTGACGTCGTCAAGACGGAACGGGTGAACCTACAGGGCGACCGCTGCCTATAGCTCAGCGCGAGCTTCTGGAAACGAATAGAATTCTGAGAAGGGGTGTTTCCGATCTCACCCTCCTAAACGAATGTGTTGGCGTCTTTGTGACCAGTGCCCCGCTCGGCCAAATTCCCCCCGTGGCCGCTACCGGATCTCCAACGCCTGCCCGCGTCGGAACCATTTTGGGATTCACCTACGGAATCGTCGGGTTAGCGTCGACGGCCGCCGCTGTCGTGGTGCCTACCATCCGAGACGAGTTCGACCTTTCACTCGCAACCGGTGCCTGGGTCATCACTGCATTCGTCGTCGGCCTGGCCGCTAGCGCCCCGCTGTACGGCCGAATCGCTGACCTGATCGGACCACGAACTCCAATCACCATTGGCCTTGGAATCATGGCGGTGGGCGCAATCGCCGCCGCTCTCGCCCCTACGCCTCTGCTACTCATCATCGCGAGAGGCATCGTCGGTGCGGGCGCAGGCGCAGTACCCGTTCTCGGGCCGGTGATTATCGCCGCTCGCCTTGACGAACCCGATCGCCCCGGAGCCCTCACCCGAATGGCTGGCCTCGCTGCACTCGCAGCTGGCGGCTTGCTCCTCGGTGCGGCAATCGCCGACATCGCCCACTGGCGCGTCGTGCTGGCTATCCCGGCGCTGGTGCTGTTCTTCGTCGGACCGGTACGAGAACTCTCATTCGATGGAACTCGGGGGTTAGCTGGTTTGGACGTTCCAGGCGCTGTTGGCGTTTCAGCGATCGCAGTCGGGTTGAACCTCGTCCTCCAAATCGGAGCGAACCCAGTGATTGGCGTCATCGGTGTCATGCTCTTCCTCACCGGAGTGGTCGCATCGTTGATGGGGCCTCGCCGTGGCCTCTTACCGTTTATTCCCCGAGGCGTACTCCGCCGTTCAACCACATGGAGAATCGCGCTTGCGGCTGCAACGATCCCTGCGTGCTTCTTCTCACTGCTCATCGCGGTGCCAGCGATCTTCACTGAGGAACTTGGCGCCAGCCGTATCGAGATCGGACTTTGGGTGCTCCCTGCAGCGGCCGTCGGCGTGCTGATGGGCCCGGTCGCCGTCCAGCTCCGCAAACACCTCAGCGCAAAGCAGATCGCAGGCTATGGACTTCTCTTCGCCGCCGCGGGGCTCCTGATCGCAGCGATATTCGCCTCGCAGCCGATCGGTCTATCGATCTCGTTTGTGTTCGTAGGGATCGCATTCAGCGTGGGCCAGGCCGCCCTCCTCGGACTGCTCACCACCGTCACTCCCGAAGATGAGCGCGGCGCCGGTCTGGCCGTCTTCATGGTGGTGTTCTTCCTCGGCGGTGGAATCGGCGGAACGCTACTAACCGTCATCGAAGCCGCCAGCTCGCTCCCTGTAGCTATTGGAGTACTCGCA
>CAZBTI010000028.1:27902-33200 GCA_964494395.1 uncultured Acidimicrobiales bacterium | reverse complement strand
GCAGCGTGATCGTTGCGAGGGTTTGGTTCTCCTCTTTGATCTTCACGCCTTCCTTGGCTTCGACGGCCTGGTGCAGGCCATCGGACCAGCGACGCCCATCGAGCACGCGTCCGGTGAACTCGTCGACGATCTTGACCTCTCCCCCGTCGACCAAGTATTCCTTGTCGCGCTTGTAGAGCTCCTTGGCTTTGAGCGAGACGAGCAGTTGGTGAACGAAGTTCGCGTTTGCCGATGCTGGGTCGTAGAGGTTCTCGATGCCGAGTGCGTCTTCGACCGCGAGGATGCCTTCTTCGGTCGGGGCAACGATGCGCTTCTCTTCGTCGACGTCGTAGTGGACGTCGCGTTCGAGCGAGCGGGAGATGCTGGCGAAGCGGTAGTAGATCTGAGCAGCGTCGGCGACCTTGCCCGAGATGATGAGCGGGGTACGGGCTTCGTCGATGAGGATCGAGTCGATCTCGTCGACGATGCAATATTTGTATTCGCGCTGGACCCGGGCGGCTGCGGTCATGGCCATGTTGTCGCGCAGGTAGTCGAAGCCGAACTCGTTGTTGGTTCCGTAGGTGATGTCGGATGCGTATTGGGCGCGTTTGAAAGTGTTGTCGCGGTTGCCCGGCACGATGAGGCCGACGGTGAGGCCCATCCATTCGTGGAGGCGACCCATCTGTTCTTTGTCTCGGGTTGCGAGGTAATCGTTGACCGTGACGAGGTGCATGCCGTCGCCGGTGAGGCCGTTGAGGTATGCGGCCAGCGTGGAGACGAGCGTTTTGCCTTCACCGGTTCGCATTTCGGCAACCCAGCCGAGGTGAAGCGCGAGCCCACCCATGAGCTGGACGTCGTAGTGACGCATGCCAAGGGTACGAATCGCTGCTTCGCGTGTGACGGCGAACGCTTCGACGAGCAGGTCGTCGAGGGTGGCGCCGTTTTCGAGGCGTGTGCGGAACTCGGCGGTCTTGCCCTGCAGTTCGGCGTCGGATAGGGCTTGGATTTCGGGTTCGAGCGCGTTCACGTCGGGCACGATTGCCTCGAGTGCGCGCAGCTTCTTACCTTCGCCGCTTCGGAGTACCTTTTTAAATACGCTCATCACCTTTCAGCGTACTGCCGTCGATTCATGGCGGTGCTGTCACCACCGTGTTTCTCAACTCATTCTGGTGGTTGTGTCGAGGCTGAAAACGCTGACAGTGACCACGTCGTTGTGCCGTACGGCTCAACGGAGTCCTTGTCAGGTTCGCCCACGCCGAGTTAGTGTCTTCCAGCGACCTCGGGGACTTGAGGCTGTTGATATCCATAGGCGGGGCTTTGCACGTTCATCCCGGCGGGATTTCGAGGCGGCCTCGGAGGTTATTCACTCATGGTTACGACGAAGCGGCTCGCTTCTCTTCTCTCCCGCTGCGCGCTTGCGCTAGCCCTGCTGGTACCGGTGGTTTCCATCGCCACCGCTCAACCGGTCGCTGCGCAAAGCACGCTGTCGACCATCTCGGTCGATCCGGGCCAAGACCCGTTCGCAACCGAACCCACCCCGGTGTGGGCAATCATCGAGGCGAACGGCCGCTATTACATCGGTGGCCGGTTCTCTCAGGTCGAGGGACAGACGCAGAGCTTCCTCGCTGCGGTCAATACGGCAACCGGGCAGCTCGAAACGAGGTTCGATCCGGTCATTGTGGGTGGCACGACCGAGATCAAGGCGATTGCCCTTTCCCCTAACGGCCAAGACCTGTACATCGGCGGCAACTTCCGCTCCGTCGACGGAGTGTTCCGCAACCGCATTGCGAAGGTCGACGCCTTCACCGGAATCGTCGACCCGACCTTCAACCCCGATGCCGATGCGTTGATCGAGTCGATCGCCGTCGACAGCACCGGCGTGTATGTGGGTGGCCGCTTCAACAACATCGGTGGCGCGAACGTGTCGAATCTCGCCCGACTCGACCCGGTGACCGGCGCCCACGACCAAGCGTTCAACGCAACGGTTAGTGGCACCGTCTTCGACCTCGAGTTGTTCAACAACAACCTCTATGTGGGCGGCAACTTCAGGACGGCCAACGGCCAGGGCGACAGCAACCTCGTCCGCCTTCAGACGAGCAACGGTGCGACCCACGGTGATTGGAACCCCACCTACCAACTCACAGATCGCGTGCTCTCGCTCAGCTTGAGCGCCAATGGACAGACGGTCTTTGCTGGCACGGCCGGCACGCTGCGCGACGATGGCAACGGCAACTCGGCGTGGTCGCTCACCACGAGAGGTCAGCGCAACTGGCAGCGTCCTCTCGGCGGCGATGTGCAGGCGTTGGAAGCGTTCGGAGATTCGCTCTTCGTCGGCACCCACGGCGAGGTCGTCTTCATCGAGCCCAAGTTCGAACTCGATGGGGTCACCCGTCGTGCAGCCTTCCCGAACGATGGCTATGTCGAGAACCCCAGCACCAACCCGAACGCAATCCAGCGACAGAAGCTCTTCTCGCTCGATCAGGGCACCGGCGCCATCAATGCGTTCGACCCCGACCTCAACTCGATCAATGGCGTGTGGGAACTCGAATCCGGACCGAGCGGCCTGCTCGTCGGAGGCGACTTCACCCGAGTACTCAACCCAACGGGGCAAACCGGGTTAGAGACCACGATCGACACGAACCACGTGGCGATCTTCGCCAACCCGTTCCTCAACGGGGCACTCACGCCCGTGCCAACGCCAGATCCGGTTCCTGGCCCAGGCGAACCTTTCGCCTGTGTCGTGACGATCAGCGGATCGAACGCCGTCATCACCTACACCGGCAGCCCAGGCAGCAGCACGCAGTTGCTTCGTGACGGCAGTTGGAACCGTACCGTTACCGGCCTGACAACGACCTTGGTCACCGGCGGCGCAGGAAGCGACTTTGCTGTTCGGGCCCGTGGCGAGCAGTTCGCCAACCCGTTCGAAGACATTGCCTGCACCTCCGACGGAACCGTGGCTCCCGATCCGGCACCTAATCCCCCGCCTCTACCGGTTGGCGGCACCCTCTCGTGTGCGGTCTCCTTCACCGGCGGCAATGCTGACGTCACCTTCACCGGCGATACCGGAAGGCTCCTCGTGCTTCGAGTGAACGGCAGCTGGGTAGCCAACGTCGCCGGCACGAGCGCAACGATCAGCGCTACCAGTAACGACACGATCGTTGCCCGAGTTCGTGGCCCAGAGTTCACCCAACCATTCGAAGACATCACCTGCACCGGCGGCGCAGCCCCAGGGCCACAACCACAACCACAACCACAACCACCGGTAAACCCCGGCGTCTTTGCCTGTTCGGTCACCACGGTTGGCAATAACGCGACGATCACGTACACGGGCGACCAGGGAAACACCGCGCAGTTGCTGAGCAATGGCATCTGGAACCAAACCATCACCGGACAAGCCTCCACCACGATCACCGGTGGTGCGGGTAACGGCTACTCCGTGCGGCTGCGCGGACCGCTCTACACCCAGCCGTTCCAAGACTTCACCTGCACTCCCGGCTAGCGGGAACCGCCGAACGGGAGCGGGTGTGGCAAATGCCTCACGAGTTGTCTTGTGCGGTGCGCTCCGCGGTTACTATTTTCGGGTAGTTGCAATGAAGCCGGTGGGGAGAGCGCTTCGAGACACATAGCGGGTATCGCATTGATAGCGGCGGGTATTCCTTACATCAGGGGCGGGCAAACGAAGACCTCGGAGGTCCCCACTCATGGCTTCATCGAAGCGCACCGCTTTTCTTCTCTTTCGCTGCTTGCTCGCAATCGCGTTGTTTGCGCCGTTGCTCTCGATCGCAACCGCAGATTCGGTAGCTGCACAAAGCACGGTAACGACCTTCCCGGTCGACCCGAACCAAAGCCCCTTCGCTACCGACCCAACACCAGTGACGGCGTTCCTCGAAGCGAACGGCCGCTACTACATTGCTGGCGACTTCACCCAGGTCGATGGCCGCACGCAGGCATATGTCGCTGCGGTCAACGTCAACACCGGTCGCCTCGACACCAACTTCGATCCGGTCGTTGCCGGCGGCAACACCGTGGTCAACACCATTGCCCTCTCCCCCGACGGCAACGACCTCTACATCGGTGGCATCTTCCAGACGGTCAACGGCGTGTCACGTTCACGCCTCGCCAAGATCGATTCCCGCAGCGGCCAGCTCGACGGGTTATGGAACCCAGGTTCTGATCAAGAGATCGAGTCGATCGTGACCGATAGCTCGGGTGTCTACATCGGCGGCCGCTTCAACACCGTCGGCGGCCGCTTCTCACCGAACCTCATCAAGGTGAACGCAAGCAGCGGTGCGCCGATCAACAACTGGAATGCTTCGACCAACGGCACGGTCTTCGACCTCGAGCTGTCCGGCAGCAACCTCTACGTCGGCGGCAACTTCGACCGCGTCCTCTCGACGACACAGAACAACATCTCTCGCCTCAACACCACGACCGGCGCCATCGGCTGGAACTCGTTGGGAACTCCCGACCGTGTCCAGTCACTAGCGGTGAGCACCGATGGGTCATCTGTATTCGCAGGGACGGGAGGCTCGCTGCAGAACAACGGCAACGGCAACTCGGTCTTTGCCTTCACCAGCGCTGGCGCTCGCGCATGGCAGCGGGTCTTGGACGGCGATGTCCAAGCGCTCGAGATTCAGGGAAACACCCTGTTCGTCGGCACTCATGGCCAGGCCATCTTTTCGGAGAACCGTTTCTTGCTGAACGGCACGACCCCGAACCCGAACTTCCCCGCCGATGGATACGGCGGCAACCCCAACACCAACCCCAACATGACGAGGCGCGAGAAGCTTCTCTCCCTTCGTCAGGGAACGGGCGAGCTCCTTCCTTTCGACCCCGACCTCGATTCGGTCAACGGTGTGTGGGAACTCGAAACCGGTAACAGTGGCCTGCTCGTCGGTGGTGACTTCACCGAGATCTTGAACCCCGACGGCATCACCACGACCCGCAGCCCAATCGATGCTGACCACGTAGCGATCTTCGCGAACCCTTCGGCTCCGGCGCCGCAGGCAACCCCCGACTTCAGCTGCAACGTGACCGTCAATGGCAACAGCGCAACGATTCGCTTCGAAGGCGACCGCGGAACCTCGCTCGTGCTTCGACGCAACGGCTCGTTCGCCCAGACCATTGCGAACAACGTCCCTTGGGTGACCATTAGCGGTGGCGCCCAGGACTTCTTCGAAGGCCGAGTTCGTGGCCCAAACTACGACAACCCGTTCGAAGACATTGCCTGCACCGGCGGTGGCACCGGTGGCGGAAATGGCGGCGGCGGAACTCCCGTTCCTACCGGTGGCGACCTTGCCTGCACGGTCACCAACTCTG
>CAZBTI010000028.1:3010-27802 GCA_964494395.1 uncultured Acidimicrobiales bacterium | reverse complement strand
GGCGGAACTCCCGTTCCTACCGGTGGCGACCTTGCCTGCACGGTCACCAACTCTGGCAACAACGCCATCATCACCCTGACCGGCGACCTCGGCTTCAGCAACAACCTGCTCCGCAACGGCAGCTGGATCCGCACCATCTCCGGGCAGAACACGGTAACCGTTAGCGGTGGCGCAGGCGATACCTACACCGCACGAGTTCGTGGCGGCAACTACGCCGTGCCGTTCGAAGACATCCAGTGCTCGGGCGGTGGTGGCGGAACTCCCGTTCCTACCGGTGGCGACCTTGCCTGCACGGTCACCAACTCTGGCAACAACGCCATCATCACCCTGACCGGCGACCTCGGCTTCAGCAACAACCTGCTCCGCAACGGCAGCTGGATCCGCACCATCTCCGGGCAGAACACGGTAACCGTTAGCGGTGGCGCAGGCGATACCTACACCGCACGAGTTCGTGGCGGCAACTACGCCGTGCCGTTCGAAGACATTCGCTGTAACTAGATTCAGCAACTGCGTAGCAAACGGCGCCCCAGGCTTCGGTCTCGGGGCGCCGTTGCGCGTTTTGGCGACCTCACCGCCCGCTTTGTTGCGGTAGACCTCAACTCGGTACCTTGGGCTTACGCGCTCACTGTGGTACGGACACCACAGTTCTGAGCCGTGGACAAGCATTCGAGGCGGAAAACATCCGGCCGGAGGTCTTTCATCATGGTTTCATCGCAGCGAAGAACATCACTCTTGGTGCGTTGCGTTCTCGCTATGGCGCTCTTTGTGCCATTGCTCTCGATCGCCAACACATCGCCGCTTGCGGCGCAGAGCACACTGACGACCTTCCCCGTCGACCCCGGCCAGGACCCGCTCGCCATCGAACCCACCCCGGTATGGGCGATCGAAGAGGCGAACGGCCGCTATTACATCGGCGGTCAGTTCACCCAAGTCAGCGGCCAAACCCAAGCCTTCCTCGCCGCAGTCAACGTTGCGACAGGCCAACTCGACCCCAACTTCCGCCCCGTCATCGCCGGCGGAGTTACCGAGGTAAAGGCAATCGCCCTCTCCCCCGACGGCCAAGACCTCTACTTCGGCGGCAACTTCCGCACCGTCGACGGCGTCGCGAGAGAACGCATTGCCAAGGTCGACGCAATCACCGGTGCACTCGATACAGCGTTCAACCCGGGTGCCGACGCGCTTATCGAGACGATCGCCGTCGACGCAGCCGGCGTGTACGTGGGCGGCCGGTTCAACATCATCAGCGGACAGTCTTCACCCAACCTCGCTCGACTCGCGACGACCACCGGACGGCTCAACCCCAACTGGACTGGATCGACCAACGGCACGGTCTTCGATGTCGAAGTCTTCGCCGGCAACCTCTATGTGGGCGGCAACTTCACGAGTGTGTCTGGCGAAAGCCACAGCAACTTGGTCCGTGTGAGAAGAACGACCGGCACGATCAGCCCGGCATGGGACTCTGTCGGCACCCCCGAGCGGGTGCAGTCGCTCGCACTTAGTGACGATGGCCGCACCGTCTTTGCCGGAACCGGCGGAACGCTAAACAACGGCAACAACGGCAATGCGGTGTGGGCCTTCTCGCTCACCGGCATCCGCCAGTGGCAACGAGTGCTCGGCGGCGACGTCCAGGCCCTTGAAACCCAAGGCGACACCCTCTTCGTGGGCACCCACGGCGACGTGATCTACGCCCAGAACCAGTTCCTGCTCGACGGCACCACCCCGAACCCCAACTTCCCCGTCGACGGGTACAACGATGACCCGAACAACAACACCAACGCCACCCAACGCCGCAAGCTCCTTTCGCTCACGCAAAACACGGGCGCCCTTCTTCCATTCGATCCGCACCTCGACTCGGTCAACGGTGTGTGGGAACTCCAAACCGGTGCCAGTGGCCTGCTCGTCGGCGGCGACTTCACCGAGGTGCTTAACCCGAACGGCATCACCGGCACGAACAGCCCCGCCATAACGAACCACGTGGCAATCTTCGCGAACCCTTCAGCACCAGAGCCCACGCCAGATGACCGCTTTAGCTGCACCGTCACCACCAATGGCAACAGCGCAACGATCCGCTTCGCAGGCGACCGCGGCACCTCGCTCGTGCTTCGACGCAACGGCTCGTTCGCCGAGACCATCGCCGATGGCGAGTTGTTGGTCACTATCGCTGGCGGCGCCGGCGACACCTGGGCGGGCCGCCTTCGTGGCCCTCAGTACGCCGACCCGTTCGAAGACATTCCGTGCACCAACAACGGAGGGCCAACACCTGGCGGCGGCGCTCCGCTGACCTGCACGGTTTCCACGAGCGGCAACAATGCCATCGTCGACCTGATGGGCGACCTCGGCACCAGCAACCAACTCCTCATCAATGGCAGCTGGAACCGAACCATCACCGGACAAAGCCAAGTCACCGTCATCGGCGGAGCGGGCGACAACTACGCCGCACGAGTTCGCGGCGCACAATACGCGGACCCCTTCCAAGACATCTCCTGCACGGGCGACGGCGGGACCCCACTACCTGGAGCCGACGACCCGCTCACTTGCACGGTCACCACCAACGGCAATAACGCCATCATCGACCTGATGGGCGACCTCGGCACCAGCAATCAACTCCTACTCAACGGCAGCTGGAACCGAACCATCACCGGACAAAGCCAAGTCACCGTCATCGGCGGAGCAGGCGGCAACTACGCCGCACGAGTTCGCGGCGCACAATACGCCGACCCCTTCCAAGACATCAGCTGTAACTAGGTCAGCACGCCGCAACCAGCAACCGGCAACCGGCAACCGGCAACGCAGACCCCTGAGAGTGCTCGAACGCTCCCCCTTCTTCACCAGCCCACCTTGCTGCGGCTCAAAACGACTCGCTAACGTCCATTTGTCGCGCAGCGTGGCGCGACCGTCACGGTTGCGTGACGTGTTCGTTGTCTCGGTGTGGGAAGCCCGACGTCGGAGGTCTTCAATCATGGTTTCGTCGAGGCGATGCAGTTCACTTGTGCTCACTTGCGTTCTTGCGTTGGCGCTCTTCGTGCCACTGCTCTCTATTGCGAACTCCGCACCGATTGGGGCGCAGAGCACGCTGAGCACCTTCCCGGTCGACCCCGGCCAGAGCCCCTTCGCTACCGACCCGACACCGGTGTGGGCGATCGAAGAGGCGAACGGCCGCTATTACATTGGCGGACAGTTCACCCAGGTCAGCGGCCGAACCCAGGCCTACCTCGCTGCGGTAAATGTGCGAACGGGCGAACTCGACCCCAACTTCCGCCCCGTCATCGCTGGCGGAGCTACCGAAGTGAAGGCAATCGCCCTCTCCCCCAATGGTCAAGACCTCTACTTCGGCGGCAACTTCCGCACCGTCGACGGCGTCACACGCAACCGCATTGCGAAGGTCGATGCAATCACCGGCCAACTCGACCCAACGTTCAACCCAAATGCCGACGCTGCCGTCGAAACGATCGATGTCGATGGCAGCGGTGTCTACGTCGGCGGCCGTTTCGAAACGATCGGCGGAACGAACGCACCGAATCTTGCTCGCCTCCTCGCCTCCGACGGTTCGCTCAATTCCAACTGGGAAGGAACGGCGAACGGGACGGTGCTCGACATCGAGTTGTTCGCTGGAAAGCTGTATGTGGGAGGAAACTTCTCCACGATCTCGGGCGAGAGCCACGCGAACTTGGTGCGACTGAACACCGGAAGAGGATTAGTCAACGCGAGGTGGAACTCGGTGGGTAGTCCAGAGCGTGTGTTGTCCTTGTCGCTCAGCGCCGATGGGTCCAGAGTGTTCGCTGGAACTGGCGGCGTAACGACCAACAATGGCAATGGCAATTCCATTTGGGCATTCGACGCCATATCAGGCGCCCGGCAGTGGCAACGAGTGATCGGCGGCGATGTCCAGGCCCTCGAAACCCAAGGCGACACGCTCTTCGTTGGAACCCACGGCGACGTGATCTACTCCGAGAACCGTTTCTTGCTCGACGGCACGACCCTCAACCCCAACTTCCCAGTCGATGGGTACGTGGAAGATGCGGACAACAACTCGAATGCAATCGAGCGGAGCAAGCTCCTTTCGCTCACGCAAAACACGGGCGCCCTTCTTCCATTCGATCCGCACCTCGACTCGGTCACCGGCGTGTGGGAACTGCGAACCGGTGCCAGCGGCCTGCTCGTCGGCGGCGACTTCACCGAAGTGCTCAACCCGAACGGCATCACCGGCACAAACTCACCAGCGGCGACCGATCACGTGGCGATCTTTGCCAACCCGTCAGCAACAGAACCCGGGTTTAGCTGCACCGTCACCACCAATGGCAACAACGCAACGATCCGCTTCTTCGGCGACCGCGGCACTTCGCTTGTGCTTCGACGCAACGGCTCGTTCGCCGAGACCATTGCGGACAACGAGTCGCGGGTCATCATTGTTGGCGGTGCTGGCGACAACTACACAGCGCGAGTACGGGGCCCTCAATACGCCGACCCCTTCCAAGACATCAGATGTAACTAGGTCAGCGGCTCAGCCAAGTCGGCGCTGGTATGGGCCCTGTCAGACTGCAAAAACGGCTACTCGGTAGCCGCTTTTGCAGCTAGTCAGTAGCCGTTTATGCAGTGAGGGCGGATCCGTTGACTCGCCGGCACCGTGCTCGGGCTAGCCGAGGCGTACCGTGGCGGTGCTTCTAGGACAGCCTTACATGCCTCGCGACCAGTTAGTTGACGGTGAACTCGGTTCGATTCTCGACCGTCTCTTGATACGTCGTCCGGTTGCCAAGCGCATCGGTTGAATACACCCGCACAACAATGTCACCAGACTCGAAGTCGATGTTTGGAATCACCCAATCGGAGTGGACAACCATTGCGCGTCTGAACTGAATCGAAGACGACCAGCCTGAACCGTTCCAGTACTCACCGGTCGTCTCGTTCTGCACATTGACGATCACACGAGCAACACCCGACGGATCAACGGAGCTGATCAACAAGTCATCAACGCCTGGTTCGAGTAGCACTCCAAAGCCAGGAGACACAACCGACACCAAGGGCGCAGTCACATCGGGGGCAGGCTCGGGCGCAAAAGTTTCAGGCCCAGCCTGAGACGACACCGTGAACTCGGTCCGATTCTCGACCGTCTCTGAATACGTCGTCCGGTTGCCAAGCGCATCGGTTGAATACACCCGCACGACAATGTCACCAGACTCGAAGTCGATGTTTGGAATTACCCAATCAGACCCCATAAGCACGCCGGATCGGAACTGCTTCGAAGACGACCAGCCTGAACCGTTCCAGTACTCACCGGTCGACTCGTTCAGCACATTGGCCATCACACGAGCAACACCCGACGGGTCGACAGAACTGATCACCAAATCGGAAACGCCCTGTTCGATTACCGAACCAGCAGCAGGAGATACGACCGACACCACAGGCGCAGTCTCATCAGCAGCAGGCCCAGCCAACACGGTGAACTCGCTTCGATCATCGATCGTCTCTTGGAATGTCGTCCGGTTGCCAAGCGCATCGGTTGAATACACCCGCACAACAATCTCACCAGGCTCGAAGTCGATGTTCGAAATTACCCAATCAGACCCGCGCAGCACGCCAGGTCGGAACTGTGAGGATGAGACCCAGTCGAATCCGTTCCAGTACTCATCGGTCGACTCGTTCCGCACATTGACGACAACATCAGCAACACCTGACGGATCGACAGAACGGATCACCAAATCAGCAACACCCGGATCGATTTCCGACCCAGCAGCAGGAGACACGACCGACACCACAGGCGCAGTCACATCAGAAGCAAGCTCTTGCGGATCAGTCTCTTCAGCAGCAGGCTGCTCGGGCGCAGTCTCAACAGGTTCCAGCTCGAGCGCCGGTTGTTCTGGCTCTGGCTCAGGCGCTGGCTGTTCAGCCTCTGGCTCGGGCGCTGGCTGTTCAGCCTCTGGCTCGGGCGCTGGTTGTTCCTGCTCGGGCTGTGGTTGTTCAGGTTCGGGCGCTGGCTCCGGTTGTTCTGGTGGAGCTTCGGTGAGCGCAGCAATTACTGCGTGTGCGCCTGGAGCGGTGAAGCTCTGTCGGACGGTCGTCCATCCTTGGTTGCCTCCTCCGAGAGAACCGTGGCCCCACTGCCATCTGTCGTTGTGGCCAAACACAACACCGTCGGCACCGGCTTCGATGGCGGCGAGTGCGTCGGCGACGTTCTCGGCTGCGCCCGGAATGGGCACTGCTGGTTCGCACCACGTTGCGTTGATGTTTTCGTAACGCATCTCCCCCGCCCACACAGGAATGTCGGCAAGGTTCACTACTCGCGAGAGTCGCTGGTCGATGAGGTCGGGCGTGCCGCAGTGGCTGGTCTGCACGTGCTGACCTTGGTTCCAAGGCTCGTCGAGGTTGTTGATGCGTCGTTCTGGCGCTGACCCCGTTCCGTACTCGACAAAGCCGGAGACTCCAGCATCTCGCAGGCCAGCCTCAGCGTTGGCCCACAACTGGGCACGTGGGTTGTCGGTTCCGGCGTCGCCGCCGAGAATCCAGCTCTGGATTGCGGGGTGGTTTCCAAATCGTGAACCGAGTTGGCGCGCCCACTCGTAGGCGTTGTCCTCATTGATGAGTTCGAATTCTTCGACGGCCTTGCGCTCCCAGATAACGTAGAGCAGGACTCGTTGGCCTTCGGCGTGCGCGGCATCGAGGTATTCCTCGAATCGGTCGGCGTGAGCCGCGCCGAGGATCAGGTTGCCGGTACCTTCATCCCACGTGGCGATTGGGTTTCCGTATGGGTCGTCGCGGGTGAAGATGTCACCCTGATCATCGCGGGCTGCCGGCCGGTGAATCGCACCCAAGTAGGTGGTGGCGAAGCCCGAGAAGCCGCTGTCGGCGAGCCATTCGCTGTACTCCTCGACCTGTCCGGTTCGGGCGCTCACTCCAAGATCCCAAGCAGTGTCGTACACGGGCACGACCGTCTGGGCATTGCCAAAGAAGCTGGGGTCGAGATCCGACTCGATGCCGGAAAGTGGGCCGCCGCCATTATTGGATTGGGCAGGAAACTGCACCACGCCATCGCAGTGGATGGTCGTGTGGATCGGGTCTCCGAGGCCAGAACAGGTAGAACCTGTCCACTGTCCAGAGACACGAACGTCACCAGCGGTCATCGATCGGGTTTCAGAGCCAAGACCAAAGCCGGTAAGAGTGAGGTCCATATTCGGGGCATCGGTGAACTGGAGCTCGATCTCATTCCACGTCGTGCCCTCTGGCAAGCTCGCGCTTTCCGTGGTCGACGTCGTCGTAAACGAGATGGTCGACACGACCGATCCGTTTACACTTACCTGGAGTTGCTCACCACCGCTCGCACCACGACCAGTGACATCGATGGAATCGCCCGACTGGGCAGAAACACCCAGCGGCGACAACACCGCCACCACAACCATCAACGCTCCGAGCCCAATAAAGAGCCGCAGCTTTTCTACAAATGAACGTCCAGATAATGCCTGCACGATTGCCTCCCAACAAGCTCCGCCAGGATCTCGCTGGATCTCCATCGACAGACCAACCAATCAGTTGAGGCCAAGGTGACCACCTCGCGCGGCGTTGGTTGGGAAGAGGCTTTGTCGGATCCTCAGTCCGGCGACTTGAACCGATTGGCGGTCTCTGGAGTCTCTATAGAGGTTGGGGCGCGTTGGGCGCGGAACGGACTCGGGAAGAGTTCAACTTGGACAGTGAATATCAGGCTGAGGTAGACAACGTGCTCTCACGGGCTTCCGAAGGAATTGTGCCCGTAGTCGAGGAGCTGGACCGGATCGCAACGTCAATGAGCGCTAGCACCTCCTGACGCTGCGTCACCACTGGTGAGACAACTCAAGGAGAGCAGAGCTGTGGCCGATCTATGTTCGTAGGTCGATCGGATCAACGTTGCCGTCCCGGGAACTTTCTAAATCCGCTCGCCGTATCAGGACCATGAACAACCTCTTCCGCACGCTCGCTCTAGTTTTTGCCATCGCTGTGCTTGCGACGGCCTGTGGCCCCGCTGTTGATTCGGCTGTCGAGCTTCGCCCGGCCGCCCAATCCGAAGAGTCCACCTCTGAATCGACCCCTTCCACTTCTGAGCCGCTTCCTTCCCCATCACAGGCGCCGTTGACAGGTACGCAGCTTTCCTTCGCCGACCTGGCTGACGCCGAAGCGCGATGGGCAGCACTTGGCATTGACTCATATACCTACAACTACATCCCGAGCTGTGAGTGTGAAGAGAACGGAAGCAATCAGGCCGTGACCGTTGTGGACGGCGTCGTCACCGAGGTAACCAACGATGCAGGGCCATCGTTTTTCTCGGGCAACACCGCTGAAGAATTGTTCGATAGCGTCCGCCTAACTCTCGAGAGCGACGCGATGGTCGAAGTCGAGTATGATCCCGAGACCGGCTTTATCGTGGAGGCGGTCCTCGATGTTGATGCGGTCGCGGTCGACGGTGGCGAGGTCTTTAACACGAGCGAATTCACCGTTTCGGGGTAACCCCAATCGGCGTAACGACCTCTTGTTTAGCCACTCTGACCAGTTCTTCACCAATCCGATCTTCCTGGTCTTCGCGGTCTGGAATTTGTTCATCGGCCGCGACCTCAACTGCCCTCAAATTTGGGCCGGTTATCCCTCATCGTTTTCTTCTCTGGCTTAAACCGTGGCGTTGATGGCACCGAGGTGGGTCAAGGTCTCGAGCGCGAGTTCCTGGGGAGCGCTCATGCATCGGAACATGATGTCGTCGAACCCGGCGTGGCCAAAGTCGGCGATCTTCTCTGCCACGTCGTCGGGGGTGCCGACCAAGAGTTGATCCATGGTCTGGCCTCGGTAGCCCTTTTCGACGAGCGCTTCGGCTTCGGCCCGGGCCGCGTCGCCATCTTCGAGAATCAAACCGTCGAGGCGAGCAACGGCGCGTTGGCCACCGGCGCTTCGGTACAGCTCCATTGCGTGCCGGGTGTCTTCGAGGCCGGCTCCCGCCGAGCTGTACCACGCGTCGCCCAGGCGGGCCGCTCGACGAACGGCAACGTCGACACCACCGGCGATCCACCATTCGATCGTGCGATCTGTTGGTGGCAAGAGTCCTACTCGGGCGCCGACCATCGAAAACTCTGGTACGTCGATGCGCTCCCCGGCGAGCAGCGCTTTGATCGCGGGAATGGCAATCTCAAGCACTCGACCGCGCGTGGAGTGGTCTGCGCCTAACGCAGCGAACTGGTCTTCGCCCCAGCCAATGCCGGTCTGGACAATGAAGGTGTCGTCATGCATCGCGGCGAGCGTGCCGATGTGTTCTGCCATAAACAACGGATGCCAAAGGGGTACTAAGAACAGACACCCGGCGGGGCGGTCGGGCCATTCGGCGAGCATTCGAGCGAGCATGGGCGTGTTCTGGGCGTAGGGCACACCCATGTTGTGATGATCGCCGATCGTTAGCGAGCTCACCCCCGACGTGTGGGCGACGCGGGCGCGCTCGATCATCAGAGCCGGCCCATTCGCTGAGTGGGTAGAGCTGAGGGAAACGCCGAGGTTCATGGTCACTGCTTGCCGACACGAGGTCGCTGGGGATCGAACACCACGCTAGTCATCCAACCAAGCTCTCGAATTGGAGGCTCCACTCTTTTGAGAAACAATCTAAAAAGTCAAACGCGGAAAGTGGTGGAGCATGTCGAACGAGGCGCACAGTACGCCGACCCCTTCCAAGACATTGCGTGCTCTGGAGGTAACAACACCCCTCCCCCAACCGGCCCGTTCACCTGCACGGTCTCGACCAACGGCAATGCCGCCGTCATCAACTACGCAGGCGATCGCGGCAGCAGCACCCAGCTCCTCCAAAACGGCAGCTGGATTCGCACCGTCACCAACGACACCCAAACCACCATCTCCGGTGGAGCCGGCGACAGCTACACCGTCCGAATCCGCGGCGCCAACTACGACCCTTTCGAAGAATTCGCCTGTCGATAGGCAGTACCACCAAGCGTGAGAGGCTCGGACATTGGCAGCTACATCGTGCGCGAATCTCTCGACGACACGATTCACACCCCTGACGATCTGCGTCGGGCGCTCGATGGGATTCCGACCTTGGCGAGCGTCCCGAACAATCGCAAGGGCCGCATCGACTCGCCCGGCTTTACCGAGGCCATCCGAACGCTGCAGCTAGGTATCGAGTTCAGCAAAACGCAGCACACGCGCGTGAAGTCCGTCCTCGTCACTAGCGCGAACCCATCTGAGGGCAAGTCGACGATCGCCGCCCACCTGGCGAAGACATACGCCCGCTCTGGCTCGTCGGTGCTGTTGGTCGACGCGGACATGCACAACCCCACCCAGGCCGACACGTTCGATCTGCCCAACTCGCCCGGGCTCGCCGAGCACATTGAGGGTCGAGATAAGGCACGAGTGATTCGGGTCGACCCGGGCGACAAATCCCTCAACCTTGCCATTCTCACCGCGGGCAGCCCATCGAAGCCCCCGTCGCAAACGTTGAGCTCGCTCGACACGGTCCACCTGTTGAGCTTGCTGACCGATGCCTACGACATGGTCATCATCGACAGCCCTCCCCTGCTACCGGTGGCCGACAGCCGATCGCTCGCACGCTATGCAGACGCGACGATCGTCGTTGCACGCAACGATGAGACGACAGCGAAGGAGATCGCCGAAGCAGCCGAACTGCTCGACCAAGTAGGCGTGTCGCCGCTCGGTGGCGTCCTCAACGGGTACGACCAGCCGAACAACTCGTACTACGGCTCAGCGACCAACTTCGACGTGCCAGAAGTCGACATTCGCGAAAATCAGGGCTCGCGCCCCAAGATTGGCGTTAGGAAGCGTCGATAAGACCGACGTCGCCATCGTCACGGAGGTAGACCACGGCGGAGTTGTTGGTCTCGCTGTTGGTGAACAGGAAGAAGTCGTGCCCGAGTAGCTCCATTTGGAGTACTGCCTCGTCGGGGGTCATTGGGTCGATCATGAACTGCTTCTTCTTCACGATCTTTGAGACGTTCTCTTCTTCGGGCTCTGGGATGTCGCCAGTGATCGGCAGCGGATCGTCGAGGCGAATAGATGCCACGCCGTTGTTTTCGTGGCGGTGCAGCTTGGTCTTCAGCTTGTGAAACTGACGCTCGAGCTTTTCGGTGGCGCGATCGAGGGCGGTGAACGCGTCGGGTGCGGTCGCCTTTGTGCGCACGTGATGGCCGTGGCCTTCGACGGAAACTTCGCACACTTCCTTGTCGGCAATTCGGGGATTTCGCTCTTCTGAGAAGTGAACATTCGCTCGTTCTAGACCGGGGACATACTTGTCCAAACGACTGATCTTAGAGCGTGTCAGCTCCTGCAATCGATCGTTAACCTCGGTCCGACGGGAGCTGATGTTCACCTGCATTGGCAAAGATCTCCATTCTCTGTTGTGTATTTTCGACTTACCTTCGACCGTACAGGACGAAGGCCTCATTCGACTAAAGCTTGCTGCTTTTCGTATCGGACAGGCGCAGCGAAACCTTTCGCCTTCGTTCATTGACCGGCGCTGGCGGAGTGGCTGCGAGACAGACCAACTCGATGTGGTGAGCACCCGCGAGGCCGAGCGCAAGTCCGCACGCAACCGCCGTGGCACCCGTGGTGACCACGTCGTCGACGAGCAGAACTCGTTCGGGGACGGCGCCCACAGTTCGAAATTCGACGGCTTGGCGCTGCTTACGATCACGGTGGCTCTGTGAACCGTCGTCGACCCGCACGAGCGGCTCCATGACAGGCACCTTCAACCGCCGAGAGAGCCTGGCGGCCATGAGGTCGGGCACGTGATAGCCGCGCTCGCGCAGACGCGTGGGCTGCGATGGGACGGCCACGATGGCGTCGACCTCGCCGGTGAGCGAGGCGGTAAGCGCCGAGACGAGAGCGGTGAGACCTTGACGCTTGTTGTGGTACTTGATGGAGCGAACCAGATCGGCCCCGACACCTTCGTAGCTGCACAGCACGGTGGCCTCATCAATGCCGACGAGCGGAGGCACGGTTGGCCTTTCGAGCTTCTGCACGCAGGCACCACAAATGCCGTTAGCCGGTTCGTGACACACCGAACAAGAGTTACCGAGCAACCACATGCCCGAGACTCTACGTGGGGCCTCTGACACGACAACGCAAGTCTTCAGAACTACCGCAACTCTTAAGAACCACTGAACTTCGGCTCAGTTCAGCGCCACTGCTCCACACCGGCCATGCAGAACTCAACAAAAGAATCAACAACGAGTTGCTTAGGAACCTCGGGGTGGTCGAGCCACCAACGGGCCAACTGATCGGAAGCGCCGATGAACATCGCAGTGACGGCGCTTATGAGTTCCTTGGGAGTTCCCTCAGGTGCCCACGACGCCAGGGAAGCGGCGTACAGGGGGTCGTTCACTCTGGTGCGTTCCGCAATGCGCTCGGCCAGGGTGCCGGTGAGCGGTAGCGCAGTGCTGAAGAAGATCTTCCATCTCGCTGGGTCTCTCTCGACGAGACCAAACCAAACCTCCGCCGCTTCTCTCAACCCAGCCTCAGGAGTCTCGGCTGTTTTGAAGATCGGCTCGAGTTCAGCGCGGACTTCGCATCGAGCACGTTCGATGCAGGCGAGGAACAGGCCCTCTTTCGTACCAAAGTGTTGATAGACGATTGGCCGAGTAACACCAGCGGCCTTCGCAACATCTTCGATCGACGTGTCGTCGAAGCCTTTGGTCTTCACGAGTTCCTCGGCGACGTTGAGCAACTGCTCGGATCGCTCTTCTTTGGGCATTCGACGCTGAACTGATTTGGGGTCCTCTTTAGTCATCGGCGCCCCAAGCCCGACTTGTTGTCAACCATTTCTTTCATACCGCTACATCCGCACCCAACTGCGGCTACCACCTCGGTTCGACATGGCCGCCACCGATCAGTCTATGCGAAGCATTCCTCCCTATGCCCAGAAGTTGAAGATCAGGTTGCCGATTGTTTGGGGTTTGTAGCTATCGGCCTGTTCTCTTGCGCCAACGTTGAGCCCATCGAGCGCGTTGCCGATCGGCGCGTTCAGCACGTTTGCTGCCAGTGGGGTCGGGCCCCACCCTTTCACGTGCTCGGGAAGGTCGAGATCGACCCACTCCCCCGCCACCGCCCAGGCATTGCCCGGTGCGGGAGCGATTGTGAGCACGCCGACAAGCGGCACATACCGGTTGTGCAACAACCACAGGTCGACTCGATCGAGACGAACCGTATCGAACGAGGGCATCGGGTCGCCGAGTGGCAGTTCGGCCACGGTGCTATCGAGCGCCGTCGCGAGCGCACGAACCCAAGAAACAAAGCTCTGCCGGCGCGCCTCGACCTCGTGAGGGAGGGGATCGACCCCGAAACCAGTGACGTGCGGAGGTATTTCAAATGGGTCGATGTCCACGAGGAGAACCTAATGGGGCTTTAGGCCGGGGCACACGCGCCGATTCTTACAGGAGGTAGTTGAACTCTCGGAGGAACGATGAACAACAAGGCGACGAAGACAGCGACGATCCGGCTCGTGCTGGGCCTCGGCCTCGGGGCCTTGACTCTCGCCGCATGCGGCAGCGAAGACGCGACCGGCAGCGCTGATGCTGTCGAAGAGGTCACCTCGGATTCGGTCGACGCAGCAGACACCGCCGTTGGCGACGAAGAAGAAGCCATGGAGGATGAAGACGAAGAGGCAATGGAGGATGAAGACGAGACAGCGGTCGACGCAACCACCGCTGGTCCGGACGCATTGTTCACCGACCTTGCGCTCGGGCCTATTGAGAACCGGGACCAACTCTCTGCGCTCGATGGCTCGGGGTGGTTCATCGAGAACACGAGCACGCCTCTCCCACAATCTGGAACCCTGTCATTTACCTGGGATCAAGATCGCGGCCTCGTAGGGCTGTTCTCCGACGAATGCAGTGTGGGAGAGTTCCTCCTCAACAACTCAACAGCGGCCGGGTGGGAAGTGGTCCGCACCAACAGCGACTTCGAAGTCGGGTGCGATCGCCTCCTCGGTCAGGTCTTTGATACCGGTTCGGTGGTGCAGATATCGCGCACCGAGGCCGGACTGTCATTCGACGCAGGCGATATCGGCTCATTCGACGCCATGCACGTCGAGTCGACCTCGGTCCAGGATGGGCCAACTGCCGAAGTAGGAGCAAACGACGGGTCGCTCTCAGAATAACGCTCGGCCCACATCGGCCCAGAGAAGTAACGTGCGCATCCTCCCCAAGGATGAGAAAGAGCCCCGACCCAAAGGCCGGGGCTCAATCAAAACTTCTTCGCCACCGCTGAGTTAGCACCGCCTCAGGCGCACCGCCTCCGTGGCTCTGGAACGGCCCCCGGAGGGGACGAAAGACCAACTTGCGAAGAATGACAAAATCGCGACGGAGTCGCTGTCATTCTTTGGAAGGTCAGTACCGGTAGTGGTCTGGCTTGTAGGGGCCGTCGACGGCTACGCCGATGTAGTCGGCTTGGTCTTGGGTCATCTCGGTGAGCCGTACGCCGAGGTGATCGAGGTGGAGGCGTGCAACCTTCTCATCGAGCAGTTTCGGCAGGACAGCGACCTGAGGTGATGGGTCTGCGTAGGCCTCTGCGTTGGCATGCAGTTCCATTTGGGCAAGCACCTGGTTGGTGAAGCTGAACGACATAACGAAGCTCGGGTGGCCAGTTGCGTTACCGAGGTTGAGCAGACGTCCTTCGGAAAGAACGAGCACCGAGTGACCGTCGGGGAAGACAAACTCGTCGACCTGAGGCTTGATGTTGGTGCGCTGCACATCGGACATCTTCTCGAGGCCAGCCATGTCGATCTCGTTGTCGAAGTGACCAACGTTGCCAACGATTGCCTGATGCTTCATGCGAGCCATGTGCTCGGCGGAAATGATGTCCTTGTTTCCGGTGGTGGTGATGAAGATGTCGGCGGTCTCCATGACATCTTCCATACGAAGGACTTCGTAGCCTTCCATTGCAGCCTGAAGCGCATTGATTGGATCGACCTCGGTCACGATGACACGACAGCCCTGGCTCTTCAGCGAAGCCGCAGAGCCCTTGCCTACATCGCCGTAACCAGCAACAACGGCGGTCTTGCCGCCGAGCATGACGTCGGTGCCGCGGTTGATGCCGTCGACGAGGCTGTGGCGGATGCCGTAGAGGTTGTCGAACTTCGACTTTGTGACGGCATCGTTGACGTTGATGGCTGGGAACAGAAGCTCTCCAGCATCACGCATGTGGTAGAGGCGGTGCACGCCGGTGGTGGTCTCTTCGGAGACGCCACGGATGCCGGGAGCGATCTTCTGCCAGAACTCGGTGCCCTGCTCGGCGGCGATCATGCGGAGCTGCTCCATGAACACGCCTTCTTCTTCAGAAGCGTCTTCGGGGGTCTCCGGGATAGCGCCAGCCTTTTCGAACTCGAGGCCCTTGTGGACGAGCATGGTGGCGTCGCCACCGTCGTCGAGGATGAGGTTTGGGCCTTCACCGTCTGGCCAGTGGAAGAGCTGCTCGGTTGCCCACCAGTACTCTTCGAGGGTCTCGTTCTTCCAGGCGAAGACGGGGATGCCGTCTGGGGCCGATTCGGTGCCGGTCGGCCCCACAGCTACTGCTGCAGCAGCGTGATCTTGGGTCGAAAAGATGTTGCAGGTCACCCAGCGAACATCGGCGCCGAGGGCGGTGAGGGTTTCGATAAGCACAGCGGTCTGGATCGTCATGTGCAACGATCCGGCAATGCGTGCGCCAGCGAGCGGCTGGCTGTCGCCGAACTCGGCGCGCAGGGCCATGAGGCCTGGCATC
Organism: uncultured Acidimicrobiales bacterium; assembly: GCA_964494395.1. Classification (GTDB taxonomy): domain Bacteria; phylum Actinomycetota; class Acidimicrobiia; order Acidimicrobiales; family SHLQ01; genus SHLQ01. Next base: position 12,079 of record CAZBTI010000028.1, on the reverse strand, counting down.
TCGTGTTCGGCGAGACGAATTTCTTTACGGCCGAACTCGGCTAGTGAGAGGTCTGCGACCTTGAAGTCTGGATCTGTCATTTGAGGCTCCTCGTGCGCGAAATGTGCGCAACGTTGAAAATTTGGGTTGGCTGGGGCCCGCTGGCCTCGAAAACCTCTGTTCAGCCACCGACGAGTGTAGTCGCTGCACCGACGCTCGCGAGAAACGCTACGGAGGCAGTGCCTGTGACAGTTGCCCGCTCGTCAACACTGAGCCAAACCGCCTCGGTTGGAGCAAGGCGAATCGTGTCTTCGCCGTTGGAGACCTCCACGGTCCCCTCGGTGCACAACACGATCGAGGGCCCCACGACTTCGGTGCCCTCCTGTGGCTTCAACCGACGCAACTCGAACTCGGGAGCGGGAGTGAGGTAGCGACCGTCAGAGTCGATCTCGACTCTGACGGCGGGGTGGGTCTCGTCCAACACGCACTCGAGAAGATTCGGAACGTCGATGTGTTTCGGCGTTAAGCCGCCGCGCAACACGTTGTCGCTGTTGGCCATGACCTCGACAGCGAGGCCCCCGATGTAGGCGTGCAGGTGGCCGGCACTCAGGTACAGCGCCTCGCCCGGTTCAAGAGTCACAAAGTTCAGGAGGGCAGCAACACCAATGCCCGGGTCGAGCGGATACTTCTCGTCGAGGCGAACAATGAGTGCAGCCTCGCGGGCCCATTCGTCGCCATCGTACGTGCGGCAGGCTTCAACGAGATCGGCGATGAACTCGTTGATATCTGAAATGGAGGCGCCCCAGACTTCGGGGTTCAATAGCCCTTCGACGACACTCTTCGGGCTATCGCGCAGCTGACCCATAAGCGACTCGAAGCCGATCGAGCTGAAGAAGGCAGCTGTTCTCGCGGCATCGCGGAACCCCACGAGCGCATCGAACGGAGTGAGCGCACATATCAACTCGGGCTTGTGGTTGTCGTCGCGAAACGACCGGTGAAAGGCATCGAGTGGAACTCCAGCTTTCTCTTCGGCTGCGAAACCAGCCTTTGCCTGCTCTATCGATGGGTGCGTCTGGATGCTGAGCGGCGAGTCGGCGGCGAGCAACTTGAGAAGGAACGGCAACTTCGGACCGAAGCGATCGACGATCGAAGACCCGAGCATTTCGACCGGCTTCTCCTCGATGCGCTCGAGCAGCGACTTCCCGTCATCGCACATGGTTGCGGCACCGTGGTGGGCTCCGTACCAGATTTCGGCTTCCGGCTCGACGGACGCGCCATCACCGCGCAGACTTGCGAGCAGGGTCGTCGAACCCCACGCGTAGTTTTGTAAGCCTCCGATTAGCCGTTCCAATGTGCCCTACTCAGAAAACGTTGGTTGCAAGCCCTCGGCTTCAACCTTCGCGGTGATGCGAGCCATTTCGCCTGCGTCGAGCTCTTCGGCCTTGTCGATCAACATGATCGGAATGTCGTTCGTGATCCCATAGCGCAGCGACAGCCGCGGGTTGATGAGCGAGTTCTCATCAGCCAGATAGAAGAGCGGGCCCTTATCTTGTGGGCACGCAAGGATGTCGAGCAATTGTTGAGCCAAAGCCATGCAGTCAGACTACATCGCGCCGGACCGGCGCTCTAACCTTGGCCCCCGGCGGCAACCCAGGTCTGGCCCCCGTCACGACTAAGAAGAAGAATCTGCTTCGGAAGCGCGATGTCGAATCTCTGTGCTCCGCCTTCCTGAACGGCAACGATATCGAACATTCGAAAGTCACTGGTTCCGAAAAAGTCGACGAGCCTCCCGATCTGGTCGTCGGTGAACCGCTCCTCGATCGGTGAGAGAGTCGGCTCATATGCAGCGTGGTAATCGCGCATCGTCTTGCCCTCCTCGAACCCAATCTCCTGCTCTTCTCCCACTAGAAGAAGTAACTCTTCTCGACTTATCCGCCAGGGATCAGGGTTGTCTCGGCCGACCTCTTCAAGGTCGATCCAGAGGTCAGCGAATAGCTCAGGGCGCCTTAGCAATCAGTCCAACCGACCGAAGCCATGTGAGCCACGCCTAAAAGTGCGAACGAACTTCTTCGACTCGTTTCGCTACCGCAGCTTCGTCGGCGGCTTCGAGATTGAGGCGCAGGAGCGGCTCGGTGTTCGACGGGCGCAGGTTGAACCACCAATCGCCACAGTCGACGGTGAGGCCGTCCATCCGGTCCTGGTCGAAGTCGCTATATGCAGCTGCGACCTTGTCGATGACCACAGCGGTGTCGGCGACCGTGGTGTTGATCTCACCCGACGCACGGTAACGCCGGAGTGGCTCGACCAACTCGTGCAACGGCTTATCCGCCTTGCACATTGCGGCCAAGATGACCACGGCGGCGATCATGCCCGAATCGGCACGCCAATTGTCGCGGAAGTAATAGTGACCCGAGTGCTCGCCACCGAAAACAGCGCCGGTCTCGGCCATAACGGCCTTGATGAAACTGTGACCAACTCGGGTGCGCACGGCAGTGCCGCCGCCCTCAGAAATGATCTCGGGCACGACCTTCGAACAGATCAGGTTATGGAGAATCGTTGCGCCAGGTTCGGCCTTCAATACCTGCTCGGCAACGAGCGCTGTGGTGAGCGAGCCCGACACGCCATCGGCGTTCGCGTCGACGAGAAAGACTCGGTCGGCATCGCCATCGAATGCGAGGCCAACGTCGGCTCCCACTTCGACAACGCGGCGCTGCAGGTCGACGAGGTTGGCCTCGTTGAGCGGGTCGGCCGGATGGTTCGGGAAGGTGCCATCGAGTTCTTCGTACATGATCTCAAGTTCAAACGGCAGGTGAGCGAACACCGCCGGAACCACGAGACCGCCCATGCCGTTCGCCGTGTCGGCAACGATCTTCAGCGGCTTCAACTCCGACACGTCGATAAAGCCGAGCACGTGCTGAGCAAAGTCTTCGACCAGGTTGCGCTCGCTCATCGTGCCCGGAGCGCCCTGTGGCTCGAGCAGCGTGCGGGCGTTCTCTTTGATGACCGCAAGGCCGGTATCTCCGGCGAGTGGAGCAGCTCCCTTAAGGCACATCTTGATGCCGTTGTATCCGGCCGGGTTGTGCGATGCAGTGAATACGGCGCCGGGCATATCGAGAGTGCCGGAAGCGAAGTACATCATGTCGGTCGAGGCAAGACCGATGTTGATCACATCGACGCCCTGACTGAGCGCGCCTTGGGCGAACGCTGCAGAGAATTCCGGTCCGGTGGGCCGCATGTCGTGGCCAAGAACAATCGACGTCGCTCCGTTTTCATCAGCGACGAACCGAGCAAACGCGGCGCCGATCGATCTACTCAGTTCAGCGTCTAGCTCGGAAGGCGCAAGCCCGCGAACGTCATATGCCTTGAAAATCGCATCGATATTGCCCATTACGAGTCCTCGTTCTCCCCCACCTCAATCGGCAAAGGTAACGCGCAGCTGGATTTCGCAAAAACCAGCTACTGCAAAGCTGGTTCGGGCAGCATCGCCAAGCGCTCGGGGTCGGTGTACTCACCGCGCACCGACCAACGGCGAATGCGTCCAATATCGGCCAGCAACTGGAGGCTGTCCGCCACCAAACTCACCGTCGTTGCCTCGGTTTCGGCAGGGGTCATCGGCACCTCGATCAAAGACAAGCGCCACCGTTCGACCAGGTGGAAGATCTCGATATCGAACGAAAACCCGTTGAGCTTCGTCTTCGAAAAGATCAGATCGGCAACGTCGCCGCGAAAGGCCTTACACCCGGCCTGAGTATCTCGGTACTGGCCGAGGAGCAGCACGTTGGTCGCCAGGTTGATCAACCGACCACCAACATCACGCACCAAGCCTGCGCTCGTTTGTGTGACAAGTCGAGAATCGTGTCTGGTGCCGACAGCGACATCCCAACCGGCTTCGATCTCGCCGAGCACGCGGACAACTTCCGGAGGGCCGTAGGCCAAGTCGGCATCGAGGAAAACACGGGTCCGACCCTTCGCGATGCGCATTCCTTCACGGACCGCTCCGCCTTTGCCAAGGTTCTCGGGAAGCAGCAATCCAACCGCCTTGCCTGTGGCTTCGGCAGCCTGTGCGGTGCCGTCTCCCGAACCATCGTCGACAACGACGATTTCGAAATTCGTCGGGTCGATGAGCGAAGAAAGGTGCACGTGCAAGGCTTCGATCGTTTCGGCAATTCGCTCAGCCTCTTTGTAGGCGGGAACAACCACCGATAGCCGCAACTGATCATCTGGCTGCAACCGGTTCGCCGGGACGGCCTGCTCGCTACGAACAACCTGAAAGAGGAACCAGCGATTCGATACCGCCCGGACGCTCGCCGCAGCGCCGATAGCGACGATCTTTGCCATCCACGAGCGATCGTTCGAGATCGCGAGCACGCCGAGGTCGACGAGGCCAGCAGCAGCGATCGACGAGGTGAACGCAACGGGGCGATGAATCCAACGCAGGTTCGGGTCATTGCGCAAGGTGAACTTGCGGTGCGCCGAAATGCCGACGATGGCAGCGATGACCAACGCACCAATGTCGGCTGCCCACCAACGGAAGCCCGCCTCCAAGAAGAACAGGAAAAGCCCAAAGTCGATCAGCGTCGCGGTAACCGCAACCGCGACGAAGAACCGTAAACGACGAGTCATACCGTCACCGTTTCCCGGTCGGTATCAGCCTCGCGTTCCTGGTCTCGATCATCGATGACGTGGCCGATCGGCCCAGGAGCCAACTCGTCAGCATCGTGACGAAGTCGAATCCCACCGCGCCGTGAGCCACGGCCCAGAGAGACGCCGCCCACGACGAACATCGATACGAGGCCGACGCCGGTGAGCAACAGCGCAACCCAGTCGGTTGCGGTTCGGGCAAAAACAAGTTCCACATCAGTACTTGTCGGCACAACGACCATGAAGTTAGGGGCTACACGAAATGGCCCTTCAGCGCCGTTGGCTTCCCAGGCTGGAAAGAACGAAGAACGAATGAGAATCGGCGTACCGATTTGATCGACGGTGAAGCTAATTCGATCGGTTTCAGCAAGCGTGTTCGACACCACCGTCTCCTGCTCGACCACATCCTGTGGGAGCAGCGTCTGCAAGCCAAGATCGCCTTCGCCGACCGTTCCCGCACGAATCGTGCCTTCTGCCTCGTAACGAGCAAGAACTTCTTCGGCACTGACCGACGCCCACTCTTCGGGGCCGCTCGATGCTGGACGGGTGTTGGCGAGGTCGCCGCCGAACCATTCGACGCCCACATCGAGCCATTCGTCCTGACCATTGTCGACACCGTCGATGACAACGGGAGTTGCCGAAAGCGGTTCGACGAGGACAGAGGTGGTCTCGAAGACAACCCACGGTGCCGACCCAGCGACCTCGGTGAGGCCCGGATGTTCGCGGGCGGCTTGGACGCTCGATGGCGAGAACGCCAAGTAGTAGCGCACGCCGAGTTCGTTCATCCGCTCGACACCACGATCAATATCGAACTGCCCGTAAGGAAGATCACGCATGGCCTGCGACGGACCGCCAAAGGACTGATCACCAATCGTGCGACTCGGTGCAGACAAATCGCTCTGCAGAAGGAAGTGATACGGAACGGTCGGCGTTGCCTCGAAGAACAACCCTTCCATCGAGCCAATGCATCCGTCGGTCCACAACGGCAAAAGCATCATCGCCATCGTCGTGCCATAGCGGTTCAGTTCGGGGGCGAACTCCCACATTGCTCGACCGCAGCCAATCTCTTGGCCCACGCCGAGCATGGTGCGCTGGATCTGCTGGTACTCCTGGAAGCCGCCCTGGCCCACATTCCCAATCGCACCGGCGTTGATCTCTTTACCTTCGAGGCCCGAGAAATTCCACGCAGACCACCCACGCACGAAGCTGTCGTCGTTCGAGGTGATGTCGAGGCCAGCGAAACTCCACGAACGCCCATCGACGGTCTCGTCGATGCCACCCAAGCTGTTGAGCGCAAGACCCAACAAAATGAACACAGACGCCGCAGCGACCACCGGAGCAGCGACCGTGCCGCTGTCGTTATCAGACGAGAAGTAGCGAGAGATCGCTGCGAGCACGCCCCGCTGATCTTGTTGTCGCGTTGAGAGCGGAGCGGGCAAACCCACTTCGGCAGCGAAAGCTGCTGCCGTCTCTTGCTGGGCGAACCGTTGACGACGAATCCGCTCGCGACCCAAGGCCGATAGCGAGGCAGCAATGATCGTTGCGACCGCCAGCAGGAGCACCAAGGCCCAAAGTGCGCCGGTTCTGGTGGTGAGCGTCGAGATCTGGACATCTCGGGCAGGCGTGGCGATCAGCACCGCTGCTGCGACGACGACAGCCACGATCTCGACGTTGTTCAAGAACGCCTTCAGCTGACGAGGAATTTCGGTGCCGAGAATTGTCACGACGAAGAAGATTGCGAGCACCCGAATCGCATAGGCCCCTGCGCCAGGGATGTAGTCGACGAGGACCGACGCGAGATCTCCGACCGACGCAATGATCGGTGTGGGGCCATCGCCTCCGGGTTCAGGCCATACGACCGCTCCGCGAATCTGGTTTGGGATGAGCAGGATCGCCGAAGCGCCCAAGGTTCCCATCCGAATAGCGAGCGGTGTGCGGGCCAGCTCGTTGATCACCAGGGCCACGCCGAGGGCGGCGAGGAGCGCAACGCTCAGGTAGTAGAAGGGAAGGATGCGAGCGTTCCACAAGCGTCCGTCGGGGAAGAACACGAATGCTGCGGCCATTGCGGCCGCCGAGAGGGTGAGGAGCCCACCCAGTTCGACCTTGCGGACCATCGAGAGCACTACGCCCACGAATGCGAGGGTGAGCAGGACCGGCAACGGCGGGTAATCGCTCAACACGTTGGCGGGGTTGAGGTTGCTGCGGGTAACGAGCGGCGAGTGAATGATCTCGATCCGTTCCCAACCCATGTCGTTGAGGAAGTCCGAGCGGAGGGCGAACGGGAGCACCCAGAACGCCGAGACGAGACCCGACAGAGCGCCAGCGACGACGATCCACGGCACGGCAGCAAACCGGCGTTGGATAATCCGCAGGACCATAAGCAGTGCCACGACGGACAGCAGCCAGAACGCAGGTAGGAGGTGACTCAGTCCGGTGAGTGCAATGAAGACACCGCCAGCGACCTTGCCCTCCCCCGTCTTCGTGCCACGGATCACGAATCCGAGAGCGACGAGCGAAAGAGCGAGGGAGATGGAGGCCGCGAACTCGCCAGCGAGCGTCGAGGCAATGTTGCCGCCGTAGATATTGAACGAGCGATCGAACGCGAAGGCCAAGCTGCCAACGGCGAGCACCGCTGGGCCGGGAAAGCGCAACCCCGATAGGTGGCCGAGCGCCCAGGCAGCAACCGGAAACAACACCACGCCACTCACGGCGATCAGCTTGAAGGCCACGTTGTAGGGCAAGCTGATCAACAGCGGAGCCAGAATCGCCGTGGCGATTCCCAAACGGACCGCCCGCTTGCGGTTTCCTGTGAACCACGAACCTGCCGCGAACGCAGCGAGGAAACCAACGATTGGGAGCGACACGAACGGGTTGAGACCGACGTCGAGAATGACGATCGAGAGCGCCGGCAGCACGAAATAGAAGTGGAACGCTGGGAAACCGGAATACCAGTCCGGAGTCCAGCCGGTCAGGCGGAAGTTCGGGAGCAGTTCGTCGCGCAAAAACGCCGGGCCCCAGACGTGGGCACCCATATCGCCGCCGGTCGGCGTGGTATCAGAAAAGATCAGTGAGGGTTGCAGCTGCCAGAAGACGAAAACAGAGCATGCTGCAACGACGAGACCCGTCACCCATCTTTCGAGCCTGCCCGCGACGAATTGCTGGTTGTCGGTCGCGGTCTTCATGGACCTATTGTCCCACCTCCGGGACCCTTACGGGGATCAGCGGTCCGATGAATCGGCAATCTCACCAAGGACACCCTCGAGAGAGAAGGTCTCACCTGCGGCTTCCCAAATGCGGATATCGCAGTGGGAGCATGAATGGAGAGTGCGCATTGCCGAATCGATCTCGAGATTCAGCGAGACCATATTCCGTTTGCACTTGGCGCATTTGGTTGGCTTCATGGCGTCTACCCTTCGATTAGTTGCGCTTTCCTTTCGGCGGCGCGCCGGGTCGGCCAAGCCAAACGTGGGTATTAGAGCTAAACGGCCCGCAACACTGGGCCCAAGGTCTGATGCACTCTAGGCAAAATACCCTAGCCACCCGTTTCTCCCTATGCAGAAAGGGCGAATACGAGGGCGATGAAGTTGAACGTCATGTGGGCGATGATCGCCGGCAGCAGACGTCCGTATTTGTGGAAGAGGAACCCAAATCCGGCACCGACAACCGAGAGCGGGATGAGGTTGACCCAGGAGAAGTGCACTGCACCAAACAGCAGGCTCGCAACGCCAATGCCGATCGCGGTGCCGAACCGGTCGACGAGCGCCCGCTGCAGAATGCCTCGATAGAAGATCTCTTCGACGATGGGGGCGCCTACGACGACGCCGAGAAAGAGCGCAATGAGGTCGATTGGTCCGTTAATGCTGTCGACGAGTGACTGGGCTCGGGTATCCAAGCTGGCATCGAAGATCAACACCACGAGGTTGACGAGGATGATGACGACGGGGATTTGCAGGATGAAGCCCATGACGAAGCCTCTGGCCACATCGAGCGGTTCGCCGGCGAACGAAAGCCCAACCCGTTTGTGGCCGAGCGCTCCGGCCACGACCCATGTGATGGCCAACATGACAATCCAGCCCGGAACTTGGGCGAACATTTGCAAGAACAGCGGCAGCGCGTCGTCGGCGAAGCCGTCTCCGACCTGATTCTGACCAACCGCCCGACCGAAAAACCCTCCCGGGCCCTCAGGGGTGAACAGCGAGAACCCGAGCGACCGGTAGACCGTAAAGACGACGACCGCAGCGAACGATCCGCCGACCCAGCCCAGAAGTGCCTCAGGGACTCCCCACGCCGGACGTCCGTCGTCGTCTTGGAGCCCCCGGGTCGCGTTCGAATCCAATTCGGTCACGACTCAACGCTACCGCGTGTTTAGCGCTGCAGTTAAGCGGTGCTAACTCGCGCGCAGTAATTCGCTGCTAGCTGGCGCGCAGTGAGTAAATGCCTCGCGGTGCA